>JASHQF010000086.1 GCA_030037695.1 Thermoplasmata archaeon
CCCCAGTCCTGCCGGGTGAGCGGCTCCGGGAAGCCCACCCCGGCGGCTCGCATCCGCTTCACGACGGCCTCGATCTCGTCGGTCACGAACGCGATCCCCGAGTTCCCCGGCTCGACCGTGCCGAACCCTTCGCACAGATGGAGGACGAACCGGTCGCCGGGGGGCGCGATCATCACCGCGTGGTCGCCGGGCCCCACCGCGTGGACCGCGAACCCGACCTTCTCCTTCCACCATCGGGCGGACGCCTGGGCGTTCGTCACCACCACGGCACAGTCTGCGAGCGCGATCATCTTCGGCCCCGCCTGCCGAGCGCGGCGGCGGCGCTTAAGGCCGGCCGGAGGGGCAGCGAAACGGTCATGGCCGGCGCGACCCGACCGGCGGGCTTTCATACCGGGCCCCTCCTTGCCGCACGGACCATGGCGCTGCGGGGCCGCGACGTCGTCTCCATCCGGGACCTCGCGCGCGAGGAGATCGAGGCGGTCCTCGCCGAGGCCGAGAAGATGGTCCCGTTCGCTGAGGGGACGAAGGCGACGCGTCCGCTCGACGGCGCGATCGTCGCGATGGCCTTCTTCGAGCCGTCGACGCGGACGCGCCTATCGTTCGAGGCGGCGGTCCACCGACTCGGTGGGAGCTGCCTCACGATCGCCGACGCGGGGGCGACATCGCTTCGCAAGGGGGAGAGCCTGTACGACACGATCCGGATGCTGAGCTCGTACGCGGACGCGATCGTGATCCGGCACCCGAGCGAAGGGGCCGCAGCGCTCGCCGCGCGGGCGTCCGACCGGCCCGTGATCAACGCGGGGGACGGCTCCGGGCAGCACCCGACGCAGACCCTCCTCGACCTCGCCACGATGCGCGAGGCGTTCGGGACGCTCACCGGCCTCAAGGTGGTGCTGCTCGGGGACCTCAAGTACGGTCGGACGGTCCATTCGCTCGCCTACGCGCTCGGAGGGTTCGGCTCGGAGATCGTCCTCACCTCCCCGCCCGCCCTGCGGCTCCCGGACGAGTATCGGGAGGAAGTCCGACGCCACGGCGCGAAGATCGTGGAGGAGCCGGACGTGCGGCGCGCGATCAAGGACGCCGATGTCCTCTACGTCACCCGGATCCAGAAGGAACGGTTCGCCGACGAGGCGGAGTACCGCGCGGTCGCGGGGTCCTACCGCGTCGACCGGGCGCTCCTCGACGCGGGCAAGTCGCGGCTCATCGTGATGCACCCGCTCCCCCGCGCTGGGGAGATCGCCCCCGAGGTCGATAGCACGCCCCACGCGGCGTACTTCCGCCAGGCGTTCCTCGCCGTCCCCGTCCGCATGGCGCTCCTGCGGCAGATCCTCGCGAGCGGTCGCCGGGGGGGGTTCGGACGGTGAGGGAGCTCAAGATCACGCCGATCCACCACGGGACGGTGATCGACCACATCGGCTCCGGCCTCGCCCTCGAGGTCCTCCGCATCCTGGGCGTCGGCACGCTCGACAAGGAGTCGACGGTGAGCGTGGCGATGCACGTCCGCTCCGGCAAGCTCGGCTGGAAGGATATCGTGAAGGTCGAGAACATCGAGCTCTCCCCGCGTACGGTCAACGCGCTCGCGCTCATCGCCCCGACCGCGACGATCTCGATCATCCACGACTACAAGGTCCGCGAGAAGCGGGCGGTCGAACTGCCGGACCGGATCGTCGGCGTCCTCCGCTGCCCCAACGCGAACTGCATCTCCAACCAACCGGAACCCATCGAGAGCGAGTTCGAGGTCGTCGAGCGCCGACCGGTGCTCCTCCGCTGCACCTTCTGCGAACGGACGCTGAGCGAGTTCCTCCCCCACCTCGCCTAGGCCCCGAGGCGCGTCGTGGCCGCCGACCTGCTCGACGGCTTCGTCGTCGTGCTGGCCGTGGTCGGCGGCCTCGAACTGGTCGACCGGACCAGCTTTGCCCTCATCGCCCTCGCCGCGCGGGGCCATCCCGGGCCGACGTGGCTCGGAGGGGCGTCCGCGTTCGTCCTGACGACCGGGATCGCGGTGACGATCGGCGCGGCGCTCGCGGCGGCGATCGGGCCCGGCCGCATCGGTCTGTTGCGCGCGGGCGGGGGGGCGTTCCTGATCGCGTACGCCCTCTGGCTCGGGACGCACCCGGGCGAAGGGACCCCGGTCACGCGCGACCCCCGCTCGGCGCTCGTCACCGCCTTCCTGACGATCTTCCTGCTCGAGCTCGGGGACACGACGATGATCTTCGAGATCGTCTTCGTCGTGAACTTCGGGGCGCTCCTCGTCTTCGCGGCCGGCGCGACCGCCCTCGTCAGCGTGGCCGCCTGGGACGTCAAGATCGGGGAGCGTCTGGGCCTGCGCCTTCCCGCCGCGACCCTGAACCGGGTCGTCGTCGCGGTCCTGCTCGTCGTCGGCGCGGTGACCGTGCTCTACGGGCTCGACCCCGGGCTCTTCGCGTTCGTCCCGCCCGTGCTCGCGCTCTGACCGGGTCCGGGCGGGAAGCGCCCCCCGCCCAGCTGGCTCGCCTGGGCGAACTCGGCGATCCGGCCGAGCGAGCGCCGCCAGGCCGGGCGCAGCGCGGCCGCGACCGCGGGTGCCGCCAGTTCCGTCTCGCGCGCCTCGGCCGCGTCCGCCCGATCGAGGGAGCGCTCGAGGAGGGCGAGGCGGACCAGCGCCTCGGCGCGGATCGACGGGTTGGATTTCATTTCGGGAAGGTCGGCGATCGCCTCCCAGGCGTCGCGTGCCGCCGGGCCCTCGCCCGAGAGGGCGTGCTGACGACCCTCCAGCAGCCAGAGGCGGAGGACCGCGGGGGCCGGCGGCACGAGGTGGAGGCTTTGGATGATCGCACGGGCCCGAACGAGCGCCGCCTGGGCCCCCGACCCCGTCCCCTCGTCGAGCAGCAGCTCGGCGATCCCGACCTCGTGCCCCACCTCGAGCGCGAGGAGCTTCTCCCGCTCTAGCGCGGCGACGCTCCGCCGTCGGAGGTGCAGCGCGGGGAGGGCATCTCCGCGAGCCTCGAGGAGTCGGGCCTCGTACTCTCCGGCGAGGTGATCGAGCTCCCAGCGACGGGCAGAACCGAATAGGTGGCGGGCGGCGCGCAGGAACCGTTCGGCCTTGCCCTGCTCCTCGGCCGACCCGGTGATCCGCGAGAACCCCATCGCGAGCAGCCCGAACGCCTGCAGGTACCGCTCGCGGAGGCCGTGCGCGATCTGCGCGGCCCGGAGCGCGGCGGCTCGGGAACGCTCCCCCTGGTTCCGCTCGAGGTAGAAGTCGGCGAGCAGGGTCTCGAACAGGAGCTCGACCTCCGCGAGCCCCGCATCGTGCGCCCGCTCGGCAAGCTCGAGCTGGGTCATCGTGAGCGACGGCCGGGGGCCCACGGCCCGCATCGTGAGCAGCAGCGGCTCCACCATCTCGGCGAGGGCGGCGGAGGCGAGGCCCGCGCGGAGCGCGGTCTCGATCCCTTCCCGCAGCTGAGCCTCCCCCTCCGAGGGCCGCCCTGCGCAGAACAGGGCCCGGGCGTAGAGGAGGCGGAGCTCGGGCTCCACCGCGGCCCGGTCCGCGATCGACATGGCGGCGAGGCAGGCGACCGCGTCCTCGAGCAGCTCGGCCGCGGTGTCGAAGGCGTGGAGGCCGAAGCTGATCTCCCCGGCCTCGAGGAGTCGGGCCGCCGCGCCCGCGCCGGGGTCGCCGAGGTACAGGTGCCGCGCGACCTCGATCCGGCGGGTCGGGTTCGGTTCCGGCGACAGGGCCGTGAGGGCCCCCGCGATCTCGGCGTGGATCTGGCGGCGGGTCCCGGGGGTGAGCAGATCGCCCACGATCGTCGCCACCTCCCTCGGCACGAGCTCGACCCTACCGTCGCGGACCCGGGCCAGACCGATCTGGATCGCGGGCAGGAGCGTCTCCCCGAGCTGCGTGAACCGCAGGCGGGCCACGCGGGCGAGGACGACCTCTCCCGAATCTCCGCCAAGGAGGGCGAGGACCCCGAGGAGCCGCTGGGTAGCCCCGGGGAGGTCGTCGTACAGGGACTTCACGCGGAGGACCTCGCGCGGGTCCGGCGTCGTGGTCGTGAGGCGGATCCAGTCGACCTCGCCGTGGCCGATCAGCCGTTCCTCCCAGAGGCGGGCGTCGGGGACGGACGTATCGAGGCTCACCGCGATCAGGAGCGGCCGGAGCGGCGCTCGCTCGGAGAGCGCGATCACGAACTCGCGGCTCTGGTCGTCGAACAGCGCCCCATCCTCGATGAGGATCGCGATCGGGTGCGCCTCCGGTCCGCGGAACTCGGGCAGGATCTCGTTCCAGAACGCCACCGGATCCCCTTCGTTCGCGGACCGCTCGCGCACAGGGGTTCCCAGAAAGGAACGGCGACCGCGGCTCCCCCGTCGCCTACGGCTCTGTCCCGCCGGGGGGTCGGCTCCTAGCGGCAAAGCCCCGAGGGGTCCGGCCCCGATATCGATCCCGAGCGCCGGTTCGGGCGACTCCTCGGACGGCGAGGCCTCCGGGGCAGGGCGGGGGGCGCGCAGACCGTCCAGCGCCCCGTAAGGCACGTTCCGTCCCCGGTAGCTCCCCTCCAGGGAGATGACACGGGCGCCGACCGACTGCAGGCGAAGGCGGAGCTCGGCCAGGAGCTTGGACTTGCCGCTCGCCGGTGGACCGGCGACGACGAGCGTGCGCCCCGAGTCCTGCGAGATCCCTTCGATCGCCCGGATCGCGGCCGAAGGGACCGACGGCACCTCGGGCACTGCCCGAGGCGAGCGGGACGGACGTATAGGAACTCCGCGGTCGGCGGGTCGCGGTCGAACCCGTTAAAGGAGCGACATCTGTGCGGCCGCCGTGCCCGCGCGAACGAGGCCCGGACGGCGCTCGTTCCTCACGAAGCCCGTCCGAGCGGTCGACGTCACGCGGGTCGCGGGCCTCGGCGAGCTCCTGACCCAGTTCCAGGGGAGCTCCATCCAGGCCCGGAACCTGGGGCGCTGCCTCGAGGTTTGGGAGAATGCGCTCACCGATCGACGGCGGCCCACCATCTTCCTGGGCCTCTCCGGACCCCTCATCGCCGCGGGTCTGCGCAAGGTGCTGCGCGATCTGATCGACTGGGGCCTGGTCGACGTCGTCGTCTCGACCGGGGCCGTGCTGTACCAGGACCTCTACCAGACGATCGGCGGCAAGCACTGGATGGG
This sequence comes from Thermoplasmata archaeon, assembly GCA_030037695.1. GTDB lineage: Archaea > Thermoplasmatota > Thermoplasmata > Lutacidiplasmatales > UBA184 > Lutacidiplasma. The sequence goes on from JASHQF010000086.1 coordinate 5,143, forward strand.
GACCCCGACCGCCGACGACGTGGCGCTCCGGGACGCGTACCTCGATCGGATCTACGACACCTACGTCGACGAGCTCAAGTTCGAGGAGACCGACCGAGCGATCGGGAAGATCACGGACCGGTTCCCGCCGCGCCCGGCGTCGTCCCGGGAGTACCTCGAGTTCCTCGGGCAGCGGTTCGACGCGCCCGAGTCGATCCTCGCGACCGCCGCCCGCCGGGGCGTGCCCGTGTTCTCGCCGGCGCTGATCGACAGCTCGATCGGGATCGGGCTCACGCTGCACTACCAGGCGCACCGCAAGCAACGCGAGCGGTTCCTCCTCGATGCGGTCCGGGACAACTACGAGCTCGTCCAGATCCTCGCGGCGTCCCCGAGGACCGCGGTGATCTACATCGGCGGGGGAACCCCGAAGAACTGGATCAACGACGGGATCGTGATGGCGAACTACGCGTTCGGTCGCGAGGGCGAGGGCCACTACTACGCCCTCCAGATCACCACCGACGTCCCGCACTGGGGGGGCCTCTCGGGCAGCACGCTGGACGAGGCCCAGTCCTGGGGGAAGATCTCCCGGACCGCGACGCGGGCGATGGCCCATGTCGAGGCCTCGATCGGGCTACCTTTGCTTGCAGGAGCGCTCTGGAACCGCCGCCGGGTGTGGAAGACACGTCCCCGTCTACAATTCCGGTGGAAGGGGGACGAGGTACGCATCTCGCGCACGACGTGACGGGGCCATGGGCGCCAGTCATAGCTTGGTCGATCGGATCATGTCCAAGGCAGTGAGGGCCCGAGTCGTACGGTCCCATCAGCCTCCGTGGTAGTGTCGGACCCCGATTGCAGTTTTCTATTGTGAATACAGATACACCCGCATGGATGCGGGCGGTATATCTTGAGTCGTTGCTCCCGTCAGTTTTCGTAGGCCTTTATATACCGAAATCCTCGCGAGCGCTTGGAGGTGAACTCGGTGCTGCTGCCGCTCATTCCGCCGTCCCCGCACGACCAGCTGTAGACTCTCCGCTCTGGCGTCGGGAGGATGGTGATCCCGCGCTGGCCTGTGAGCTCGCGGTCGTCTCGGATTTGCGAGGCCAGCCTCCGGGAGTCCCTCCACCGCCCGCGGCTTGGAGGCGGGGCCCAAGGTCGTCGACGATCTGCTTCCGCAGCCAAGCGACCTTGAGCGTGTCCGCTAGAGCTAGCGCTGCGTCGTAATGTTCCAGGGCGCCCTCAGAGTCACCCAGGAACAGCTTAACCTCGCTCAGATAGGCATGGGCTAACACCAGCGAGTCGGTGGGAACGAGCTGTCCCAGGACCTCAACGCTCCGCTCACCGTGAGCCAAGGCGTCCTTGACCAGTGCCTTGTCACCACCCTGGTAGACCTGTCTGAGCTCGGTTCCGCACATGAGAGCCAGCGTATGGCCCAGCACTAGTTCGCTGCCCAGTCTCTCGGCCAGGGACACGGCCTGCTTTGCATAGTTAACGGACTCGGTCCATCGCCCTTGCTCTCCTAGCGCTGCGGCGAGCCCGCTCAATGTGTAGGTCAGCTGATTGAGGTAACCAAGCGATTCAGCTTCGTCCTTGATGGACTCCATCTCCGTTTGGGCGAGATCCCCCCGCCCCATCATCGCGTACGTACGCGCGCGGGTCAGCACCAGATTGAACACGATGTCGATCCTGCCGGCTTGCCTCGCTTCCGGCAGAGCGCTCTCGATGAGCGGTAAGGCCGCCTCGGGCCCACTTGTCACACCGG
>JASHQF010000087.1 GCA_030037695.1 Thermoplasmata archaeon
AGCTGGCCCGCGGGTTCCTCCTCGAGCGGGACCACGACCCGACGCAGGCGATCCGGTTCGCGGCGACGTTCCTTCAGGAGCACACCGGCACCGAGCAGCGCCCGTCCGCCCCGGTGCCCCCGCCGCTCACGCCCGCGCATCGGGACCTGGGGCGGATCCCGCACGGCCCGGTCGAGCGCCCGTCGTCGAACCCCCGCGGGTAGATCGGCCGGGCCGTCCCCCGCCGTCCCGCACTACGAGGTAGGCGTCGAGATCGACGGGGAACGACCGACGGGTGAGGCAGATCCTGGCCCCCCGAGCGTCCCCGAAGAAGCCGCCCGGACAGATGAGCACCGAGGCGGCAAGGCATCGGCCCGCGAGCGTCTCCGACGGCTCGCGGATCGCCCGATCGAAGTAGACCGGTCCGATCGGGACTGCCGCCTCGGGGAGCCACCGCCGGAGGGCGCGGCGGTTCCGTCCGACGATCGATCGGACCTCGCGGACGAGCCGCGCGCGATCGTCGAGGAGAGCGAGCGCGGAGGCGATCGAGCCCGGGGCGACCTCGTCGGCGGCGACGCCGTGGAACTGGTGAAAGTCGTCGCGCTCCTCCGACGGGGCGATCACGTAGCCGACGCGCACGTCGTCCCCCCCGTAGAACTTCGTGAACGTGCCGGTCGTCCAGACGCGGCGGCGCGCGAGCGAGGCGACCGACCGGCCCGGCCCGAACTCTCGGAATGTCTCGTCGACCAGGAGGTGGTCGGCCCCGCTCGCCCAGGCCAGGAGGCGGTCGACCGACCAGAGGTCCCCCTCAGGGTTCCGAGGTTGGGAGACGACCGCGAGGCGGGCGGGGCGGCGCCCGGTGTCGAGCCGGAAGCCGAGCGCGCGGGGCAGGTCGAACAGCGGGGGGTATTCGGGGAACCGTACGCGGCAGACGGCCGCTCTCCGAGCGGAGCGCGCACCGACGAACGCTGCCACGAGCGCGTTCGCCTCCGTGGCGCCGTGGGTGAGGAAGAGCCGCTCCGGGCCGACCCCCGAGAGGCGGGCCAGCCGATCTCGGAGCTCGTCGGGGTCTCCCCGAGGTCGGGGGAAGGGCACGGCCCGAACGGAACCCCGCATCCCGCTCAGCGCGAGGTTGTGGCGGCAGGTCGAATGATCGTCGATCCAGGCTCCCAGGCGGAACGTCATCGGACGCACCGGGGCCGGGCCGCCCCTCCTCCCGAGAATCCCTCGCTCACAGCCCGACCAGGAGGCAGGCGAGGAGGATCCCGACCGTGAGGCCCGCGAGGGGGAGGCCGTACCGTACGAACGTCGTGAGCGACAGCTGGACCCCGTCCTTCCGACCGATCTCGGCCACGATGAGATTGCTGGCCGCTCCCAGGAGCGTCACGTTCCCCGCGAGCGTGCTCGCGGCCGCGAGGGTGACCCACGCGAGCGGGGTCGACGGTCCGTAGCCGAGGTGGACGAGGACCGGGATCTGGAGCGCCACCCACGGAACGTTGCTCACGAGCTGCGGACCCCCGAGCGAGGTCGTGGCGATCGCGAGCAGCCCGGGGATCCGGTGCCCGGGACCCGGGATCGGCAGCAGCGAGGTGAACGCGCCGATCACCCCGCCCGCGACCGCGCCCGCGACGACCACGAACAGTCCCGCGAACAGGAGGAGGATCTCCCAGTCGACCGTGCGCACGAGGCCCGCGCGCCCGGGGGAGGCGAGGAGAAGGACCACCGCCCCGGCGAGGGCGATCTCCCACGACGGGACGAGGGGGCCGTGGACCGCGGCGGCCGTGACCTCGACGGTGAGGAGCACGACCATCGTGCCTGGGAACAGCACGAGGGAGGGATGGCGCACGATACGTTCGCGCCATCCCCCGGAGGGGAGGAGCGGAACGGCGGGTGCCGGGGGGCTGCCGAGAGATGCGCCGCCCGACGACAGGCGGCCTCGGAAGATCCGGTGCACGTACCAGGCACCGACCGCGAGGTCAAGGCCGATCGGAAGGAGGAGGTACCGCAGGAACGTGACGATCGGGGACGGGAGGCCCGAATCGAGCGAGACGAGCAGGTTCTGGGGATTGCCGAGCGGGGTGAGGGCACTCCCGACGGTGACGCCGAAGGCGAGGGCGAGCAGCAACGGGAGGGGCGGCGCGCGCAGCCGGCGCGCGACGGTAAGGAGCGCCGGCGCGCCGATCACCACGAGGGCATCGTTCACCAGGAACGCCGAGGCGAGGCCGAACCCGACGAAGACCAGCGCCGGGAGCTCGTCCGGGTGCCGGGCCCGTCCCACGAGCCATCGGGCCAGGTGATCGAGCGCGCCCGCTTGCTCGAGGCCGGCCGCGAACAGGAAGAGGGCGAACAGGAAGGCGAGGACAGGGAACGACTGGGCAAGGGCGAGCTCGGCCCCGGCCAGGGAGACCGCGCCCGCGCCGACGGTGACGAACGCCCCCGCGACGAAGATCGTTGGCACCCCGGGCCCGCGCCCGGTCAGTTGGCGGGCGATGACCGCCCCGAAGACGCCGACGACGACGGCGACCGCGACGTAGTTCGTGGCGGGGGCCCCCGCGACCGGAGGTCCGACCCCCCGTAAAGGTCCGTCGCGCTTCCGCCGCGTCGAGCTCGGCGCGACGCCGGTCGAGGCGAAGGTTCATTCCCCGCGCTTCCCCCGACGCCGCGTGCACGGCTCCCCCCCCTCGGTTGTCGTCGACGGCAACGGGCGGATCCTCTCGCTCTCCGCGGCGTGGTACTCCGACGGAGCGCGGAGGAGGACCGCGGCCCGGCGCGAGGGGCGGTGCGTGGAGTGCGGCCGGGGGCTCGCGAACCATCGGACACCGTACTGCTCCCGCCGATGCCTCTGGGCTTTCCACGGCCACTACTTCTGGGACGCCGCCCGCCACTACGTCCTCCTCCGGGACCGGTACACGTGCCGGTCGTGCGGCCAGCGGCGCAGGGCCCGCGAGCTCGAGGTCGACCATCGCATCGAGATCGCGCGAGGCGGGGCGGCGCTGGAATTCTCCAACCTCCAGACGCTCTGCCGGGAATGTCACCGCCGGAAGACCGCGGGGTTCCTTCTCGAACGAGGCGCCGGGTCCCCAGCCGCCCCAGGGAACGGCACCCGAGCGTCCCCGCCGCGGTTCAAGGCGTAAATAGACCAAGCCGCCTTGCATCGGGTCACGATGCGCGCCGCCCGTCTCGGAGCTCTTGCAGTCGCAGCGTTCGCCGCGCTCCTCATGGTCCTCCCGGCTGCGGCGCTCCTCCAGCACCCCCTTGCCAGCCCCGCCCCTCCGACCAGTTCGGCGGCTGCGTCGCCTCTCCCCGCCGCGCCGTCCTCCGGGGCCGCCGCACGCATTGGGGCCGGACCGGCCCCCAACGGGGCGTCGGCCTCCGCGACCCCGTCGCTCGCTCAGGCCTCGCTCCCGAGCAACTGCCTCCAGAACGGCACGCCGGCGTCGGGGCACATCACGCCGTGCTACCTCACCACGCCCGTCCCGATGGGCCTCTCCGATCTCGGGGTCGCGGGGAGCGGCACGGCGTACGCGTACGCCACCTCGACCTTCGCGGCCAACGTCACGATCCGATCGTACGGCGCCTTCAGCCCCGGCTACGGGGAGATGGACAGCGCTCCGAACTGGATCCGGATCGCCCTGGACACCGTGGCGGTCAACGCGACGTACCCGCACGAGACCGCCCCGGGAACGTTCTGGATCCAGAACGGGGCGGTCTTCAACGGCACGACGCTCACGATCGAGGACAACGTCTGGAACTTCTCGGGCGAGAACCTGCCGGTGCGGCCCGGGACCCTCGCCGGGGCCGGAACGATCCTAGAGGGTGAGTACTACGCGGACGTCGGCCCGTCGTTCACCATCGCCTCCGGCCTCAACTATCCGCTCTACCTGGACCTCACGAGCTCGATCGCCAACGTGAGCGGCCACGTCCGCGTCGAGCTCAACTATTCCTTGACGGAGAACAAGACACTCGTCCGTGCCGGCACGTACGACAACGTAACGTTCCAGGGGGCGGCGATCTCCGCGTCCCCGCCCTCGTTCCGGGTCGACGGGTACTCGTACAACCCCGCCGGCCTGCTCTACGACGCGGAGGTCGACTTCAGCGGCGTGGCCAACGGGGCCAACGCCAATCTTGAGGAGTTGAACGCGAGCGTCCGCCTCGAGTGGTGGGATACGGCGATCCCCGGCTACGCGACGGTCCGCTCCGCCTACGACTTTGGGGTCGATTCCGGGGAGACCGCGCTCGGCGTGGCGGCCTACTACATCAACACGACCGGGAGCCGGACCGAGTATCTCGG
>JASHQF010000088.1 GCA_030037695.1 Thermoplasmata archaeon
CGTCGGCCATCGGCGCAAGAACGGTCCGGGGACCTATAACGGTGCCCGGCGCGCAGTTACGCCCGGGCTACGGCCCGCACAACGGTTAAGGGCCCCGCGTCCACGCCAGCGCGATGACCCCCCCCCAGGACGTCCACGCGATGGCCCCGGCGCGGGGCGCGCTCAAGCTGCGCTCCGTCGGGGTCTCGGGGATCCGCAAGCCGCTCTCCGTCCAGCGTGACGGCCGGGCGCACACGCTCGCGGTGACGTTCCACGTCGCCGTCGACCTGCCGTCGGGCCGGAAGGGCTCCGACCTCTCCCGGAACGCCGAGATCCTCGCGGAGGTCGTCGACGAGACCGTCACCCGCCCGGCCCCGAGCCTCGAGATCGCCTGCTCGACGATCGCCCAGGAGCTCCTCGCACGGCACACCTACGCGACCGAGGCGTCCGTCGACGCCTCTGCCGAGTACTTCCTCCGCCAGGGGATCTCGGAGACGAAGCGGAGCTTCGAGGATTACACCCTGCTCGCCGAAGCGCGGGCGACCCGCAGCGAGGACGGGAAGGTCGCGATCCGGCGCGCCGTCGGTGCCGAGGCGGTCGGCATGACCGCCTGCCCGTGCGCGATGGAGACGTGTCGGGAGCGCCTCACGGCCGAGTTCCCGCTCCTCGCCGATCCCCAGTTCAAGACCCTCCCGATGATCTCGCACAACCAGCGCAACCGGACCCGGCTCGTCTTCGAGCTCGACGGCGAGGGGAACGTCGAGGTCGACGAGGTGATCAGCGCGGTGGAGGCGGCCCAGTCGAGCCCCACGTTCGCGATCTTGAAGCGCGGGGACGAGGCCCAGGTCGTGCTGACCGCCCACCGTCACCCGAAGTTCGTGGAGGACGTCCTTCGCGACCTCCTCTCGAGCCTCCCCGAGCGGTTCCCGAACGTGCCCGACGCGATCGCGGTGCGGGCCTCGACCGTGAGCGAGGAGTCGATCCACAAGTACAACGTCGAGGCGTCCCACCGGATCACGCTCGGCGAGCTCCGCCGGGCCAGCGGCCGGTAGCCGTCGCCCGGGAGGGCGTGTGCCGCACGCTCTGGCCACCTTACGTCGACGACCCGGACGGGCGGTGCTCACCTCGCTCGGGATCGGGCTTGCCATCGGGCTCGTCGTCCTCCTGCTCGCGCTGTCGGCCGGCGTCGAGCGGAGCGCGGCGACGCTCGGGTACGCGAGCGGGGTCGATCTGCTCGCGACGAGCGGCTCGGCCGGGAACAGTTCGCTCCTCAACGGGTCCCTCCCGCCGATCCCCGGGGCGCACCGGCTCGCCGGATCGATCCCCGCGGCCGACCCCAACGTGGCGGTGGCGAGCCCGTGGCTCCTCGGCGATCTCGTCTTCGGGAACTCGACGCTGCGCGCGGAGGAGAACAATTCCTCCCCGCCCGCCGGCGCCCAGCTCACGAGCGCGGGGGCGGTCGGCTGGCTCCCCTCCGACCTCGCGAACCTCGAGACCCCGACCGTCTACGCGGGCGGCGGCTTCACCGCCCCCGGCGACCCGTACTACGACAACGGCACCTACGGCGGCACCCCGACCCACGAGATCGAGCTCGACCAGGGGCTGGCGAGCGTGCTCGGGGTCACGGTCAACAGCACCGTGTACGTCGCGGTCGCCGCGCCCCCGGTCAACGAGTCGCTGCGGACGTGGTACGACGCCGCCACGCCGTTCCGGGTCGTCGGGATCACCGGTCCGTTCTGGCTCGTGCCGTCGGCGCTGCTCGCCTACACCTATCTCTCCGAGCTCCAGGCGCTCCTCGGCGGGGGCACCCCCTCCACCGACTACGCCTCGCTCGTCCTGATCCACCTCACCGATCCGACCGACCCGGGGGCCGACCAGGCCCGGATCGGCGCGGCGTTCCCGAACCTGACCGTCTTCACGCTCGGGGAGATCCTGGGCGCGATCCAGCACGTCGTGAACGTCTACCGGACGTTCGGCCTCCTGATCGGGGCGATCGGCCTCGTCGTCGCCGCCCTGTTCACGACGACGATCCTGCAGATGTCGGTCGACGACCGCAGTCGCGAGTTCGCGCTGCTCCGCGCGCTCGGCCACGCTCCCGCCCGGGTCGGCGCCCTCGTGATCGAGGAGGCCCTGCTGCTCGCGGGAGCGGGGCTCGCCGTCGGCCTCGCCGTGGCGTTCGGGGCGGCGGTGGCGCTCAACCGCTTCCTCCTCGCGGCCGTCGGGGCGCTGCCCCGCGGCTTCTCGTTCGTCGCGTTCGACCCGACCGTGATCGTCACGGGGGCCCTGCTCGTCGTCGCGCTCGGCCTGGCGGCCGCGTTCGCCCCGGCCCTGCGCGCGATGCGTCTCCCGATCGCGGAGGAGCTCCGGGCCCCATGAGGCCGTTCGGCGCCCCCTCCCTGCGGCACCAGCGGATCCAGGCGATCCTCGCGATCGCCGCGATCGGGGCCTCGGTCGCGCTGCCCGTCGTGCTCGTCAGCGTCGGGGGCGGCGTCGCCGCCCACGAGCTCTCGGACCTCGAGAACTCCGGGTACCAGATCGTGGTGAGCGCCCCCGGGCTCCACGGCATCGAGTACGCCCACGGGCTCGCGGACCGGATCGACGCCCTCGGCTCGGTCGCGTCGGCGGCCCCGATCCTGAGCGTGGCGGTCGATGCGTTCACGTCGAACGGCACGCGGGCCCCCGTGCTCGCCGAGGGGATCGTCCCCGGGACGTTCCTCGCCACGCTGGGGCCGACCGAGCGCGGGCTGTTCCCGTCGCCCCTCCCGCTCGGGGACGCTTCCGATGCGGTCCACTACGACAACGGCACGTACGCGGGTCCGGCGACCGACGACGTGCTCGTCTCGAGCCCGTACGCGACCCGGTACGGGATCGCGATCGATTCCACGATCTACCTCTCCCCGTCCACGAACGTCTCCGAGGAGGTGGCGTTCACCGTGACGGGGATCTTCGGCGTCCCGTTCTCGTTCGTCCAGCCCGAGGGGGCGGACGCCGTCGTCGTCCCCCTCTCGGACCTCCAGACCCTGACGGGGCTCGCCGCCGGACCGGGGACGACCGAGCCGGACGCGGCGGACACGATCGAGGTCGTCGTCGGAGGCGCCTCGGCGACGAGCCCCGCGGCGATCGCGCACCTCGTCGTCGAGATCCAGGCGCTGGCCGGCCCGCAGTACTCGGTCGCCTCGCTCGGGCAGGAGGAGAGCGAGCTCGCGTCGGCGAACGCGGTGCTCACCGGGTTCTACCTCGCCCTCTCCTCGGTCGGCCTCGTCGTCGGCTGGCTGTTCCTCGCCGTCGTCCTCCTTCGGCGTGTCGAGACCGACCGTCGCTCGATCGGGATCCGACGGGCACTCGGGCTCCCCGCCCGCTCGATCGTGCAGGGCCTCGCCCGGGACGGGGTGGCGCTCGCGTCGGCCGGGGCCGTTGCGGGCCTCGCCGGCGGGTACCTCCTGGTCGCCGGGCTCGCCCGGTGGGGGAGCGCGACGGTCCAGGAGGCGGCGCGGCTCGCGATCTTCGATCCGGTGGTCTTGGGCGAGATCGTCCTCGGGCTCGTCGGGCTCTCCCTCCTCGCCAGCCTGATCGCCTCGCGCGCGGCGCTCCGGGTCGACTTCGCGGAGGCCTTGAGGTGAGCGCGGTCGAGGGCCCCGCGCTCGACCTGGTCGGCGTCAGCCGGACGTACGCGCCGGGGTCCCCCGACGCCGTCCGGGCGGTGCGGGGGATCTCCGTGCACGTCGACGGGGGCTCGTACGTCTCGGTCGAAGGGCCGAGCGGCTGCGGCAAGACGACCCTGCTCAACCTCGTGGGGCTCCTCGACGTCCCGACCGAGGGCCAGGTCCTCTGGAGCGGGCGGTCGGTCGGCGGGTTGGCCGAGCGGGAGCGGGCCCGGCTCCGCCTCCGCGGCGTCGGCTTCGTCTTCCAGCGGTTCTACCTGCTCCCGACGCTCACGGCGCGCGAGAACGTCGAGCTCCCGATGCGCCCGCTTCGGATCCCCCGCAGCGAACGGACGCAGCGGGCTTCCGAGCTGCTCGCCGAGGTCGGCCTCCGTGGTCGAGAGCGCGCCTTCCCCCACCAGCTCTCGGGCGGGGAGGAGCAGCGGGTCGCGATCGCCCGGGCGCTCGCCAACCGTCCCGGGCTCCTGCTCGCGGACGAACCCACGGGCGAGCTCGATTCGAAGAACGCGGAGGGGATCCTCGCCCTCCTCGAGACCGCGCGCCGCGAGCGCGGGGCGACCCTCCTGCTCGTCACCCACAACGCCGACGTGGCGCGCCGGGCCGGACGGCACCTCGTCATGAAGGACGGCGCCCTCGCCTCCGACCGCAGCGAGGGCTAGGCGTGGCGAGGATCGCGATCCTGCTGACCGACCGGTGCCATCCCAAGGAGTGCCAGTGGGAGTGCCAGGCGTACTGCCCCCCGGTGCGGATGGGCCAGGAGTGCATCGTCGAGGGGCCGACCGGCCAGCCGATCATCTCCGAGACCCTCTGCATCGGCTGCGGCATCTGCGTCCACAAGTGCCCGTTCGACGCGATCAAGATCCTGAACACCCCCGAGGCGAACGAGCGCGAGATCGTCCATCGGTACGGGTACAACGGCTTCCGTCTCTACCGGCTCCCGCTGCCCCCGG
>JASHQF010000089.1 GCA_030037695.1 Thermoplasmata archaeon
GACGACGAGATCCTCCAGCGCGCCGAGCGGGAGGATCGTCAGATCCTCACCCGGGACCGGGGCCTCGCCGCGCGCACCCCGCGTGCGTTCCTCCTGCGGAGCACCGGGATCCGAGACCAGTGGCGGGAGATGCTCGCCCTGTGGCCCGGCTTGGGGGGCGAGGTGCGGTTCGAGCGGTGCACCGAATGCAACGGCGAACTCCGCCCCTACCGCCGCGGCTCGGACCCCGCACGCGAGGGAGGCGTGCCCTCGGCCGAACGGGCCCCGGGGCTCGCCCTCTTTGCCTGCGCGGCGTGCGGGCACCTGTACTGGGAGGGCTCCCACACCGCGTCGATGCGGGCGCGACTTCGTGCCTGGGCCGTCGAGGGAGCGTCGGCGTGACCTCGGTCTACGTCGAGACCTCGGGAGAGGCGCCGGCGCTCGCTCGAGCCGAGGCGATCGCCGCCGCGGAGGCGCTGGGCGGCGGAGCGGCGGGAGGGGAGCGCGCCGTCCCGCTGCGGGGGCTGGTGGAGGTGATCGTGCCCGAGCCGCCCGGCGCAGTGGCGCTCGCCGCGCGACTCGCCCTGGCGTACCGCTGCCTCGTCGCGCCGGGCCCTGGCGGTCCGTTCGCGGCGTCCGCGTCCCACGAAGGTCGCGCGGGCCGGCCGGCGGCGTTCCGCCGCATCGGGCGTTCGGAAGGCGGTTCGGATCCCGGCGTGCGCGAGGCCGGCCGGGCGTACGTCCAGGGCGGGGGTACGATCCGTCTCGATCGACCCGAGCGTCGGTACTGGATCGCCGAGTCCGAGGGGGGTGAGTCGGCGCTCCTGCGCGAGGTCGCGACGGTCGACCGCGCCGGCGCCGCCCAGCGGGCGCAACCTCGGCTTCCGTTCCGTCGGCCGGTCGCCCTCGCCCCGCGCCTTGCCCGAGCGGCGGCGAACCTCGCGAGGGTGCGACCGGGGGAGTCCGTCCTCGATCCGTTCGTGGGCACGGGGGCGCTCCTCGCCGAGGCGGCGTTGCTGGGAGGGAGGGTGTTCGGCATCGACCGCGACCCGGCGATGCTTCGGGGGGCGCTCCGGAACTTCGCCCACCTCGGGGTGACGGCCGAAGCGCTCGTCGAAGGGGACGCCCGTGCCGCCGATCTCCTTCCGGGGGAGACGACGTTCGGGGCCCTGCTCACGGACCCTCCGTACGGGCGATCGTCCGGGACCGGCGGAGACGATGCCCGGACGGTCGCCCGGGACGCTCTCGCGCGGTGGGCGGAGCGCGTCGCGCCGGGGGGCCGGATCGTGGCGATCCGCCCCGACCCGGAACCGCTCCTGGGGACTCCCTGGCGGCTCGCCACGTCGATCGCGGTCCGCGTGCACCGCAGCCTCACGCGGACGTTCGCGGTGTACGAGCGGCGGGGTCCCGGCTAGTACGCCGTGGGGAACAGGGTGTCGAGGTGCCCCGCGCCGGAGGGGGCGCAGTCCTGCGACAGGCCGACCAGGATCTCGACGCCGCGGGCCGTCTCGGTATCGGAAAACAGCACCTTGACCGTCGCGACGCGGGACGCGTCGACGGTGAAGGCGTCGGCGCCGGGGAGGCCGACCGAGCCGCCCGCGATCGGTCCCACGGTGCTCCCGTTCGGGAGGACGAACGTCCAGCTCGCGTTCGCTTCCCAGGCCGTGAGGTTGGCTCCCGTCAGCAGGGCCGTGCCGTTGCCGCCGGTGCTCACGGTCACGCTCTCCACCGAGGCCGTCACGACGTAGGCGTGGGGGATCGAGTCCCCGTTGGAGAAGTTGAAGACGAGGTCGGAGGCGATCGCCGCCGGCGGGGTCGGGGTCGGGTAGGCGGCGTACGGCGCCCCGACGAACGCGACGTTCCCGGGGGGGAGCGCGAGCGGCACGACGACGAACCCCGAGACGAGGATGCCGGCAGCGAGGGCCCCGACGAGGTACCGTTTGCGATCGAGCGGCGAGACGTCGTTGAGCGGCGGGGGATGGCGCAGGCCGAGGAACAGGACGAGGATCGCGAAGATCAGCCAGCCGTAGTAGAAGAACCCGAGAACGAGCAGGAGCCCGGCTGCGACGTAGCTCACGTACCGCGCCCGCTCCCCGAACAGCGCGCGGAAGACGTGGCCCCCGTCGAGCGATCCGGCGGGTAGGAGGTTGATCGCCGTGACCAGGACGCCGACCCAACCCGCGAGCGCGAGCGGGTGCAGGCTGACGAACGACGACGGGACGAACAGCGAGAGGAACGCCCAGAACGGGGAGACGCCGAGCAGGAGGTTCCCGTAGCTCTGCCCGAGGATCGAGGGGCCGCAGTACGACGCGGGCACGGTCGACGCGTGGACCGAGAGCAGGAGGCCGCCGAGCGCGATCGGGATCGCCGCCGCGAAGCCGACGATCGGGCCCGCCACTCCTACGTCGAACAGCGCCTTGCGGTCGGGGAACGGCTCGCGGATGCTGACGAACGCCCCGAACGTGCCGAACAGGAACGGAGGCGGGATCGGGATGAAGTACGGCAGGGTCGCGTCGAGGTTGCGTCGGCGCGCCATCGCGAAGTGCGCGAGCTCGTGGACCCCGAGGATCGTGAGCACGGGGAGCGCGAAGAAGACGGCCCCCCAGGCGAAATCCGACGGCATCAGGTCGAGCCGGCCGGTGTACGTGAGCCAGATCATCGCGCCGGCGAAGACGGTGGTGCCGATCGTGGCCGCGAGGAGCGCCACGTTGACCCAGAGCCTCGGGTCGCCGAGCTTCGGACGGCGGATCACCTCGAGGAACTCCTCGCCGAGCTCCTGGCGCAATCGGGGGATGTAGCCGAGACGCCACAGCTCCTGCCGCAGGCGGTCGAACCGTTCCTCGAGCGTCGCCGGGTCCGGACGGACCGCGAGGAGCAGCGACTGCGGTCCGATGCGGGTCTCGTAGACGGGGAAGTAGGAGGCGACGATCGCCCGCAGGCGATCGAGCTCGGACGGTCCGGAGCTCGGAAGGGGACCCGGCCCGCGGTTCATCCGGTCGTCCCGGCGGGGGCCTCGCCGGCCGACTTGCGGAGGCGACGGGCCCGCTCCTTCGCCGTGAAGCCGGTCGTCTCCTCGAGGAACCGGTTGTACTTGGCGACCGTCGCCGCCGCGACGTCGTTGCCGACCTTCGGGTTCGACCGGACCTCGACCTGCAGGGTGCGCCCCTCGGGCTTCACGGTGAGTCGCTCGATCGCCCCGTCGGAAACGGTGACGGCGCCGGCCTCGACGGTGACGACCTGGAAGTGTACGCGCGCGATCCGCTCGATCGCAGGGAGGGAGAGGTTCCCCCGGTGAGTGGAGCGCACGGGATAGTTCTGCACCGCGACCGCCGAGCGGGCGGAGGCGTAAAAGGATTCGGCCGGGACCGGCGAGGGGCGAGCGCTACACCGTCTCGATCTCGAACCGGACGCGGTAGCCCCGCAACTGGCGGGTCACCTCGTCGGCGAGGTCGGTGACCTGTTCGCGCGTCGCCGAGCCTTTCCAATCGAACACGAAATCGTAGTTGCCGTGCGTCGGTTGGAAGCCGAACGAGCGCAGCCGGTCGGCGACCTCCGAGGGCGCGCCGCCCTCGCTGTCGAACGTCACCCGGACGTACGTCTCCACGCGGCCTCGAGGTCCGGGGCTATCATCTCGGTTTCGCCCCACGGGCGACGAACATGCGCGCCAGGGCCCTCTTCAACGCTCCCCCGCCCCGCCCGTGGGCCTCTCGAAGCCCGGAAGGGTCCCGGCGGGGGACCGCCACGACCGACCACGTCGCGCGACGCGAGCGCGTGACCCCGATCCCGAGGTCCCGGCCCACCGCGGCCCGTTTCGCACGCTGACCCGCCGACAGGCGGCGGGATCGGGGACCGGTGCGTTCGGCGTCGGCGACCGCGGGGGCGCGGAAGGTCCGGCGAAGTGCGCCGATCACGGTGTCTCGTACGTCGGGGTCCGGGGCGGAGACTCCCACGCCGAGCGGTGCCCTGCGCCGCCCGTTGCGGTCGATCGTTCCCGCGCGGATCCTGCGCGAGCTCACCGGCTCGAGGTCTTGGGCCCGCACGGTCGGCACGACGACCACCGGCACCGGCCGTCGGCCGAGGCGCCGGCGGAGGGCGTTGACGGCGCGACCTCCGGCGACGGTCTCCTCCGAGACGATCAGCGCTCCGACGTCGGCTCCGGTCGAGCGACCGAACGCGTCGGTGAGCGGCACCACCTCCCAGCCGCGGCGGGGGAACGCTCCCCTCAGGTAGCGTCGGACGGCGCTCACCCGGGTCCGGTACGGTTGGATCCTTTCGGCGAGGGGCTTGCGATGCGCGGCCAGGTACGCGGGGGTGGTGACCCCTACGGCGACCGTCCGCCCGACGCGAAAGGCGGCCGCGAGGAGCGCCTCGTGGCCGACATGGAACCGATCGAACGTCCCCCCGAGGACCGCCCGGGCGACCCGCCGGACGCGGCGGGGCCTAGACGACACGGGCGAGGAAGACGACCGCGAGGAGCGCGATCGCTCCGTAGAGCAGCAGCTGGTAGTTCCGGCGGCTCCGGGCCCGATCCTCGCGGGTCTGCGCGCACGCCTTGCTGCACGTCTCGGCCCCCGGTGCGCAGACCTTGCCGCAGACCCTGCAGTGCCGGTGGTCCCCTTCGAGCGGCATCGGAACGGTAGGTCCCCTCCGCGAGGGAGCGGGCCGACTTAACGGCGCGCGGGCCCGGCGTCAGCTCCGGCGCGTCTTCCGGCCCGTCGGCTCCGGGGTCGGCCGGTCCGCCGGAGTGTCGGCGGGGGCCATCGGGTTCGGCGGGAGCTCCTCGAACGGGGCGTCGTCGGGGTCCTCCGGGGGCGGCGGGGCGACGGCCGGCACGGCGCCCGCGGAGCGGCCGCTGCGTCGGATCACGCGGTGGCCCCCCGCCGTGGCGGCGGGCGGGTACCCCGCGTCCGGCGACATCTGGCGGACGAAATTGAGCCAGATCCGGCCGTTGCTCGTGACCGAGGCCTCCAGGCGATTGCGCAGGTCGACCGCGCGGGCCCGCATCTCCTGCTCGACCCGCGTGATCTCCCCCGTGAGCTCCTCCCGGAGCGCGGTGAGCTTCTGGTCCCTCGGCCGGGCGCGATCGTCCTGCTCGTGCTGGGAGACCTTGAGCCACGTCTGGCGCACGAGCGGCAGGATGTGGTCGTTGACGACCAGGAGGCGGCGGTCGACGTCCGCGAGCTCGTTGCGGATCGTCGCCTCGAGGTTCGCGAGATCGGTCTCCCGGGCCCCGAGCCGGCCCTCGAGCTCCTCGAGGCGGGCGGCCGCCTCGTCCCGTTCCTGGCGGAACGACGCTTCCGACTCAGCGACGAGCTTGCCGAACGACGTCGCCTGCTGGATCCGGACCTCCTCGAGGGCGTCCGCGATCTTGCCGCGGAGCGCCGCGTCGAAGACGGGGGAGGCGATCGAGCGCTCGAGCGACTCCTCGAGGCTCGCCTTCATCCGGGCCAGCAGCGAGAGGTACTTCTCCTGTTCCTGGACCTGCAGCTCGCGGAGCTTCTGCTCCACGAACGACTGCATCCGGACCTGGAGGCCCGCGACGGCGGCGGTCTGGGTCTCGGTCAGCTCCGCCAGACGGGCGTCGCGCTCGGCGGCGGACCGCCGCTCCGCCTGGGCGAGCCGCTCGTCGGCCGACTGGGCGATCCGCTCCATCTGGCCGGAGAGGGAGTGGGCGAGCCGTCCTTCGGACTCCTTCGCGCGGCCCTCGATCAGGTGGACCATCCGCTGCTCCGCCTCGTGGATCTCGCCCGCGCGGTCGCGCTCGGCGGCGCCGATCCTCTCGGCGAGGATCGTCCGCACGTTCGCCTCCGTCTCCTCGCGCAGCGCGGTCCCCTGCTGGCGGGCCTCGAGGATCTCGAGCTCGAGCTGGGCGGCGAGGGCGGCGCGGAGCTCCTCCTCGGCCTTCGCGCCTCGGGCGATCATGAGGTCGGTCGAATCGTGGAGCTCGCGGCGGAACCGCTCGGCCCACGCTTCGCTGGCGCGGTGGGTCTCCTCCGTGATGACCGTCCGCAGCTCGGCAACGCTCGGGGCGATCGCTGCCTGCACCTGGGCCGTGATCTCCTCGGGCTGGGGGCCGGCGGCCGCGATCGGCCGACCTTCGAGGGCCGTCACGCGGCCCCGCAGCTCGGCGTCGGACGCCTGCCGGGTCCGCTCCGAGGCGTCGCGACCGCTCTGGACGCGTTCCTCGATCTCCTTGCGGAGCCGGTCCTCCGACGCCCGCACGGCGGAGGAGATCCGCGCGTCGATCCCGCCGGCGTCGAACGTCGGGGTCGGTGACGGGGCGGGAGTCGGCATCGTAGCCGGCGGAGGAGGTGACGGCACCGGTGCGGCCATCGGAGGTGGGGCTGCCGAGGCGGGAGACGGGCTCGGAGCCGGACCCGGAGGCGGGCGTTGCAGTCGGGGGAACAGCGTCTCGCGGTTGAGCGGCGGAGGTGCCGTGCGAGCGGCGGGGGTGGAGACCGGGGCGGGAGCCGGGGCGGCGGGCGCCGCGGGGGGTGGGCTCGCGGCCGGGGGATCGGGAGGCGACGCGGCGGACGGGCTCACGGGCGACGGGAGCGCGGACGCTTCCGGTGGGGGAGCCGTTCGAAGGGAAGGGTCCCCCTCGGTCGACACGGGGACCTTCGCTCCCGCGGCGGCGGGCACCGCGACGGCCGGGGGAGGTTGCAGCCAGGCCGGGAGCGACGGCCGCGCGGGGACGGGCGTCGCCGACGAGGCGGTGGACGCGGCCACGACGGGTTCGGGGGCCAACGTCGGCGTGGGGACGGCGACCGCCTCGCCAGGGTGAGCGCCCAGGTACTCGTTCGCGCGCTTGGTCGTCTCGGCGGAGACGGACGAGGAGCGGCCCCGGGGATGGGCGAGGAGGAGGGCGGCGGTCTCCATCGCGGTACCGATGCGCCACATCTCCTTGCGTCGGTCACGGCCTCCCTGGTGCTCCAGGTCGGCGAGGACCGGCGGGAGCCGCGGCGCCTCGACCAGGTCGACGCGCTGCGCGACCTCGAGCCCCTTCGCCTCGGCGTGGTCCCGGACGTACTGGAGGACGAGCGGGAGCGTCTCGCGCCCCTTCGGGGGGGCGGGGGGGGAGGTGAGGTCCCGGAGCGCGACCGGCTCGGCCTTCCAGCTCTCCATCCGCTTCGCGTGGCGGTCGCCGCCGGCCTCCGCCCGCGGGACCCGCATCACGGCGAGCGCGAGCGGGAGCTGCTCGGTGAACTCGTGGACGTTGACCTTCGTCGCGGGCAGGAAGTACGGGAAGACGAGGAACGCCCCCAGGGCGACCAGCGACGCCGGCATCACCCGGACGAGGTCGAGGACCGTCCGGCTCGCCGATTCCCAGAGGTCGCTCGCGATCACGACGACCGGCTCGGTCGCCCCCTTGTGGAACAGGAACCCCTCCCCGAGCGCGGAGAAGAGCGACGGGTCGGGGGGCGCGAGCGTGCGGCCGGCCCGGCCGTCCATCGTCGCGTAGGCCCGCAGGACGAGGCCGCCGAAGTCGCCGCTCGCGAGCAGCTCCTGCGTCGAGAAGACGAGGGTCTTCATCCCGAGGCGGGGACGGTCCTCGGTCGAGAGGAACATCCGGCCGACCGCGGTGTACTGGCCCGAGCCCGCCGGGTACAGGAACAGGTTCGGGTAGAACGACAGCGAGGAGGCGGGATCGGGGTCCCAGTAGTCGTGGGTGTCGGCGACGTTGATCGTGAGGTTCCCGACGATCCGGATCGCTTCCAGCGTCTCCCGCCGCCCGGGGAACTCGTCCGGGATCGCCGTGTAGCCGGGGCTCTCCGCCTCGTTGTCGACCTGCCGGCACCAGACCGAGGCGACCGGCGCGACCGAGGGGGGGAACGGGGCCTCCCCGTCGGCCATCAGGACCCCGAGGTCGCGCGCTTCGAGAAGATCCGCTCGCAGGCCCGGGCGAGCGGCAGCGTAGTGTTGACCATCACCGGGATCCCGAGCGTCGGCACCCCGGAGTCCGGGGCGGGGGCGCCGGTCTCCCCCACGAACATCGGGTGGCCCTCGCCGGTCGAGACGGCGCTCGACACGAGGAAGACGTCCTCCTTGGTGGAGAACCCGCGGCCTTCCTGGGCGACCAGGATCGTCCCCATGCCGGCGCCGTCCCGGCGGAGCAGGAAGTCGGCGGTGTCGAACTGGCTGCGGTACTCCCGCGAGCGGACCGTCTGCTCGACCTCCGTGTAGAACTCGCGGAGGCGGTCGGCCTTGGA
This sequence comes from Thermoplasmata archaeon, assembly GCA_030037695.1. Classification (GTDB taxonomy): domain Archaea; phylum Thermoplasmatota; class Thermoplasmata; order Lutacidiplasmatales; family UBA184; genus Lutacidiplasma. The sequence continues at coordinate 8,190 of JASHQF010000089.1, forward strand.
GATCGCGAGGACGAGCGGGATGTTGCGGGACCGCACGAACCGGAACACCCCGCGGGCGAGGTTCACCTGCTGGGCCTGGTCGCGCAGGGAGGAGAGCGACGGGGAGAGCAGGAGGATGATCGCGTCGGCCCCCTGGACGAACCGGCCGAGGAGCGTGAGTCCCCGGCGCCAGAGGTCCTGCCGGTCGGGCCGCCAGGAATCGAAATGCGGGATCACCCGGCACTTCTGGTCGGAGACCTCGCCGTCGGGCGAGGTGAGCCAGAGCCGGTCGTAGGTGAAGTAGTCGGAGATGATCCCGCCCGCCTCGTCGACCGTCTCGAGCTCGAGGGCCCGCGACGCCGACTTCTCCTCGGGCGCGCCGTAGCGGAACCGCATCCGCATCTCGACGAACTGGTTGAATTTGGTCGGCAGGGGGTACTTCGTGAGGATCCCCTGGTCCTCCCGTCCCGCCGAGAGCTCCACCCAGAGCTTGCGCCGGTCCTCCATCGGGCGGTTGACGTAGTAGCGGGTCGTCGTCTCGAGGCTCCCCTCGGGATCGGTCGGGTCCGTCGTCTCGTACGTCGTCTCCTCGAGCGCGACGTCGTTGTCGAGGTCGCCGTAGAGCGGCAGCGTCGCGCCGTTCTCCCGCGACGGTACGAAGAACACGGGCAGGTTGAGGCCGAAGTGGCCGGAGAGGAACCGGAAGTACGTCGTCTTCCCCGACGCCGGGATGCCGACGACGGCGATCCTTGCCGACTCCCCCGGCTTCGCCGTCTCCCGTCGGGCCGACGCCGACCGGCGTGTCCGGGTCGTCACCTTCACCTCCGCCACCGTTCCCCTCCTACCGCATCTCCGCGAGGCAGATCTCGATGAAATCGAGCGCCCCCTCCACCTCGGGGCCGGCGGCCCCGAGCTCGAGGCGGGCATCCTGGAGATGGCCGAAGACGGCCTCCACCGCCTCCTCGTGCTTCATGGCGGCGTCCTGCAGGTCCCCCTCGCCGGCGAGGCGGGTGAGCTGGTACGTCCCCCGGAGCTCCATCAGGCGGTCGAACAGCGCCATCAGGCGCTCGCGGGCGGGCCCGCTGGCGGTGGCGAGCCGCTGCTCGGTCTCGTCGATGAACCGCACGAGGGTCTCCGTCTCCCGGTCGTTCTGCATCCGGGCCTGGAGGAGCGCGAGGCGCCGGGCGACCTTCGCCTGGGTCGGCTCGGGGAGCTTCTCCGCCTCGGTCCACGCGTCGAGGAGGCAGCGGGCGGCGTCGGTCGTCGACCCCCGCGCGACCTGGATCCGGGCCTCCCAGTACGCGCGGCTGACCGGGGGGACGTACGGCGAGGCGCGGTGGAGGAGCGTGAGCGCCTGGTCGTACTGGCCGCCCAGGTAGGCCTCGATCACCTCGCCGAGAGGTCCGTAGCGGTCCTTCAGGAACTCGGGGGTGCCGGCGGAGACGGAGAGGATCCCGATCTCGAGGTCCCCCCCGGTCGCGGCCGCCCCGGCGGCGGGCGACGGCGGGGTGGCGTGGGTCTTCAGCCGGGCGACGGCCCCGTGCTGCTGCGGCTCCTTGAGCGCCTTCGCCGCGGTCGCGGCGTGCGCGGCGAGCTCGTCGGGCGGGAGACCCTGGGTCGAATGCTCGTCGGCGTACCCGACGTCGAGGAACGCCTGGACCATCTGGGCGAACAGCTGGGAGCCGGTCGTCACCGCCTGGAACGTGAAGGCGCCGGCGATCCCGACCTCCGCCCCCCGCGCCCGGAGGGCGGCGAGGAAGCCGTTCATCCGGCTCGCGTCCACGCCCCGGTCGCGCTCGCTCCCGTCGCCGATGCCGATCACCCGGAACGTGAGCTCCGAGCCCGGCGGGAGGAGGTGGCCCATGAGGTCGATCGCGTTCGCGGGCGGGGGGGTGGCGTACGGCACCCGGACGCCGAACCGAGTGGAGGCGTTGTCCCACCCGTCCGTGACGAGCACGAGGGTCCCGCGGACCGCCTTGTCGTCCCCCCGGAGGAGATCGGCCCCGACCCCGATCGCATCCCAGATCGCGGACCGTCCGCTCGGGGTGAGGACCGAGATCAGGTTCTCGATGTACGGGAGGGCCTCGGGGCGGACGGGGGCAAGGGGCACCGGCACGCGGACGACGTCCGTGAACGTCACGAGGCCGAACGGCACGCCGCTCCGCGCGGCGTCCTGCAGGATCCGGTAGACCGCGGTACGCGCGACCTCGATCTTCTGGCGCTCCCCCCGAGCCCCCTCGGGATCGGGGAGCGGGGCGAGCATGCTCTTGGAGAGGTCGAGCAACAGGACGTTCCGGTCCCGGAGCCCGGGCGCGGGCACCGGTTCGGCTGCCGGGCTCTCGGATTCCATACGAGGGGAAGCGGGCCTACCTCGCGTCGGCTCCGTGGGTCCCGGGGCCCGTCCGGCCGCCCCCAAGGCGGTACATCGCCCATGCATCCTCGGGGTGGGTATTTGTGGGTTTGGTCTCCAGTACCCGGTTTCGAACGGTGGTGCGACGCGGGCCGGGCCCCGTCACGGGGGTCCCAACCGACGGGGTACCTGCGCGCGGCAAGGGTTATAATGCGACCCCGGGTCGGCGCCGCCCGAATGGGCAACATCCGCCAGACATACATCAAGCGGGTCGCGATCGAGCTCGTCCGGCACTATCCGAACGAGTTCGGGGGCGATTTTGCCCAGAACAAGAGGAAGGTCCTCGAGCTGACAGACCTCGGCACGATGGTCGACGGGAAGCTCTCCGTCGTCCACAAGAAGCTCGCGAACCGGATCGCGGGGTACGCGACCCGGTACCTCAAGCGGCACCGCGGGACCTAGGCGCCCGCGCGCGTCGTCGCCCGCGGGCCCCCACGGTCCGGCGCATCAGGACGTTGCTCCGACCGAACTCTGCGACCTTCCGGAACCCCGCCCGCGCGTACATCGACTCCGTCCCGAACCACAGCGCGACCGCACGCTCGTGCGTCGCGGGGAACGCCTCGACCGTGCCACCCCCCTCGCGCGCGATCTCCCGGAGCGCGGCCCGGAGGGCGAACTCGGCGACGCCCCGGCGGCGGAACGGCCGGTCGACGAAGAAGCAGGTGATCCTCCAGAGCGGTCCCACGTCCCGGATCGGCGGGACGAGCCGGTACTTGCGTCCGCGCTCGAGGCGCGGGAGCTCGTCCCTCGGCGCGAACTGGCACCACCCGACCGCCGTCCCGTCGCAGTAGACGAGGAGTCCGTCGGAGGAGCCCGTGCGGACCAGCTCCGCCCGATCGCGTCGGTTCTCCTGCTGGCGCAGGCGCTCGCTCGCCGCCCGGTTCGGGCGGTCCCGCCGGTAGAACATGCACCAGCAGCCGGCCTGGACCCCGCCGTACCGGGCGAACAGTCCTTCGAAGTCGGGCCAGGTCGAGGGCGTGAGCCGTCGGTAGGCGAGCGCGGGCGGGGCCGAACGGAGCACCTTCACCCCACGTCCTCCGAGCCGCGACCGGCAGGAAGGCGGGACCCCCATACCCTTGGCGGGCGCGCGTCGGAACGCTCCCTCCACAACCGTTACAGCCGTGGCGTCGGTGACGGCCCCGTCCTAGATGGAGCGCACGCCCGTCCTCCGGTCGTACCTGCTGATCCTCGTCGGCTTCGTGCTGGCGGTGGTCGTGGTCGCGTTCCTCCCCGTCCCGGCCCCGCCCGCCTGCGGCACGGCGGTGTGCAACGTCGCGGACTGGTCGAGCCTGATCGGGTTGCTCCTCCTCGTGATCGGGATCTCGGGGCTCACCGTCTCCCTGTTCACGAAGCCGGCGCCGCCTCCCTCCGGCGTCCCCCCGACCCTCCCCGGATTCCCGGTCGCTCCCGAGGCCCCGACCGAGCGACCGCCGGCGGGTCCCCCGCCGCCCCCGGCGACCCCGGGCCCGCTCGCCCCGTTCTGCCCGAACTGCGGTACGTACGTCGCCGCCGGCACGACCCGCTGCCCCCAGTGCGGTCGCGCGATCCCGCCGTAGCCGGCGGTGGCGCCGGGGCGCTAGTCGAGGATCCCGAGCCCTTCCTGCAGGTGGACGAGCTCGACCGGCGTCGTGGGCCGCCCGACCAGGAACCCTCGGGCGTTCGCCACGACGCACGCGCCGACGACGGGGACCCCGAAGTTCGCGCTCGAGCGGTGCACGGGGACCCCGAGGAGCGCGGCGATCGCCGCGGCCTCGCGCTCCGTCGCCTTCGGATGGACCACGACGCCGCGGTTCGTCGCGACCCCGGCCATGCCGACCGTCCCGAGGCCCGCGATCGTCCCGCGCTCGGCGGGGACGCCGAGGGCCCGCCCGATCGCGCGGACCGCTTCGGCCGAGTAGTCGGGGTGGACGAGCGCCCCGCGATCGTTCGCGAGGATGTTGTTGCCCATGGCGTTCTGGCGGTCGCGCACGATGCTCACGGGCGCGACCGCGGCGAGCGCGCGGAGCTCGGGGGCGTCGAGGGTATCGCCGACGACGATCCCGTGCGCGTTCGCCGCGACCAGCGCCCCCACGACCTCGCTGTCCTGGACCGTCGTGCGGACCATGCGCACCCCCAGGAGCCGCTCCATCTCCCGGGCGAACGCGCCGGGCGTGGACGGCGGACCGATCGCGACCGCGTCGCCGACCCGGAGGTAGACCCCGAGATAGGGGCTGCCCCCGAACAGCGTGCGGCCGACGGACACGCGAGCGGACCCTCTCGCCCGCCGTCAGTCGGTCTCGAGGAGGTCGACCTCGATGAGGCCGTCCTCGAACCGGATCGCCTTGACGCGGACCTGGGAGGGGATCCGTTGGATGCCGCGGCGCCAGATCGATTCGTTGAGGCGCGGATCGATCCAGACGTCCTCGGGCTTGCCGCGCATGTGGCGGACGACGAACCGACGCACCGTCTCGAGCGCGTGGCCGGCGCGGCGACGCCGGGACGGCTGGTGCTGGCTCGCCCGGAGCGGGATCACGTACTCCCGTTCGAGCTCCTCGCGCTTCGGTTTCGGGGGTTTCGCCGGCATCGGTCTAGGACCTTCCTCCCCCTACTTGTGAAGGTGCCCGCGCCGCCAGCTGCGGCGCTTCGGGTGGCGCGTGACGCGGCGGCTCGTCCGCTGGATCACCCAAGCAGGGACCCGCCGGTTCTGC
>JASHQF010000090.1 GCA_030037695.1 Thermoplasmata archaeon
AGACCGCCAGCTCCCGCGACGGTCCCCGCGATCGAGCTCGTGGCTACGTCAACGATCTCGACGTCGAACGTTGCCTGCGCATTCACCGCCACCGAGACATACAGGAGCCCGTTGGCGGGGTCGAGCACCTCCGCCTCCGGGGCACCTCCGACCGGGATGGCACCCAAGTACGCTCCGGTGGACCCGTTCACGACCGCAAGGGACTCTTCGTCGAACATCGCCACGTAGGCGTCCCCGGTCGCTGGGTCGTAGGCCACGCCGTACGGCACCGCTCCGATGCGTAGGGTCCCGAAGTACGACTCGTTCGAGCCGTTCACGATCGTGAGATTGTCGGTGATCTCGTTGGTCACGTAGAGGAACCCCGAGGTCGGGTCGAACGTCACCGACCACGGTTGCAGACCCGTGGGCAGCGAGCCCACGACGCTGCCGGTCGCGCCGTCGACGATCGTGACGTTGCTCGAGTTGAGCTCGGCCACGTAGAGGTCGTCGGTCTGCGGGTCCCAGGCAATGCCCCAGGGGAACGAGGCCACGGGGATCGAGGTGACCATCGAGTTCGAGGTCGTGCTGATCACCGTGAGGTTGTTCGCAAAGCCGTTGGCGACGAACAGTTCCTCGTCCTCAGCATCGTACGCTTCCCCGATGGGGTAGTCGGTGGTGTCGTTGCCGAGGAGGATGGTCCCGGCGAGGGAGTCGTTAGTCCCATTGATCACCGTCACGCAGGCTTGGCCACCGGCCGTGCACGACCCGCCATCCGCCACGTAGATCTCGTCGCTCGCATTGTCAACGGCAAGCGCCAGGGGGAACGGCCCAGCCGGGATCGTCGCGACGACCGACGAGTTCGAGGGGTCGATGACGGACAGGGTGTTGGAGTCGGCGTTGGCGACATAGACCTCGCCATTGGCCGAGTCGTAGACGATCGCCCCGGCGCCCACGCCTACGCTGATCGTCCCGGTCGTGGTGCTTGTGGTCCCGTTGACCACGACAACACTTCCCGGATACTGCGACGTGACGTACAGCTCCTCGTTCACGGGATCGTAGGCCACGGCGGAAGAAACGTTGGGCAGAGGGGTCGATCCGACCACTTCGTTCGCCGAGGTATTGACGATCGTGAGGTTGTTCGAGATCCCGTCCACCACGTAGAGGTCCCCATCGGCGGTGTCGTAGGCCGACCCCAATGGCTCTACTCCGTTGGACGACACGAAGTTCCCTTCGACCACGGTCCCGTTCCAAAGCACGAGCGTAGAAGCGACCTCTCCCGCGGTTGAGCCGTCGGCGGGCAAATCGCGTCCTAAACTTGTCGGGTCGACCGGCATGCGGAGGGTCGTTAGTGAGCTCGGAGGTCCTTGAGTCGCGAGGGCGATCGTAGGTGAACGCAGGGTCCGCTGGACGGGACCCGCCCAGCCGCGTGGCTCAGGACCCAGGCCGCTGAGGGAAGTAGCGAGGTCATGAAGGGCCACGGCGGAGGATGGGGGCTGCGCGAATTGGGAGACGGTCGGAACCTCAGAAGGGTAGGCGGAGGACCCCGTGGCACTAGCCAGAGCGGGCAGATCCAGGGCCAGACCCAACGGGGCTGCCACGAACAGTGCCGCGATCCCTACAACTACAGCTCGCCGGACACAGACCCATCGCACCATGATCGCGGTGTCTGCTCCCGGCAGGGACCGCCCGCGGACCCCCGAGCCGGCCAGCATGCCCATACTCAAGAGGCTTCCTCAGGCGTCGAGGGTTTCAGGCAGCCTTCCCGGCAACGAGACGTCGCCCTACGGTTTGCTTCGGTCTCGAGAAGGGCTTGGCCCCCGTTAGAGGAGGGCGCCCCAACAGAACATGTCAGCGGCGCCGGCCGGATACTGTCCAGCCACGCCGACGACGACACGACTGGGTCCGATGGCGACCGCAAAGCCGAAATTGTTGTAGGTGAGCGGGACTGGATCGCCGTAGCGATCGAGCAGGCTACCGTTCGACGAGCTGAACAGGTAGACGCTACCGGCCTGCGCAAGTGGGATCGAGGGATCCCCGTTGTCGTCCGGCGCCCCGACCGCAATCTCGCCGCCGTCGTAGGCGACCGCCCAGCCGAAGGCCCCCGCTGTGGTCGAGTCAGGGCTGCTGAGGGACATATCGAGCCGCACGCTGACCGGTCCGCCTCGCGAAGCCAGCGAGAAGACGTAGACGGCACCCGATCCGACCTGAGTGACGTTCTCGCCGGGAGCCCCGACGACGACGGTGCCGCCCACGGCCGCGACCGACGTGCCGAACGCCGCCCCGAACTCGGGGTAGGGATTGGAGATGTTGGCGACCAGCGTCCCGTTGCCGGCGTCGAACACGTAGACGGATCCGGAAACGTTGGCGTTGAGATTGTAGTTGACCGTGTCCGGTGCCCCCACAAGGATCCAGTTACCGTCAATGGCGAGCGAGGTCCCGAACGACGAGTTGTTCGTGCCCCCCGGCATCGTGTCGATGCTCGCGAGGGAGTCGTTCGAAGCGTAGTACACGTAGACGTTGCCGAGCGCGGGTCCCGAACCGTTGGAGCTTCTCGCTTCGAACGGGGCTCCGATCGCGATCCACGTCGAGGAGATCGCCACCGACTCGCCGAACTCTCCGTTCGCGGAAGCCTTGTTGGAGAGGGTGGGATACTTACTGTCGAACGTGTGCTCGAGCACCCCGGTCGACGAGTTGAAAAGGTAGGCCTGCCCTACCGGGAGGTCCGGGCCCGTGCTCTCGTTCGTCTGGGGCGCTCCGACCACGACAGATCCACCCTGGATCGCGACCGAGTAGCCGAAACTACCGCCCATGCTAGGATCGGGGTTGGCGAGGAGCGTGAGCCCGAGCGTGGACGTGGAGAAGAGGTAGGCGTTGCCAGCGCCCAGGTCGTTGGAGGCGTTCACGCCAGGAGTGTTCTCTTCGGGAGCGCCGACGACTGCGATGCCATCGCTAAGTCCCACCGAGAGTCCGAAACTCCCACCACCGGTCGCGTAGGGACTGGTGAC
>JASHQF010000091.1 GCA_030037695.1 Thermoplasmata archaeon
ACTCTCCGTCGATGCGCTGATGACGTACCACGGGGGTCCGATCCTCTCCTCGGGTGGAGCGGCCGTCCGCAAATTGGTCGAGAAGCTGTAGTCCGGAGGACCCGCGGTCCACCCGCGTCACCGACCCGAGCGGCGTGAGTGGGACTGGCCAGATTTGAACTGGCGTCTCGGAGTCCCGAACCCCGAAGGATGGACCAAGCTACCCCACAGTCCCAATCGGCGGCCGGCCACCGGGACGCGCTATTTGAACCTGAGCGGGGGACACTTCGCGGACGGTGTTCCGCGACCCCCGCGTTCCGCGTTAGATAGCCAAGGGCCCTGCTCCCCGCCGATGGCTGCCCCGGCCGCGCCGCCCCTTCCCGGGATCGTCCCGCTCGATGGGCTCCGGTGGAGCATTCCCGGGCTCCGGGAGGATCCGTCGATGTGCCTGCGCTGCCGATCGGCCCAGGCGTTGTGCGGCAAGCCGGTCTGCCCGATCCTCCTCAAGTACAACGCCTTCGCCCAGACGCTGCCGATGGTCCCGGGCGTCGACTTCGAGGGAACGAGTCCGCCCGGCGTGTTCGTCGGTCGGTACGGGTACCCGAGCGTCGCGACCGGACCCCTGCTCTCGCCCGAGCATGGCCCGACCGAGCTCTTCGATACCCCGGAGGCGTGGGTCGGGCGGCCGGTCGACGAGCTGGTACGGTTCCGGACCGGGCTCGTCCGGGGGACCCAGCGGTTCCGGGTGACCGACGCCGAGAAACCGATCCCGCTCCTGGAGGACCTCCAGCTCGTCGGCCTCTCGTCGGCCTCCGTCGAGAGCGAGGCGACGTTCCGCCGCCCTCCCCGGGGCCACCTCGCCCTCTCGGACTCGACCCCGCCGTTCGGGCCGTCCGCCCCGATCGAGCGGGCCTCCTTCGAGGTCCGGAGGGTCGACCCCGATCTCGACCGGCTGAGCTCGGACGTCCACGCGAACGCCCGCATCGCGGTCGGCGAGCTGTACGAGCGCGGTGTGCGCGTGAGCCGGATCCAGCGGGCGTTCAGCATCGGCACCCTCGGGCGTCGTGGGCGGCGGCGGCTCGTGCCGACCCGCTGGAGCATCACCGCCGTCGACGACCTCCTGTCGAAGCGCAACCTCGAGGAGGTGAAGCTCCTCCCCGAGCTCTCGGAGATCGAGGTCCACGCCTACACCGCCCTCGACAACCGTTGGATCCTGGTGTTCCTCCCGGGCGCCTACCGTTACGAATCGATCGAGGCCTGGTACCCGAACACGCTCTGGAACCCCCATCCGAACGAGATCGTGATCGCGGGGGACCACGAGGGGTTCCGGGGGCGGACCACCTACGCTGCGATCGGCGGGTGCTACTACGCGGCGCGGCTCGCGACGAGCGAGGCGTTGCTGCGGCGGCGGCGCCAGGCGGGCGTGGTGGTGCTCCGCGAGGTGCACCCCGGCGAGATCCTCCCCCTCGGGGTCTGGAACGTGCGGGAGCACGTCCGGGCGGCGTTGCACGCGGCTCCGACCCGGCTCGCCACGCTCGGGGCGCTGCGGGAATTCCTCGCCGCTCGGTTCGCGATCCCCGTCGATCGATGGCTTCGGGCGAGCGCCGTGCTCCACGAGGCCGCCACGCAGCGGCGTTTGGACGCCTGGGCCGATCCCTCCGGGTAATCTCAGGTTCAGCGGAACGAAGCGCCGCATTTGGCGCAAAAGACATCGGTCGGCAGGCGGGGCGCGCCGCACGTCGAGCAGGTGCCGGGGCCGGTGGGACGGCCGCACCCCCGGCAGAACGCGTCGCCCGGAAGACTGGGGTGGCCGCACTCGGGGCATCGGCTCCCCGAAGCCGTCTTTTCGGCCGCGGCGACCGGATCGCCCGGCGCAGCGCCGCCCGGCAGCGGGGCGTTCCCCTTCGCGCCGGAGAGCGTGACCGTCTCGATCGTGACGCCCATCTGGCGCCGACCCCGGAGCGCGAGCCGCAGCGCCTCGGTGTACTCCTCCTTCGCGAACGCCGCCTGAGCCTGCACGAGCACCGCGGCGGCGCCCTCGGTCGACGCGTCGCGCGGGCGATCTCGCCGGGCGGCGGCGAGCTCACCCTCGAACAGCTTCAGCTGGAATTGCGACTCGGCCCGGTTCCGGGCGAGCTTGGGGGACGGCTCCCCTTCGGGCGGGGGCGGCGACCCGGCGACGGGTGCCGTCAGGGGGGCGCTCGACGCGGCGGGGACCGTGGCGGCGGGCGCGGACCGGGGCGATGTCGGTACGGGGGGATTCGGGCCCGGTCGTCGGCGTGCGACGACGAGGGTCTCGTGGGCCGACTGGGCCAGATCGTAGGCCCGGTCGAACTGGCGCAGCCCGAACTCCCGTTGCGCGAGATCGATCAGCTCCCGGGCGGAGCTGACGTCGCGGCCCTGGCGCTCGAGAAGGTCGGCCTCCCGTCGCGCCATCGCGAGCCGGTTGAACGCGCGGTCGTTCGCGAACTCCGGTCGGAGCCCTCCGCCCTGGCGGAGCTTCTCGCGCCGCTCCCTCAGGCGACGGAGCAGGTACAGGGCGAGGAAGCCGACCCCGCCGAGCCCGACCGCCGCGCCGATCCCGACCGCTTCGATGACGGTGATCATCTGTTGCCGACCGCCCCCGGGAGCCCGCCGCTAGGGCCGGAGTGGCCGGCTCTAGTCCCGAGATGCGGGGGCCCGGTATTTAGACCCCGGCGTCCGACGGCCGCCCTAGGAGGTACGTCGAGCGGGCCCCTTCGATCCGGACCGTGAGATCCGCGCCCAGAGGCGGGCGCTGCGCGAGCGCCACGGGCAGGTAGTTCGGAAGGCGGGCGACGGCGCTGCCGAGCGGCCCGTACTCCGTGACCCGCGCCGGCGTCTCGCGACCGATCCACGGCTCGAGCCGTCGACGGGCGATCTTCTTGCGGAGCGTCGCGAGCGCACGGGAGCGAGTTTTCGCGATCCGCGGCCCGACCGGGGGGAGGCGGGCGGCGGGGGTCCCGGGCCGTGCCGAGAATCGGGTGACGTTGACGGTCTCCGGTTCGGCGCGCTCGAGGAGGTCCACCGTACGGGCCTGATCGTCGTCCTCCTCGGTGGGGAACCCCACGATCACGTCGGTGGCGAGATGGAGGTCCGGGAACCGGGCGCGAGCGTCCGCCACGATGCGAAGGAACGTCGCCGCCGTGTACCCGCGCCGCATCGCGGAGAGGACGCGATCCGAGCCGCTCTGGACCGGGAGATGGAGGAACCGGAAGACCCTCGCGTCGTCCAGCGCGGCGAGGTACTCGCCGAGGAACGGCAGGAGGCTCTGCGGGCTCATCATCCCTACGCGGAGGCGGAGGTCCTCCGGCCGTTCCCGCAGCCGGAGCAGGAGGTCGGCCAAGTTCGGGCGGCCGGGGAGGTCCGCGCCCCAGGCCGCGGTATCGAGGCCCGTGAGGCGGATCTCCCGGGCGCCCCGGGCGTACGCCTCGGCGACCCGCGCGGCGATCGTCTCCGCCGGGAGGCTCGCGAGCCGCCCTCGGGCCAGCCGGCTGAAGCAGTACGTGCACGCGCTCGTGCACCCCTGGGCGAGGACGACCTCCTCCGCCACCGACCGGGGGACGGTGCCCCCGGTCGACCGCGGGGGGGGCCCTTCCCCGCGAAGGAGCTCCGGGATCCGGTGCTGCTCCCGGATCGGGACGAAGCTCGTGCGGGCGAGGCCCGGCCCGTCGAACAGGTTCGCGCGCAACGGGACGAGACACCCCGTCACGACGACCCGGGGAGCGACCGCGCTGACGGCCCGCCAGCGCCGGACCATCCTCGCCTCGGTCGCGCCGAGGACGCCGCAGGTCACGAGGACGGTCGCGTCGGATCCCTCGGCGGACGGGGCCGCGAGGTGGCCCTCGGCAGCGAGGGCCCGGGCGATCGCCGACCCCTCGCCCTGGTTCTGGGCGCAGCCGTACGACTCGACGTAGACCCGCACCGCACGCCCCCGGCCGAGCGCGCGCCGGCGGCCCTCAGAAGACCGCGAGCTTGTCGGTGAGCAGCAGCCGCGGGATGGTGTCGATCTTCTCGAACCATCGTTGGGCGACCGCTTCGGCGTTCGCCCGCACGGCGGGGAGCTTCGTGCCGTTGGCGGGGAGGATCTGGAGGCTCGCGATCTGGGGCTCGTCGACGGGCTTGCCGATCTGGGAGAGGATCCTCACGTGGACCTCCTTGACGTCCCCGC
>JASHQF010000092.1 GCA_030037695.1 Thermoplasmata archaeon
GGCAACAGCCTCTATCCTGGGAATGGCCCGGGCACTAACGGCTTCACGCCGAACGCTGACGTTTACGTTGCGAAGGAGGGCAAGGTGTTCGTGGCCGACGTCACCCGAGGCACGGTGAGTGTCGTTTCTACCACGACCAACACGGTCGTTGGGACGATCTTCGGGCTCGGGAACGCCCTCTACCTGGCCTACGACAACTCCACCAACGAGCTGTTCGTAGCGTCCAGCGAGTTCGGTTCCTTGACCATCATCAACGCCGCCACGGACGAGGTCACAGCCACCGCAGGGGCGGGGATCCCTTCGGGGATGGTGTACGATGGCCAGGGCCAGGTGTTCGTTTCGCAAAACGGGAATGTCAGCGTCTTCGAGGTGAGCATGGGGTCGTTCGAGTACACCATCACGACAGGGCTTGACCCGGAGGGGTTGGCCTACGACAACGCGACCGGTCAGGTCTTCGTGGCCAACGAGGGGTCGAACTCCGTGAGCGTCATCTCCGCGGCGAACAATTCGGTCGTCGCCACGATTCCGGTGGGGGCCGCCCCGAGGAACCTCACGTACGACCCCGGGACCGGCGATATCCTGGTCGCCAACTCTGGCTCGAACAACGTCAGTGTGATCGACGGGTCGAACGACACGGTAGTTCGCTCGGTCAACCTCACCGGCGCGCCCGTGGGTATGACGGACGACCCCGGGAATGGGACCGTCTTCGTGTCGCTGCCCGCCGAAGATGAGCTGAGCGTGATCCAAGTGACGTCCGGGACAGTCGTGGCCAATCTGAGCGTGGGCACGGGGCTGTTGGGCGGCGCGTACGTTGCCGCGTCCGAACTGATCTACTTCGTCGACCCGAGCCCCAACGGCCTCCTTCTGGTGAACGCCAGCGACTATGCGATCGGGGCTGGAGTGCCGATCAGCGCCCAACCGGTCGGCCTCGCTCTCGACACCGGCCGCAATCAGCTGTTCGTGGCGGACGCCGCTACGTTCTACCCTAACCAGACCTCGTTCTCGGACTCCGGCAACGTCACGATCGTCGCACCGACCACCGGGAGGATCGTCGCCTCGATCGACGTCGGGGGCTCCGCGAACGCCGTGGTCTACGACCCCGTGAACGGTTCGGTGTTCGTCGGCGACGCCTCCACCGACAGCCTGGGTGTGATCAACGACACGAACGATTCGGTGGTGGCCACCGTTCCCGTCCCGGGGAGCCCGACCGCGCTCGCCTACGATCCTGCGCAAAACGCGATCTTCGCCGCCGAGTCGCCCGACCTCGTGAGCGAGATCGACGCCTCGAGCTATCAGCTCCTCCACAACTTCACCGTGGGTACAGATCCGGAGGGGATCGCGTTCGATCCCGCGCAAGGGGAGGTGTTCGTCACGAACAACGGCTCGGGCAACGTGAGCGTGATCAACGCCACGCGCGCCGCCGTGGTCGCGAACGTGCCGGTGGGCCAGGGACCCGTCGGCGTGGCGTACGACGCCCCGCTGGGCGACGTGCTCGTTGCCGTCTGGGACTCGAGCGAGGTCGCCGTGCTGTCCGCCACGAGCAACGCGGTGCTCAAGGACATCCCGATCCCAGGGCTCTATCCCTACGCGCCGAGCGGGCTGTTCGGGATCGCCGTCGTTCCCTCCAGCACCGACGTCTGGGTGACCGCGGTGCTCACCCCCGGGCCGCCGATCTACTCGGCCGGAGAAGTCCTGCTGGTCTCGGTGAGCACCTCCAAGATCGTCAAGGAACTGAGCCTCGGCCCGTCTCCCCAGGCAGTATTGGCCGACCCGACGAACGGGGACGCGTACGTGGCGAGCGCCTACAACGGGTCGATCTTCACGGTCGGGGGTTCCACGCTCGGGGGGCCCGTGCCGGTGACGTTCCGGGCGGTCGGATTACCGAGCGGCGCTCCGTGGCAACTCACCTACGGCTCCCCTCCCTCGACGGGCAGCAACACGACCTTTGGGCCCCGGGGGGCGATCACGATCGACGCACCGATCGGCAACCTGCCGTTCCACGTGCTCCCTCCCGCGGGCTACGGGGTAGCGCAAGTCACGGGCCCGCACTTCCCGACCCAGGGGAACGCCACGATCATCGGGCCGGCGACGCTCGTCGTCCGGTTCGGCCCGCTCGAGAGCGTAACGTTCCAGGAGACGGGACTCCCGAACGGCAGCACCTGGCAGGTTACCCTCACGACCGGGTACGCCCACGGGGGCTCGAATGCGGGGCCGATCGTGCTCTCTACGAACGGGAGCTCGATCTCGGTCCTACTGGTCAAGGGGGCCTGGAAATTCGTCCTCTCGGGGCCCTCGCCTTACACACCCCGGCCGGCGCACGGGTCGATCTCGGTGCCGGACCGCCCGGTGACGCGAACGGTCCTGTTCCGGGTCCCGCGCTGAGGGACCTCCGCCCTCGATGGGACGTGCATCCCGCGGGGGTGCCCTTAGGGAACGCGCGGGATCGCTGCGATGGCCCGGCCTCGGCTATCGCGAGCTGAGGGTAGGTTCCTCTCTCACGATCCACTTCCAACGAATCTCCCGGACGCCAAGTGCTCTCCGGTCGTACTTCCGTAGCCTCTTCGTCCAGGACCGACTCGAACCTCCGCTCGCGGCCGGCAGCTTCGACGATTAAGTAGCGTGGCACGCTGGCCGGACCCATGCGGGTGTTCGTCGCCGGGGCGGCGGGCTACCT
>JASHQF010000093.1 GCA_030037695.1 Thermoplasmata archaeon
CGACGTCTTCGGGCGCCTCGCTTCGGGGCTCTCGCGACTCTTGGACGACCTCGGGATCCCCTCCGCGCGGGCGGCGATCGGCTCGGCGCGGAGCTCCGCCGTTCCGACCGCGACCCGGCGGAACGCACCACCCGAGTCCCCCTAGTACCGCGATCGGTCCGTGCGGTCCCGGAACGCCCGCCGGCGGCTCGGGCGCGCCGACGGTTCGACGGGCGCTGAGCGGCGGGCAGGAACGTGAACAACCTCACGCCCGCTCGGAACCGCCCCGGCGGTCCGGACAGGCGGTCCGCTCCGACCGAGGCGGTCGTTCCCGGGATCGTGACGAACGCGAGCTCCTCGAAGCCGGCGTCGCCGAACCAGCGTCGGATCGAGGGGGTGAGATCCGGAGCGAACCTCCCGCGCGTCCAGATCACCGTCGCACCGCGGGCGCACAGCTCGGGGAGGTGCTCGACGGTGTTCCGGACGTCCTCGTCGCGTACGTTCCCGAAGATCCCGCAGGCGAGGACGAGGTCGGCCGGCACGAGGCCTGCGGCGGCCGAGGTCGTCGACGCATCCCCCTGGACGATCTCGATCTGCGGCCCGTTCAGGGTCGCCGCCCGAGCGCGGGCCCCGGCCGCCAGCTCCGAGTCGAGCTCGATCAGCCGGGCCCGGACGTCCTTCGCCCGGGGATGGTCCGAGAGCACCCCGAGAAGGTCCCGCCCGTCCCCCGCGCAAAGGCTGAGGACTCGGATCGGGCCCGAGGGCGCGGCGCTCAGCCGCGCCCTCACTAGGCGCCGCACGACCTCCAGGCGACGTCGGAGCAGCCGGTCGCGAGCGTACCGGGTGTGCCAGACCCTCCACTCCCGAGTCATCTCCGGCCCAGGTGCCGTGCTCGCGCGAGCCAGCGTGCCGCTAAGAGGCCAGCGTCCTCGCGACCGGCGATGCGCGAGGTCGTGCGGGTCTCGGAGACCGTCCGGGAGACGCCGTCGACGGTCACGCTCCGGTTCCGCTACGCGGAGCCCGCCCTCCCCGGCCAGTTCGTGATGCTCTGGCTCCCGGGGGACGACGAGCTGCCGATGTCGCTGTCGTTCAGCGAGGGCCCCGAGAAGGGGGTCACCATCAAGGCGATGGGCGACACGAGCCGCCGGATCCTCGCGGTCCGCTCCGGGGACGCGGTCGGCGTCCGGGGTCCGTACGGTCGCGGGTTCGACCTCTCCCCCCACCGGATCCTGATCGTCGCCGGGGGCTCCGGCGCGGCCGTCCTCGCCCCGGCGGCCGAGGCGGCGATCGCGCGCGGGGCGAAGGTCTCCGTGGCCCTAGGGGCTACAACGGCCCCCGAGCTCCTGTTCGAGCGGAGGTTCGCCGCGATGGGCGCCACCGTCGTGACCGCGACCGACGACGGGACGTCCGGGGAGCGGGGGTTCGTCACCGGCCCGGCCGAACGGCTGCTCGCGGCGGGCGGGTTCGAGGCGGTGTGGACGTGCGGCCCCGAGGTGATGATGGTCAAGGTCGCGGAGCGCGCACGG
Source organism: Thermoplasmata archaeon (assembly GCA_030037695.1). GTDB lineage: Archaea > Thermoplasmatota > Thermoplasmata > Lutacidiplasmatales > UBA184 > Lutacidiplasma. The sequence continues at coordinate 1,506 of JASHQF010000093.1, forward strand.
GCGCACGGGGTCCCCTCGTTCGGATCGGTCGAGCGGCACATGAAATGCGCCCTCGGGATGTGCGACGCCTGCGCGTTCGGGCCATTCCATGTCTGCACGGACGGACCCGTGTTCGGCGCGGACCGTCTGGCCCAGGTGCCGGAGTTCGGGAAGTTCCACCGCGGCCCGTCGGGCGGCGCGATCCCGTTCTGAGCCTCCCGTCCCTACGTTCGGCGGCCGACGGACGCGTCGCGGACCGTTCCACTGGTTCCCACCGACCGTCGCTCCCCACTAGCCTCTTATGCGCCCAGCCGGCTCCGAGGCGGGGGGCCCCGCATGAAGGTCTTGGTGGTGAGCGGCGGGGTGATCTCGGGCCTCGGCAAGGGGATCACGACCTCCTCGCTCGGGCGCCTGCTGAAGGCGCGCGGCATCGCCGTCACGATCGTCAAGATCGACCCCTACCTCAACGTCGACGCGGGCACCATGAACCCGTACCAGCACGGGGAGGTGTTCGTCCTCGACGACGGCACCGAGGCGGACCTCGACCTCGGCAACTACGAGCGGTTCCTCGGGCAGAGCCTGTCGGGCTCGCACAACCTCACGACGGGCAAGATTTACCGGGCGGTGATCGAGAAGGAGCGCCGGGGCGACTACCTCGGCAACACCGTCCAGATCATTCCCCACGTCACGGGCGAGATCAAGCGGACGGTCCGGGAGATCGCCGAGGCGGCCGGCGCCGAGGTCGTCCTGGTCGAGGTCGGTGGGACGGTCGGCGACATCGAGTCGATGCCGTTCCTCGAGGCGCTCCGGGAGCTCTCCTACGAGCTCGGGGAAGGGGAGATGGCGTTCGTCCACACGACGCTCGTCCCGGTCGTCGGGCCGGTCGGCGAAGCGAAGACCAAGCCGACCCAGCATTCGGTCCGCGAGCTCCGGGCGATCGGCATCCGTCCCAACCTGATCATCGCCCGGGGCCCGGCGCCGCTCACCGCCGACCTCAAGGCGAAGATCTCGCTGTTCTGCGACGTCCCGCCCGAGGCGGTGATCTCGATCCCCGACCAGCCGCTGATCTACGAGGTCCCGCTCGTCCTCGAGGCGCAGGGCGTCGGCGCCTTGCTCGCCCGGCTCCTGCGCCTGCCCGACCGGCCCCCCGACTATGCCGCGTGGAAGGAGTTCCTCGCCACGTACCGCGGCGCGACCTCCCCGATCGAGGTCGCGATGGTCGGCAAATATACGGAGCTCAAGGACGCCTACCTCTCGCACATCGAGGCGTTCCACCACGTCCAGGGCCATCTCGGCGTCGAGATCGGGCTGCGGTGGTACGACGCGGAGGACCTTCCGAAGAACCCGTCGCTCGAGGCGCGTCTGCGGCGCGCGGACGCGATCCTCGTGCCGGGGGGGTTCGGCTCCCGCGGGGTGGAAGGTAAGCTCCGCGCGATCGGGATCGCCCGCACCGGGGGGATCCCGTACCTCGGGATCTGCTACGGGTTCCAGATCGCGGCGGTGGAGTTCGCGCGGGGGGTCCTCGGGCTCCCCCACGCGACGACGACCGAGGTCGATCCGGCGACCGAGGAGCCGGTCGTCTGCCTGCTCGAGGAGCAGAAGCTCCGGGCCGAGCTCGGCGGGACGATGCGCCTCGGGGCGCAGCGCGTGACGCTCGCCGCGGGCTCGCTCGTCGCCCGCCTCTACGGGAAGACGGAGATCTGGGAGCGTCACCGGCACCGGTTCGAGATCAACCCCGCCTACGTCGACCGCTTCGCGGCGGCCGGGCTCACCGTCAGCGGCCGGGCCGTGGACGGACGTGTCGAATCCCTCGAGCTCGCGGGTCACCCGTTCTTCCTCGGGGTGCAGTACCACCCCGAGTTCCTCTCCCGTCCCGAGGCGCCGCATCCGCTGTTCCTCGGGCTCGTGCGCGCCGCGGTGGCCCGGAAGGAGGTCGCGTCCCCTGCCGCTCCCTCGCCGGCTATCGCGTGAACTCCTCGACCGGGACGGCGAGCTCGTCCGGGTCGCGGGCCACCTCGAGGAGTACCGGAGCCACGGCGGCGTGGCGTTCGCTCTCGTCCGCGACGGGACGGGGACGACCCAGATCACCCTGAAACGGGGCACGAGCGACGCGGCGCTGTTCGCGCTGTTCGAGGAACTCCCACGGGAGTCGGTCGTGGAGGTCGAGGGGACGGTCCGGAAGACCCCGAAGTCGCACCGGGGGGTCGAGCTCGCGCCGACGCGCGCGAGCGTCCTCTCCCGGGCCGCCACCCCCCTCCCGCTCGGGGTGGTCGACAAGGTCGGGGCCGAGCTCGACACCCGGCTCAACCATCGGGTCCTCGACCTGCGCAAGCCCGCGGTCCGGGCGATCTTCGAGCTCCGGGGCGTCCTCCTCGAGGAGCTCCGGGGGGCGTTCCGGGCGCGGGGGTTCCTCGAGGTCGAGACCCCGAAGCTCCTGCGGCAGGGGGCGGAGGGCGGGGCGACCCTCTTCGCCGTCCGCTACTTCGACCGCACGGCGTACCTCGCGCAGAGCCCGCAGCTGTACAAGCAGATGCTGATCGGGGCCGGTTTCGAGCGCGTGCTGGAGATCGCTCCCGCGTTCCGCGCCGAGCCGTCCGACACCGTGCGTCACATCACCGAGTTCGGGAGCCTCGACGCCGAGGTCGGCTACGTCGACGACCCGGAGGAGCTGCGCGGGATCCTCGAGGGGGTCCTCGTCGACGCCGTCGGGGCGGCGAAGCCGCGCCTCACCGCGTCGTCCAACCCCCTCGCGGCTGGGCTCCCCGACCTCGCGAAGCCGTTCCCGCGGGTCTCCTTCGCGACCTGCGAGGCGTGGCTGGGCCGGCCGGGGGTGGGACGGGACCTCGGGACGGAGGAGGAGAAGGCGGTCGGGGAGCGCGTGGCCGCCGAGCACGGCGCCCCGTTCTACTTCATCACCGACTACCCGACCTCCGCGAAGGCGTCGACGTTCTACGCGCGGCGGAAGGACGACGACCCGGCCCAGACGTACTACTTCGACCTCGGCTACCGGGGCCTCGAGATCGCGAGCGGGGGGCTGCGGGAGCACCGTCTCGAGCGGCTCACGGAGAACCTGGTCGCCGCCGGGCTCGACCCCGCCGCGTTCGAAGGGTACCTCGAGGCGTTCCGGTACGGGATGCCCCCGCACGGTGGCTGGGGGCTCGGGGTCGACCGGCTCGTCCAGGCGATGGCGGGGCTCGCCAACATCCGCGAGAGCCGCCTGTTCCCCCGCGACCGTTATCGGCTCGATCCGTAAGCGGAAGGTCCCATGGTCGCGGCGAAGCTGGCCCCTCCCGACCCCGCCGCGCTCCAGGGGCGGTGGGCGGCGGCGCTCGAGGAGGCCGGCCTGCGCCCGCGCATCCTCGAGATCTTCGGCCGGTTCCCCGAACAGCGGTCGCTCGAGGTCCCGTTCGGGACCCTGGAGGCGATCGACACCGGCCTCGCCGACCTCCTCCTCGAGCGGCCCGAGGAGGTCCTCGCGGCCGGGATCCGGGCGATGCGCGAGCTCCTGCCCGTCGCCGGGGCCGACGCCGAGCGCCTGCGCCTGCGGATCGTCCAGCTCCCGTCGACCGCGCACCGCCAGGTGCGGGCGATCCGGGAGACCGACCTCAACCGGTTCGTCGCGATCGCCGGCATCGTCCGTCGCGTGACCGAGGTCCGCCCCCAGATCCGCGACGCGGTGTTCGAGTGCGTCGCCTGCCGCACGAAGTTCCACGAGCCCCAGGACGAGGCGTCGCTCGTCTTCCGGGAGCCCCTGGAGTGCCCGGAGGCGCAGGGCGGCTGCGGCAAGACCCAGGGCCGGACCCGGTTCCGGCTCCTCGCGGAGCTCTCCGAGTACGTCGACGCCCAGCGGATCGAGGTCCAGGAGCACCCGGAGTCCCTGAAGCACGGCGCGCACCCCCAGGGGCTGTCGGTGCTGCTCACCGAGGACCTCGCGGGCAAGCTCCTGCCGGGCAACCGGATCGTCCTCAACGGGGTGCTGAAGAGCTTCCAGCGGGCGAGCGCCTCGCGCGGCGGGGTCGTGCGGAACACGACGTTCGATCTCATGGCGCTCGCGAACTCGTTCGAGTCGACGAGCCCGGAGTACTCGGAGCTCGAGATCTCCCCGGAGGAGATCCGGGTGATCCAGCGGTACAAGGACGACCCGACGGTCGTCGACAAGATCGTCCTCTCGCTCGCCCCGACGATCAAGGGGATGGAGCAGGAGAAGGAGGCGATCGCCCTCCAGCTGTTCGGGGGCGTGCCGAAGCGGCACGCCGACGGGGTCCGGGTCCGCGGGGACATCCACGTCCTCATCGTCGGCGACCCCGGCACGGCGAAGAGCCAGCTCCTGCGCTACGTCGCCGAGGTCGCCCCGCGCGGGATCGCGACGAGCGGCAAGGGGGCGACCGCCGCCGGGCTCACGGCGGCGGCGGTGAAGGACGACTTCGCGGGGGGTCGCTGGGTGCTCGAGGCCGGCATGCTCGTCCTCGCCGACGGCGGCATGGCGATCGTCGACGAGCTCGACAAGATGAGCCCGGAGGACCGGGTCGCGATGCACGAGGCGCTCGAGCAGCAGACGGTCTCGATCGCCAAGGCCGGCATCACCTCCACGCTGAACGCCCGGTGCCCCGTCCTCGCCGCGGCGAACCCGAAGCTCGGGCGGTTCTCCGGCGAACGGCCGATCGCCGACCAGATCGA
>JASHQF010000094.1 GCA_030037695.1 Thermoplasmata archaeon
CGGCGCTCCGGCGCGAACGGGAGAAATTTCGGAGCAGGCTATTTATAGGGCTCCCCAGTCTCGCGCGCCGCCGGCGCTGGCGGCCCGGCCCACGATGAGCGAACCTTCCTCCACCCCCTCGCCCGGCTGGTGGTCGCGCCACGGGTGGACCGTCGCGCTCCTGCTCGCGGCGTTCGGCATCGCCTTCGCCCTCCGGACGATCTGGACGTACCCGCTGATCGAGCAGTTCGGACCCCTGTACACCTACGGCGGGGGCTCCGACTCCTACTACCACTCGCGGGTGACGACGTACATCATCCTCACCCATACGAACCTGATCCACGACCCGCTGTTGCGGTTCCCGCTCGGGAGCACGAACCCGCGGGAGCCGCTGTTCGACTGGTCGAACGCGGTCCTCGGCCTCGTCTTCGCCCCGTTCTTCGGCGGCAACGCCGTCGTGGCGGGGGCCTGGTTCCTCGACCTCGCCGGACCGCTCTGGGCCGCGCTCGAAGTGTTCCCGATCTACCTGATCGGACGGGAGGTGAGCGGCAAGCGGATGGGCCTGTTGGCGGCGCTGATCTTCCCGTTCCTCAGCGCGAGCATCGACTCCTCCGTCTTCGGCTACGCGAACTACCTGTCGTACTACACGTTCGTCATCCTCGTCGTGCTGTACTGCTACCTTCGCACCGTGAAGGCGGCCGGCACCCGACGCTGGGTGACGCACTACAGCAGCTTCAAGGACGTCTGGCAGGGGCTCCTCGGGTTCTTCCGTACCGAGCGGACCGCGGTGAAATGGTCCGTGTTCACCGGCGTCGCCCTCGGGGCGATGGCGCTCTCCTGGCAGGGCTGGACGTACATGGTCGTCGTCGTCGGAGCGAGCCTCCTCGTCTCGATGTTCGTCGAGCGGGTGCGGCACATCGACACGTTCGGCCTCTACGTGTCGGCCTGGATCGTCGGGCTGGTCGCGTTCCCGATGGCGTTCCCCTACTACTTCGTCCAGACCGAGGTGACGAAGCTGATGGGCCCGGCGATCGTGATCTACTTCGGCGTCCTGTTGCTCCTGCTGCCGTTCCTGTTCCTGCGGGACGTCCCGTGGGTCTTCTCCGTTCCGTTCCTGATCGCGATCGTCGGCGGGGCGGTGCTCGGCCTCCGCCTCATCTTCCCGTCGTACTTCACCCTCCTCGTCACCGGGCAGGGGTACTTCGTCAAGACCCTCGTCTACTCGACGATCGCCGAGGCCCAGCCGCCGTCGTTCGATCAGCTCGTCTTAGGCTACGGCGTGTTCACGTTCTTCCTCGCGTTCGTCGGGCTCGCGCTGGTCGGCTACCTGGTCGCCCGCTACAAGTTCCGCCGGTGGCACGTCGCCTTCCTCGTCTACGCGATCATCTCCGTCTACCTCCCAACGACCGCGACCAAGTTCTTCCTGGTCGCCACTCCCGCCTTCGCGCTCCTCGCGGCCGAGGCGCTCCACCGGGCGCTCGACCTCGGTCGCTATCCGGAGTTCCGCCGGACCGTCGCCTCGCTCTCCGACCGCGGCAGCCAGCTCGCAGCGTTCCGCAAGGCGTTCCGCCCGCGGCACGTCCTGATCCTCGCGCTGGTCGTCGTCGTGATCCTGCCGAACGTCTGGGTCGCGATCGACGCCGGGATCCCGTCGTCGACGAAGGAGCAGTTCGCCGAGCAGATCAACGACACGCTCCCGTCCTGGCTCAAGCTCAACACCTCCTCCCCGGCGGCGAACTACCTCGGCGCGGCCGGCGCCGGGCTCGATACCGCCAACCAGTACGACAGCGCCGCCTACAACTGGCTCGCGACGCAGGACACGAACATCCCTGAGGCGGACCGGCCGGCGTTCATCAGCTGGTGGGACTACGGGTTCCAGGCGATCGACCAGGGGGAGCACCCGAGCGTCGCCGACAATTTCCAGCACGGGATCGATCCCGCCGGCCAGTTCCTCCTCGCGCAGAACGAATCGCTCGCGATCGGCGTGCTCATCACGACGCTCCTGCAGGCCGAGGCGGAGGTGAGCCACACCCCCGATCTCCCCGCGTCCCTCAACGCGATCCTCGCGGCGGACGGCGTGAACACCACCCAGCTCCACCCGCTGCTCACCAACGAGGCGAACGACTACGCCCTCGTCGTCGGGCACCCGGAGACGTACCTTCCCGTCAACCCGTCGACGATCACCGACGACAACGCGATGTACCTCGCGGTCTCGTACTTCTTCGCCGACGCGCTCTCCCTCACCGAGATCGCCAAGGTCTACGACGACGTCCAGGCGTACACCGGCTGGTCGATCCGCTACGCGATGGTCGACACCCGGATCTTCCCGTTCAGCGGCCAGGACACCGGCATCTTCTACGCGCCGGCGGACCTCACGGGCCGCGTGATCAACGACGCGGGCCTCCCGGTGTCGTTCTTCAACGTCACCGTCTCGGGCTCCAACGGCCTCACCTATCCGCTCGGCGACGTGCCCGGGAACGTCTCGGCCGTGAACTACACGATCAACTACAACGCCCCGTTCTTCAACTCGATGATCTACCGCATCTACGCCGGCTACAACGGGACCGACGTAGGCCAGTCCGGCGGGATCCCCGGCCTCTCGGGGGCCGTCGAGAGCGACTCCGTCGAGCCCGGCTGGATGCTCCAGCACTTCGAGGTCGTCTACCGGACCGCGTATGCCTGCGCCGGCGTCGACAACGCGAGCTCGGGCGCCTCCTGCTTCCTCCCCGTGAACTACCCGGTCGCCCAGGCGATCGCGAAGGCGAAGAACGGCACCGCCGATACGACGACCGATTCCTACTTCAACGCGGGCGAGGCGATCCTCGCCTACTACTCCGGCGAGACCCTCGCCGGCACGGTGGCGCTCGGCAACGGGACCCCGGTCGGCGGCGTCCACGTGACGGTGGACGACAGCTGGGGGATCCCGCACATGGTGACCACGACGGGCGCGAACGGGGCGTTCTCGGTCGTTCTGCCGCCGGGGAACGACAGCCTGGTCATCTCCGCGGGGAACGTGACGGGGATCAACCAGACCGGGGGGAAGATCGTCAAGACGGTCCCGATCAACGTCTCCTCGTCGGTCGGCTACAGCCTGCACCCCCAGAGCATCTCCGCGACGTTCACCGTCCCGAGCGGCATGGTCGCGGGGACGGTGTTCCGGGCCCCCACGAACAACTCAACGTACGCCCCCTCGGACCCGATCGTCGCGGGCGCCAAGGTGACGCTGAAGGCGATCAACGGCCTCGGCGCGACGCTCACCACCCTCACGGACGCGAGCGGGACGTTCGCCCTCGCCAACGTGCCCCCCGGGGGGTACACGGTGTCGGCGACGGTCGGCGGCGCGACGTTCAACGGGACCTCCGTCTCGGTCGGGGGCGGATCGACCCCGGTGAACGCCTCGATCGCGATCACGAGCGCCACGCTCTCCGGATCCGTCGCCGACGGTAAAGGCACGAAGTTCCCGGGGGCCGCGGTGCTCCTCTCCAACGCCACCGGCACCGTCGCCTCGACGCTCGCCGGCTCGAGCGGGACGTTCTCGCTCACCGGCGTGCTGCCGGGCACGTACACGATCCGCGCCGTCGTCAACGCGACGTTGCGCTCCCCCGGGCTCACGGTGTTCGTGACGAACTCGGGCGGGACGCTCCTCGAGAACCTGACGGTCGCCCCGGCGGGTACCGCGACGGTCGTCGTCGACGGGGAGGGGGCGCCCGAGGCGGGGGTACCGGTCGTGTTCACCCCCGTCCTCGCCCTCTCGACCGGCACGTCGGCCCTCGAGGGCCTCTCGAGCGCGTCGACGAACACCACGCTCGCGGTGACCGACGGCGAGGGGATCGCGTCGGCGTCGCTCCCGCCGGGGACCTACTCGGTCTACGCGCTCGGGACGGTCGGCAGCGTCGCCTCGGTCGCGCTCGGCACCGTGACGGTGCCCGCGTCGGGCGTGCCGGCGTCGATCGCGCTCGACCTCGTCCCCGCCGTGCGCCTGGCGGGCACGCTGTCGGGGGCAACGTTCAGCTCGTCGACGCAGCAGGCGGTCGTCGCCGCCTCCTCGAGCGGCGCCGAGGCGATCGCCTGGGCCGACACGAACGGCTCGTTCACGCTCCTCCTGCCCGCCGGGAACTACACGCTCCTCGGCGCGTCAGGTCCTCCGACGACGATCACCTCCACGTACGCGGGGCTCACCACGGTCCAGCTCGGCCCCACGACCTCGGTGGACCTCGCGCTCGCGCCCTCGCTCCCCGTGCGGTTCTCCGTCGGCGACGCCCTCGCGAACGGGAACCTCTTCCCGGCGGCGGGGGCGAACGTCACGATCAGCGTGGGCGCCCACGGGCCGTCGTTCACCGAGGCGAGCTCCGCGAACGGCTCGGTCGGGTTCTTCCTACCGTCGTCGGTGCCGCTCGCCTCGGGGGGCTACTGCGTCAGCGTCGCCGCCCTTGGCTTCGCCCCGGCCGAGACGTGCGGCCTCTCCCCGGCGGCGCTCGGGAACCTCACGCGCTTCCCGCTCACCCTCGAGCCCGTCCCGGTCCTCCTCACGGTCACGGGGCTCCCGTCCGGGACCACCGTCACCGTCAACCTGACCGCCGAGAGCGACACCGCCGTGAACCGGTCGTACTCGGGCGGCCCGGTGTTCAACTTCACCCTGCCGCCCGGCAAGTACGGCGTCGGGGCGAGCGCGGTGATCGGCCACGGCACGCTCGTCTACCTGCCGTCGTCGATCCTCTCGACGGAGATCCTCGTGGGCGCCACGCAGACGAACCTCACCCTCGTCGTCGTGCCCGAGATCAACGCGACGGGGACCCTCAGCCTCCCGACGGGCGTCAAGCCCTCCCAGGTGAACGTGACGCTGGTCGCCCCCGGCCTCGACTTCCAGGTCAACGGGACGAAGTACACCGGCACGAAGTACACGAACGCCACCAACGCGACGAACACGACGTTCCGGGTCGCCCCCGGCCCGTACACCGCGACGATCCAGGGGACGATCAACGGGACCGCCTACGTCAACGTGACGCACGTCACCGTCAACGCGAACGGGACGATCACGCCGAGGCTCGTGCTGAGCCAGCCCGGGCTCACCCTCGAGGGGACGCTGCAGGCGTCGAACGGCGCGACGGTCGCCGCGAACACGACCGTCACGCTCGTGCGGAGCGGGGGCGTCACGGTGGAAACGACCGCCACCCGCGGGGTCTTCTCGGCGACGCTCCCGCCGGGCGGGACCTACACCGTCTACGCGAACGCCACGCTCCCGACCTCGGGGCCGAACGGGACGTTCAACCAGAGCTGGTCGGCCGTGCCGGGCTCGACGTGCACCGTCTCGGTCGCGTCGACCTCCTGCGACGTGCCCATGCTCGGCACCGTGCAGCTCGTCACCCTCCACGGCGTGCTCGTGAGCTCGGCGACCCAGACGGTCGTCCCCGGGACGGTCCGGCTCGTCGGTCCGTACCCGAAGACGACCCCGACCGTGCTCACCACGACGAACGGCACGTTCACGATCGGTGTGATCCCGGGGGCGTACTACCTCTACGCCTCCGAGAACGGCTCCGTCGCCTCCACGTTCGCGCGCGTCGTCGCGCTCCCGCCCCGGCCGACGAACGTCACGCTCGTGCTCGAGCCCGGCTGGCTCGACACCGTCACGGTCGGGCCGCCGCCCGGTGGGCAGACGCTCGGCCGGGCGAACGTCACCGTCCTCGACGCCTACGGCAACCGCACCGTCTTCTCGGGGGTCGGGCCCGGATCCTCCCTCACGCTCGCCCTCCCGCCGGGGACGTACGCCGTGCGGGGGAACGCCTCCGGCACGCTGAACGGCATCGCCGGGACCGCGGTCGGTAACGCCACGGTCCGCGTGGTCGGCGGCAACGTCGCCACCGCCCTCACCCTCGCCGTCCCGGCCGAGCTCACGGTGACCGGCACGATCGCCGGCCCGACCAGCGCGACGGTGAGCGCCGGCGGCGTCGCCACGTTCTCCTTCTCCGTGAGGGCGAGCGGCAACCGGCCGGTGACGGTCACCCCCGTCGGTTCGCCGGCGCTCTGGGCGTTCTCCTTCTCGTTCGCGAGCGCCAACCTGACGCCCGGCGGCGCGGCCGTCTCCGGGGAGGTGACGGTCCACGTCCCCCGCGGGACCGCGGTCGCTCACGCGCCGGTCGCGATCTCCTTCGATCTCGCGAACGGCACCTCGGCCGGCAACGTGACGCCGGCGCCGGTCGTCACGGTCCTCCCGTACTACGGGGTCGATGTCTCGGCGACGTACTCGGACGTCATGGTCGGGGTCACGTCGGTCTCCGTGCCGGTCGTCGTGACGAACACGGGCAACACGGTCGAGAGCGTCGCCGTCGCCGTGAGCGACGGGAGCCGCCTCGCGGGCCTCGGCTGGACCGTCCAGCTCCTCGAGGGCGGCAAGGCGGTCGGCGCCAACGTCTCGATCACCGCCGGCACGAACGAGACGTTCGACGTGAACCTCACGCCGACCTCGACCGTCTTCGCCCCGCCCGGCTCGGTGAGCGTCTCCGCGACCGTCGTCTCGGCGGGGGCGGGGAACACGTCGACCGTCACCGTCCCGATCCCGCGGACGACGCTCCTGACCGGCCCCGGCACGACGCGCGTCACCGGGCCCGGCGTGACGGGCCAGACGGCGCTCGCCCCGTGGGTCGTCCCGCTCGTCGCCTTCGTGCCCGCGGCCGCCCTCGCGATCGGGGTGATCACCTACCGTTGGTGGCGTACCCGAAGGTGGCGCCGCCGATGACGCGCCTCGCCCGGGCTGCGCTGGCGGCGCTCCTCGTGGGGGTCGCTCTCCTCGCCGTCGTGCCGGCCGTCCCGGCCGCCCGCGCCGGACCGATCGGCGCCCTCGCCGCGAGCGCCACCGTCCACGGCAACGTGAGCGGCCCCGGGGTCGTGGCGACCGGCGCGAACGTCACCTACTACATCAACGGCACCACGAACGCGGTCAACGCCACGCTCACCTGGTCGGCGACGATCTCGGGCGGGAACACGACGGGGGCCAAGTTCAACCCGACCAGCGGCTCCATGCCGCCCACGGGACCGGCGAAGGTCTACCTCCTGCCGGGATCGACCGCGCAGACGCTGACGCTCTACGTCCTGCTCAAGAGCACGGGCGCCGGCAACGGCACCAACGGCTCGCTCAACCTCACCAAGCAGGTCCAGGTCGTCGTGCCGATCGTGCTCGCGACGAAGCTCCTCACCGGTCCCGCCTCGGGCGTCCTCGCGTTCAACGTGACCGTCGATCTCGACGGGACGAAGGTCGGGACGGTGAGCGTCCCGGCGATCGCCGCGAGCTCCTCGTACAACTTCTCGTTCTCCTACGCCACGACGGGGCTCTCGCCCGGCACGCACACGTTCACGATCTCGCTCGTCGCCGAGCACGGGCTCGTCACGTTCCCGGGCGGCGCCACGACGCTCAGCCGCTCGTTCACGATCGCCTCCCCCCCGCCCGACACGGCGCTCTGGGGGGTCGTCGGCGCGGTCGCGTTCTTCGGTGTCCTCTTTATATTGGCCTCCCGGGTGGCCGCGCGCCGCCGGGGCGGGGCGCGCCGCTAGGGCGCTCCGGCCGGCGAGGTTCGATCCGACGATGGCCCGTACCGAGGCGAAATGCACGTCGTGCGGCCGCTCGATCCCGGGCCCCGGCTCGACGCAGTTCCCGTGCCCGAGCTGCGGGGAGACGACGATCGGCCGGTGCGCCCGCTGCCGCGACCAGAGCGTGCGGTACACCTGCGCCCGGTGCGGCTTCGAGGGCCCCTAGGGGGACCGCGATGGGCCGGGTCGCCGTCCTGTTCCGCCTGATGCCGCACGGCGTCGACACCGACCTCGAGCGGATCGCGGGGGAGGTCCGGGGGAAGGTCCCGGCGGCCGTGACGGTCCGGGGCTCGCAGATCCGGGACGTCGCCTACGGGCTGCGCTCGCTCCTCCTCTCCGTCGTGATGGACGACGCGGGCGGTCTCCTCGACGCCACCGAGAAGGCGCTCGCGGCGATCGACGGGGTCGAGTCGGTCGAGGTGATGGAGGAGGGCCTGCTCTAGGCCGCTCCCCGGGGCCAGCGTGGACCTCCTCACCCACGTCCTGCTCGCCTACCTGCTCACCTACGGTCTCGTCGGCTTCCATCCCCAGTACCTGGCGGCGGGGGCGCTCGCGGGCGGCCTCCCCGACGCCGACGCGCTGTTCTACCCGATCTCGCGGCGGTTCCCGATCCTCCAGCACCACGGGATCACCCACTCGCTCCTCGGGGTGACGATCGTCGCGTCGGTCGGCGCGGTCGTCGCGCCCCACCTCGCGAGCGGTGCGCCGCTCGACTACTTCGCGGTCCTCGAGGCGGGCGGCATCTCCCACATCCTCGCCGACGGGTTCACGAACTTCTCGGTCCCGCCGCTCCTGCCGTTCTCCCGGGCGCCGCTCCACCTGGACGCCGACCGGGCGATCAACTTCGCGACGCTCGCGATGTCGATCGCCTCGTTCTACCTCCTCCTCGGCATCGAGCGCAACCACGTCGCCTTCACCGTCTACACCGCCACGATCGACGTGCTCGTCGCGCTCTACGCGGGGTACCTCGCGGTCCGGCTCGCCGGCCGCGCGGTGGCGGGCCGGGCGCGGCGGAGGCTCGGGGGGTTCGACCACGTCGTCCCGACCGGCAACCCGTTCGTCTGGCTCCTGATCTCGGAGCGGACCGACGGGGGTCAGCGGACGACCGCGTTCGCCCGGTACGTCCTCGGTCGGGGGATCACCGCGGGACCGTACCGCGTGGAGGGACCCCTCGAGGTCCCGCCGCACGCCGGGGCGCCGCAGAGCCGCGACGAGGCGCTCGCCTGGTCCTACCCGCTCGCCTGCCGGGCGAGCTCGGTCCTCGACCGGACGTACCACTTCGGGGAGGCGTACCCCGACGCGGGCGGCGGGTGGACGGCGACGTGGTACTCGCTCGAGTTCACGATGTTCGGTCGCGCCGCGGGGGTCCGCGTACAGTTCCCCCCCGACGGGGCCCCGGCCCGGGTCCACGCCGGTTTCGTCCGGCCCCGGGACCGGCTCGCCTAGGTCCCCGGCTCGCCCGCCGGGCTCGGCGTCGTCGGGCTCTCGGGGCGCGACGCGGGGGAAGGCCGTCCCCGGGCGAGGGCCGCCTCGAACATCGCGGAGAAGTCGTCGTCCCCGTGGCCCGCGCGGAGCCCTTCCTCGGCGAGCCGCCGGGCCTCGCGCGCGAGGCGACGGCCCGCCCCGGCGTCCCGGGCGGCGCGCTCCACGAGCCCGAGGTCCTTCGCCGCCAGCACGAGCTTGAACCGTGACGGGTACTCCCGTCGGAGGAGGCCGTCGCGCTTCGCCTCGAGCATCCGGCTCTGCGCGCCCCCGGCGAGCAACAGCTCGACGACCCTCTCCTTCGCGAGGCCGAGCCGCTCGGCGAGAGCGAGCGCCTCCGTGGCGACCGCGAGCCCCGCGATCGTGACGAGGTTGTTGACGAGCTTCATCGCGGTGCCGGAGCCCACCCCGCCCAGCCGCTCGGTGCGGCGGGAGAACTTCTCGAGGTACGGGCGCGCCCGGTCGATGTCCTCCTCCTCGCCCCCCGCGTAGACGAGGAGCTCGCCCGCGGCCGCGGCGTCGACGCTCCCGCCGACCGGCGCGTCAACGTAGCGGAGGCCGCGGGGCCGGAGCCGTGCCGCGTTCGCGCGGCTCTCGTCCGGCCCGATCGTGCTCAGATCGACGACGAGCGTCCCGCGGGCGGCGCCGGCCGCGACGCCGGAGCGGCCGAACAGCGTCGCGCGGACGGCCCGGGCGTCGGTCAGCATCGTGAAGACGAGGTGGCCCGCGGCCGCCCGACCGACGGCGCGCGGAGTCTCCGCCCAGACGGCGCCGCGGGCGACGAGCGCGTCCGCCTTCGCACGGGTACGGTTGTGAACGACGAGCGGTACCCCCGCCGCAGCGAGCCGCTCGGCGATCGGGGCCCCCATCATCCCGAGGCCGACGAAGCCGATCGGCCCCGACGGGGGCGGAGTATCCGGATTCACGGGATCGACCCGGCGCGGCAGGGAGGCTCGGACGGTCGCGACGCCGCGAGCGAGGCGCCGGCCCGCGCTACTTGTACGTCGAGAGGTGCGTCGTCCCCTCGTCGTCGACGATCGTGATGCACTCGCCCTCGCATTCGAACAGGCACGCCTCGCACATGATGCAGTCGGGCCCGTGGATGACGGCGGATTTCTCGGCGCGGAACTGGAATTTGGCGGCCACGCCGGGGTCGTCGACGACGTTCCCGAAGTTCTCCCGGGGCTGCATCTCGAAGACCGTCACGGGGCACACGTCCCGGCAGTGGGCGCAGCCGGTGCACTTCTCCAGCGCGACCTCGACGGTGACCATGGGTTCTCGAGATTTCTCACCGAAGGGGGGTATATTACCTCACCTCGGAACTGGCGGCCGGGACGACGTTCCCCGCCGGCGCGGAGGGCCTGCCGGCGCGCTGGGGCTACGGGATCTCGCTCGGGTCCCAGGCGACCCGGGTCCCCGAGGCGAGGGCGTCCAGCTCGGCGACCTCCGACGACGAGAGGCGGAACTCGAGCGCCCCCGCGTTCTCGCGGAGCCGCTCCGCGTGGACGGTCTTCGGGATCTCGACGACCCCGTGCTCGAGGCCCCAGCGGATCAGCACCTGGGCCACGGAGCGGTGGTGCTCGTCGGCGATGCGACGGAGCAGCGGGTGGTCGAGGCGGCGGCCCCGGGTGAGGGGCGAGTACGCTTCGAGGCGGATCTCGTGCTCCTTGGCGAACCGGACGAGCTCGGGGTCGTAGACGAACGGGTGGAACTCGACCTGATCGACCGCGGGGACGATCCGAGCGTGGCCCAAGAGCTCCTTGAGGTGACGGACGGTGTAGTTGCTCACCCCGATCGCCCGCACGCGTCCCTCCTGCTGCAGGTCCTCGAGCGCGCGCCAGGATTGCTGGCGGAGCTCCGGGGAGGGGGCGCGGGGCCAGTGGATCAGGTAGAGATCGATCGGGCCGAGGCCCAAGGCGGCCTCGCTCTTCTGGGCGGCGGCCCGGGCGGGATCGTACCCGTGATCGGTGTACCAGAGCTTGGTGGTCACGACGACGTCGCCGCGGGGTACGCCGCTCGCACGCACCGCCTCGCCGACGTCCGCTTCGTTCCCGTACATCGAGGCCGTGTCGAGGAGCCGGTACCCGACGCGCAACGCTTCCGCCGCGGCTCGACGGGTCTCCTCTCCGGGGGGCGTCTGGTAGACGCCGAGGCCGAGCCAGGGGATCTCGAGGCCCTGCGAGGTCCGGACCCGGGAGGAGAGGGTGAGCTTCCCGGACGGCACGCTCACGGCCGCCCCGACGTCGGCAGGGCCGCCGACGCGAACCGGGACGGCGTCCCTCCCAGGGTCAGACGGCCGTCGACCGACCGGAGCTGCCCCTCGTGCTCGGGGCACAGCGAGAACTGCCGGCCCCCTCCGGGCGGGGCGTGGGCGGGGTCCGCGATCAGGCGTACCGCCCGGGGACGATCGTCGCACGGGCCCCCCATCGTGGGGTCCGGGGCCCCGACGACCGGCCGGAACGCGTAGTCGTAGGCTGCCCCCATCTCGCAGAGCGGGCGCTGGAAGATCGCGCTCACACCGTCCTCCCGGGGGGAGCGACCGCGCTCAGAGCTTCGCGAGGATCTCGCGGAACTCGGCGGGAGTCCATCCCTTCAGCGTCACGGTCCGGGCGTACCCCTGAGTGCCGGCCTTCAGGAGGGCGGCATTCGCGGCCTCGTCCGACGGGAAATCGAGCATCGTCACGAAGTCATGGGGCCCCATCGTGTAGAGGAGCTGGACGACCCGGCCCCCGGCCGACTCTACGGCCTTGCGGAACGCTTCGCCCCGAGCCGGGGAGTCGCGCACGGCCCGTACCCCCTCGGCGGTCCAATTGCCCAGCACCACGTAGGTCGGCATCGTCTCACCGGCGTCGAGCCCGGGCCCCGTAATAAGCGGCCCCGGACCTCGCGACGGACCCCCGGCGCACGCCTCGCTCGGCTCACGGCGGGACCGACCCGGGGGAGAGGACCGATCGCGGTGGCCGGCCGGGTGCCCGTGGGAGGCGTGGAGCTGGCGTTCGACCGCCGGGAGGGGACGGGGGATCCCGTCGTGATCGTCCCGGGCGCCTGGGGGGACCGACGAGGATGGGGGGCGGTCGCCCGCGGGCTCGCGGCCGTCGGCCTCGACCTCCTCACGTACGATCGCCGGGGCCACGGCGAAAGCTCGGGGGCGGTGGGGAGCTCGCCCGTCCGGGACGACGCCTCCGACCTCGCCCAGCTACTCGAGCGCGTCGACCTCAGGCCGGTCCACCTCCTCGCGGGGGGAACCGCGGGAGGGATCGTCCTCCGTCTCGCCTACGATCGGCCCGAGCTGGTGCGCAGTCTCGTCTTCCACGACCCGCCGTTCCTGGACCTGCTCGGGCGTCCACCGGAGGAGGAGCGGCTCCGCGCGGCGTTTCGGCAGATGGGGGACGATGGGGCGGCCGCTCCCGCGGGCGCGGCTCGGGCGTACCTTCGGCTCGTCGACGCCGACCCGGGCGCGTGGGACTCGCTGGGCCCCGCCGACCGGACGGCTGCGATCGAGGGAGCGTCCCGATGGGGACCCGAACTTCGGGACCCGGAGACGTTCCGAGCCGATGTCGAGAGCCTGCCGTCGCTGGGGCTCCCGGTCCTCGTCACGACCGGCGAGCACAGCGCCCCGTTCTTCGGCCGAGCGCTGGAAGCCCTCGGCCGGAGCGTCCCGGTGATCGCCTCCGCGACGATCCCCGAGACCGGACACCTGCCTCAGGTGCTCGAGCCGGAGCGATACGTGGGCGTCCTCACGACGTTCCTTCTCGAGCGGAACGTCCCGCCGACCTGAGCGTGCGGCCGGGGGGTTCGGGCGGCGAACTTCGGCGGCGCTAGCTCGGACCGTCGCGGTCCGGCGGTTCCGCCCCCGCGCGGGCGGCGCGAAGCGCCCGATCCAGGTCCGACGCCTGGAGCCCTTCGCCGCGGACCCCGTCCGCGCGGAACACCGTGCGACCCTCCCGGAATACGACGAGCGTCGGAACGACCTCGATCCGGAATCGCTCCCAGAGCGGGTTCTCCTCCGAGGTCAGGTCGGCGATCGCAAGAGAGGACCCAGGGTCGGCCGGCGCGGCATCGAACAGTTCCCGAAACGCTCGGCAGAAAGGGCACCAATCGGCGGAGAAGGCGACGACCCAGCGGCCCTGGCGTCGAAGGGTCTCCCCCCGAAACTCCTCCGGAGCCAACTGGGTGGGCGGCGAACGGGAGCTCACGGACGACCCCTCCGGCGAGCCCGGGCGCGGGCATAGCGAGGGCGGTCGGACCTCGGCGTGGGCGTCCACGGTCCGCGATCCGTCCAGTACTCCGTGATCCACGCCCGCGGGGTCCGATCGAACAGCCCGGACCGAGGAGGGGTGCGGCGGGAGATCGTCCATTTGCTCCGGCCCGCCAGGACCACGAACGGCACGCGGGCCTTCCGCGCCGCCGCGGCGAGGCCCCGGGTCCCGACCTTGTGGAGGAGCGTCCCCCGCGGGTCGACCGTGTCGGCGCCGACCAGAACGAGGTCCACGCTGCCGACGGCCGCTCGGGCCGAACGGTCGGGGATCACGCGGGCCGGGATCCCGCCCCGGCGAAGGTCGCGGGCGAGGCGACGGCCCTCTCCGCCGGGGAGACTCTCGAGCGCCAGGACCTCGCGGGGGCGCCGTCGGGGTGGCAGGTCGAGGAGCGCGCAGAGGACCGACGCGCTGCGGCTCACGGACAGGATCCGGGCACGGGGTGGCAGGCGCTGACGCAGCTCCGCTGAGAGCGCTCGGGACTCGCCTCGCAGCTCCTGTCGGCGTGCTCGGAGCCAGGTCCCGATCGCGGTCCGTCGGCCGAGGCCCCGGGCGAGCACCTCGGTCGACCAAGAGGAGCTCCAGCCGCGGAACACGGCCATCGACGGCTGCATCGAGCCCAGGGCGCGGCCGACCTCGATCGACTCACGGTCAAGTTCCTCCGGCGAGACCGTTCCGAGGGCGCGTCGCCATCGTTCGAGGAGCCCGAGCACGCGCTCGGCGAGTTCGGAGGCGGACGACCGACGATCCACCGAAAGCCGACGCATCGCCGGTACGATCCACCGGGCGCCCACGCGCCGGGGAGGTGGCCGGGGGACTTGACCGTGCGCGAGGCCCGGCGCCCTCCCCGCGGGCGCTGGCCCCCTCGGAGGATTCGTTTTGTAGGCCCGGCCGGTGGGTCCGCCGTCGCGCAGGGAGCCGGGATCCACATCATGCTCCGGGAGGGAACGCTCGTCTGCGACGGCTGCCAAAAGACGATCTCGCGGATCACGAACGCACCCTCGGAAGGCTGGCCGCATCTGCGGAACCTCTGCTCCTCCTGCTTCGCGGAGCTCTGGAAGCAGTCGATCCCCCGCACGTAGCGGGGCCGTCGGGGCGGGGCCGTGGGGGCCTCGAGCGCCCCCGTCAGCGGCTGGCGACGAGGAAGACGATCCCCGAGATCAGGGCGAAGATCGAGCCGATCAGCGAGAGGAGCGCCCCGCCGAACCCGAGCACCGCCCAGCCGACCACCGAGAGCACGACGAGCACAACGCCGACGGCCAGCGACCGGTCCGAACCGCGCAACGCGCCGATCGAGGCAAAGAACCCGACGATCAGCGCCATCACCAGGAGGAGCACCGCCTGTTCGAGCGAGCCGACGCCGTGCGGCACGTGGCGGAAGGCGAACGACACGATGCCGGCGAGGAGGTCGACGATCGCCTCGACCCCGAAGAAGACGGCCCCGAGGATCCCGAACAGGAAGGCGATCCTCCGATCCCCGGCGTCCGGCATCCTTCCGTCTCGACCGGGGCGCTCGCATTAGGGTTTGGGTCGGCGACGCGCCCATCACGTCGGCCGGATCGTACCGGTCCGCGCCGGGCAAGCTTTTTTGCCGAGGGCCGCCCGTGCTCCGCCCGTGGCCGGGATGGGGTAGCTTGGTTATCCTGGGGGACTGTGGATCCCTCGACCCGGGTTCAAATCGGTAGGAGGGCCCTCCCCTCCTCCGTGAGAGTCTCGGTCCCGGCCCTACCTCAGCCGTGGCGACGCCGACGGCCCCGATCGGGGGTCGAGGTGTGGGCAGGGGCCCGCGCGAGGATCCGCTCGAGCCGTTCGGGAAGCTCGCTCAGCTTGTAGTCGGCCCAGGTCGCCCCCCACCCTTCGAGATCCTTCGGCGTGAGCGCCCAGCCTGGCAGGGCGCAGGCACGTCCGATCGCGACGACCTCAGGATTCTCGCGAGCGACCTCCATGTCGAACCGCGAGTCCCCGACGAGGAAGAACCGGGCCCCCGGGTACCGCCGGCGGTACTCGGCGAGATGCTCGCGCTTCGTGCCGTCCAGCGATCCCAGGACCCCCTCGAACCAGTACCGCAGGCCCTCGCGCTCGAGGATCAGCTCGGCCATCTCGGTCTCCGCGCCGGTCGTGACGGCCAGGGTCCACCGTGCCGCGGCGAGACGCTTCAGGAGCTTGGGGACCTCGGGGAACGGTTTCGCTTGGGCGTACGCCTCGGTGATCTTCCGTCGATGGAACGTCACCGCGGCGCTCGCGCGCAGGGGCGGGGGGGCCTCGGGATACAGCTGGGCGAGCTGCGCCTCGAACGGCATCCCGGTCGTCGCGAGATAGTGGACCCGGGCCTCCTCGGGCTCCGTGCCGAACGCGCTGTGCATCACGTCGGCGGCGACCTCGCTGATCCGGCCGAGGTCGTCCAGCAGCGTCCCGTCCAGGTCGAACAGCACGACCCCCCGGTCCACCGTCCGCGGGTCCGGCGGCGCGACCCCGGGGGGTCGGGGCACGATCGGTTCCGGTGGGGGGGTACCTCGGGCCATGGGAAGAGCCCCGCCCGACCCAGGAGCCGGACCCGACGCCGGATCGCCTGAGGCTCCGCGCATCGGAGCGCCGAGCCCGAGCCCCTTTAAGCCGCGACGCCTCGAGAGGCTCGGCGGCGCGTGGCACCCCGCGCGCCACCGGAGCGCACTGTTGCACCCGAGCCGCGCGATCCGTAGCCGCACCACGCGGCTCCTCGAGGGGCGGCGGGTCCTGCTCGGGGTCTCCGGCTCGATCGCGGCGGTGGAGACCCCCAAGATCGCCCGGGAGCTGATCCGGCACGGCGCCGAGGTGTTCGCGGTGATGAGCCCCGAAGCGGGGCGGATCCTCACCCCCGACGCACTGCAGTTCGCGACGGGCCATCCGGCGATCGAGCGACTGACGGGCGACGTCGAGCACGTCACCCACCTCGGTCCGGGCCCGGAGCGGGCGGATCTCTACCTGATCGCCCCCGCCACCGCGAACACGATCGCGAAGATCGCCCACGGGATCGACGACACCGCGGTCACCTCCTGTGCGTCGGTCGCCCTCGGCGGGGGTGTACCGATCCTCCTCGCTCCCGCGATGCACTCGCTGATGGGCCAGAACCCCGCCGTGCGCGAGAGCCTCGAGAAGCTGCGGGGTTGGGGCGTCGGCGTGCTGTTCGGGCCCTCGACCGAGGGCGAGGAGAAGATCGCCGCCCCGGACGAGATCGCCGCCGCGGTCCTGCACCGACTCGCGCGGGGACCGTGGGCCGGGCGGAGGGCGGTGGTGATCGGCGGGGCGTCGCGGGAGGCGATCGACGCGGTCCGTTCGCTCACGAACGAGAGCTCCGGGGCGACGGCGGTCGCGCTGGCCAGTCAGGCGTACTACCGCGGCGCGGAGGTCGAACTCTGGGCCGGGGCGGTCTCCGTTCCCGTGCCGAGCTGGCTCACCGTCCACCCGTGGCGCGGGGTGGGGGACCTCCTGGCGCTCGCGCGTCGGCGGCGGTCGGAGCTCGCGCGAGCCGCCGCCGTGCTGGTCCCCGCGGCGCTCTCCGATTTCCGGGTCGAGCCGCGGCCGGGGAAGATCCGATCCCGAGGCTCCGACCGGCTCGCGCTCGAACTCCTGCCCGCGCCGAAGGTCCTCCCCGAACTTCGGCGCCTCGCTCCCGCGCCGACGCTGCTCCTGGGGTACAAGCTCCTCGTCGACGCGGCCCCGGATGTCCTCGAGCGGGAAGGCCGAACCCTCGCCGAGGAGTCCGGCGCCGATTGGATCGTCGCCAACGACCGATCGTCGATGGGGGCGGCCGAAACCTCTGCGCTCGTGCTCCCGCGGGGCGAGCCCCGACGCTGGCTGCGTGGGCCGAAGGACGGGGTCGCGGGGAAGCTGTTGGACGATCTCGGACGGGCGCTCGGCCCCGCGGCCGGGCGGCCCGGCGCGCCCCGGACGGCGGACCGCCGACGTCGCGCGGGTTCGCCGCGGCCGGCCGCCCGCGCCCGTTAAGAGACCGACGCGGGTCCGCGCCGCGATTCCGACCATGGTGAAGCTCCCGGAGTGGCGTGGCAAGGAGGTCTTTCGCAAGTACGGCGTCCCGACCCCCGCGGGA
>JASHQF010000095.1 GCA_030037695.1 Thermoplasmata archaeon
ACGTGCTCGGAGGCGGCGCGGCCGAGCGTCGCCTCGACGCGCGCGAGCCGGCCGACCGCGTCGGCCCAGTCGGCCTCGCTCGAGGGGTGGGCGAGCTCCGCGAGATCGCCCTTCACGCTCCCGGCGACCGGGATCCCGGCGGCGGTGTACCGGCCGAGCTCCTCCTCCATCCGTCGGCGACGCGCCTCGATCGTCGACGGCACGGTCGTGCCGAGGTACTCGAGGAGCGCCCGGGACTGGCTCTCGAGCTGGTCCCACTCGGTCCGGCGGGCGAGCTCGCGCAGCTGCTGCTGGCGCTCCGAGGCGCCCGCCGGGAGGATGCCGAGCTGCTCGAGGACCCCGATCTTCTCGTCGGCCTCCTTCTGGGCGGCCTCGGCCGTCGTCCGCTTGCGGCGGATCGCCTCGGCCTTCTCCTGGAGGATCCGGGTGAGGCGGGACGACGGCAGGGGCCCCACGCCCCCGGGACCGGACACGCTCTTCCTACTCCGCGCGGCCCTTGCGGAACGGTCGAACCGAAGCGCCGGCGGTGCGTTTCATGCGAGGCCGCCTTTATTAATGAACCGTCAGGGAAGGGGCGCCCGGCCCGCGGGCGAAGCCAACCGGGCCGCTACGCCCGCGTGATGCGGCGCTTGCCCATCGCGTCGAGGTACTGGACCTCGCTCCCCGGGGTGAGCTGACCTTTCGTCTCCGCATCCAGCGGGAGGCTGAACGTCTCGTACGACTCGAGGTCCATCAGCTGCACCTCGCCCTCGCTGAGCGACAGCACCTGGGCCTGCCGCCGTCCGATCAGCGGGACCTGCACCTTGTGCTTCACCGGAAAGACGACGCTCCGCTTCGAGCCGTCGAACAGGCCGACCGCGTCGATCCGAGCCTTCGCCTCCCCATGCTTTCCCGGTTTGGACGTCTGGATGCTGAGGATCCGGCACGGCTCCTCCTCGATCAGGAGGTACCGTCCCTCCTTCAGCTCTCGAACCTCCTGCTGCGACCAGGCCACGCGCGATGCCTCCGGGGGCGCCGGAGGTCCGCCGTTGGATAACCCTTGCTCCGGATTCGCGGCGCCCGCGACGGTTCGTCGTCCGAGCGCCAGCGCCGAGCGGACCCGCCCGGGCGCACGCGTCCACCGAGGGTTTATTCTTCGCTCCCCGCCTCTCCCGCGGCGTCGGAGGCGTCGCGGGGTTCGGATGGCGGAGCGAGCAACCCCTCCCGCGCTCCCGGCGCCGGGCACGGTGGAAGCCGAGGTCCGGGAGCTCTGGCGGGCGCGTCACCTTCCGCCGTCGGACGGGGTCCTCGGTCCCCCGGACGCTCCGCTCGCGCGTCTGTTCGAGGGCTTGTTCGTTCCCGGCGATCCGTCGACCTCCGTGGCCCAGCGGGCCGTCGCGGCGGACATCCAGGCCCGCTTCCTCGCCCTCTCGGGCTGGCGCGTGCTCGGAACGCTCCGCTCCGAAGCGTGGGCGCCGAAGGACGTCGATCCGGCGTTCCGCGAGCTCCTCGCGGCGCTCGGGATCTGGGTCGGCGGCGACGGCGCTCGACCGTGGGACGCTGCGGACCGACACGCGACCGTTCAAGCGATCGTCGAGCGCCTCGCCGGCCGGGGCGTGATCGTCGCCCGGGACGCCCCGCTCCGGTTCTGTCTCACGTGCCGGGAGCCTCGGAGCCCGGAGCGGACGATTTACCAAGAGGAGGTCGGGGACACCTACCTCGTCCGGTTCCCGCTCGAGGGGACGGACCCCCCGGTCGAGGCGCTGGCCTGGCTCGACGCCCCGTGGCGGATCCTTGGGACGAGCGCGCTCCTGATCAACCAGGAGCTCTCCTACGCCACCGTACAGTACAAGCGGCGGGACGCTACCGCCCGGCTGCTGCTCACCCGTTCGTCGATCGACCGGGTCCGTAGCTGGCTCCCGGGTTCGGAGCTCGAGCCGATCGAGGAGAAGCCCGGCCGCGAGCTCGCCGGGCGCCCGTACCTGTTCCCCCTGCGGCACGAGTTCCCGCTGGGTGGCTCGCTCTCCCCGCCCGCCGGGACCCTCCAGGCGGTCCCCGACGTCGGCGACAGCGGCACCGGGGTCGTGCCGCTCGTCCCCGCCCATGGAGGGACCGACGCGATCATCGCCGGACGCCTCGGGGTCCCGGGCTGGCCCCTCCTCACGCCGCACGGCCGCCTCGATCCCCAGCTGACGCACAAGTACGCCGGTCTCGACCTCACGACGGCGAACGAGTTCGTCGCGCGGGACCTCACCGACTCGGGCGCGGTCCTGGCCCGGCTCCGGGTCCTGCGCGGCGTGCCGTACTGCTCGCTGTGCGGCCACCCGATGGTCTGGATGCCCGGTCGGGCGTGGTGCCTCGAGCCGGGCCGCCTTCCGCCCGAGCAGAAGGAGCGGTACGCGCGCCTGCTCCCACGCGACCGGCCGATCGCCCAGATCGAGGTCACCCCTTGGCCGGTCAGCCTCACGGCGACCGACGACGGGCCCGAGGGGTACCGGCTCTCCGAGTGCGCCCGGTGCGACAAGCTCGGCCCGCCCGGGGAGGACCGACCATGCTCGTGCGGGGGGCTGCGCAGGACCGTGGGACGGCGCCTCGTCCCCGCCGCGGCCGGCACGTTCGCGGCGTGGGCCCGGAACGACCCCCTCAGTCCGGCCGACACCGTGCGGATCTTCGCAGGGGACCGACGGAAGGTCCCGACCGTCGTCCACCACCTCACGGCGCTCACGGGGATGAACGCCGCGATCGCCGAGGTCCGCCTCGCGATCCTGCCGACCGTCGTCGACGTCGACCTCGCGGGTCTCGTGCGGACGTTCGGCGCGGACGCCGTACGGGCGTCGCTCGCCCGGCAGGAAGCCCGGGAGGCGGCGACGTCCACGTTCGCCGAGCGCTGTCGTCAGGAATCCCGCCGGCTCGCCCGGTTCCTCGCCTTCGGTCGGGCCGCCGCGACCGGGGCGGCCGGCGCGGCCCCGGCGGCGGACCCGGGCGGGGCGAGCCGCGACCTGGAACCGGAGGACCGCGCCGTGCTCGGGCGCTGGCAGAAGGTCGAGCGCCAGGCGGTCGCCGCCTACGAGCGCGCCCGTCCCGACGAGGCGTACCGTCAGGTGTTCCGCTTCGTCGAGCAGGACCTCGCGGAGTACGAGCAGCTCGTCGGGCCGCGCGTCGCGCTCGAGGCGGCGACGCCGAGCCGTCGCGCCGCCGCGCGGACGCTCGCCTCGCTCGGTCGCTCGATCGCGATCGCCCTCAGCCCGGTCGCCCCGTTCACCGCCGAGGCGGTCCACCGGGCGCTCACGACCGAAGCCCGGAGCCTGGTCGAGACGGAGGAGCTCGGGACGGACGGCGGGCCGGTCGACGAGGGGCTGGTCGCGTCCTGGGACCGCTGGGGCTCGGTCGTCCGCGCGGCCGACCGGTTCCGCCACGACCACCGGCTCGGGCCGGGCGCCGTGCTCGCCCAGGCGGTCCTCGCGTTCCCCACCGACAAGGAGGCGGAGCCGTTCCGCAGCGACCGGGGACGGCTCGAGCGGATCGCCCGGATCGCACGCCTCGAGGTCTCGAGCCCGGGGACCCCGTGGTCCGGCCGGCGACGGTCGGTCGTGCCGGTCGAGAGCGAGATCCAGCGCGTCTACCCGGACGTCGCCACCCAGATCGTGCACCTCCTGCGCCGCCTGCCGCCCCGCCGGGGCGACGGCAGCCCCGAGGGCCGGGGCATGACGGTCGTGGTCCACGGCGTCACCCGCGCGATCACGCCGGAGATGCTGGCGGTCGAGGAGTCCCTCCCGCCCCGGTTCGTCCCGACCCCGTTCGCGCTGGGGGAGATGTACGTCGAGATCCCTGACGGCTCGGCCGGGCGGCCGTCGTTGCCGCCGCTCACCCCGGACGGGTTCTGGCTCCTCCGGCGCCTCGAGCGGTTCCTCCGTCACGCCCCCACCGCGCCGGAGCGCAGTCGGGTCGCCGTGGTCTCGGCCGTCGACCCGCTCGCTTCCGAGCTCAAGCTCCATGCCGACGCGATCGCGCGCTACCTCGGGCTCGCCCGGATCGAGCTACCCTCCCCGCCGGTCGCCGACGGCGAGGCCGCCCCGGTGCGCGGACGGACCCGGACGGGCGCCCGCTGGTCGATCACCGTGCCCGGCCTCGCGACCGGCCCCCGGCCCGCCAAGTCGCGGACCGGGCGGACGCGGGGACGGAGGGTGCCGGATCCTGCCCCCGAACGGGACGCGTCCCTGGACGGGGTAGATTACGCCGACGAGGCGGTGATCGCGACGGCCCAGTCGATCCGCGATCTGGGCGAACAGCTCGACGGCCTCCTGGGGGCTCCGCTGCTCGGCCCTGCGAAGGTTGCCATCGCCCGCGACGCCGGCTACCGATCGCTTGAGGAGATCTCCGCCGCGCCGTTCGACGAGGTCGCCAAGCTCCCTGGGTTCGGCCGGCCGGTGACGGCCGCGTTGTGGTCGAAGCTCGGACGCACCGCGCCTCCGCGACCCCCCCGACCCCGGCGGCCGCGCCCTGCTCCGACCGAGGAGGGGCCGACGGCCGATCACGCCCCCTCCGGCCCTTCCCCGCCGCCACCCACCGTGCCGGCGTCCGTACAGGTCATGGTCCCCCCGCTCTCCGTGGCGAGGCAAGAGCCTCCGCCGGCGGCCGTTCCCGTCCCGAAGCTCGCGGAGGTCGCGCCGACGGAGGCTCCCGCGGCGCCGAGCTCGCCCCAGCCCGAGCCCGTCCCGGCGATCCCGGTCCCGCTGCCGATCCCTGGACCGAGTCCTAGCCTTACTCCGGCGCTCTCCCCCGTGCTCCCCGTTGCTCCGCTCGCCCCGGCGCCGACGCCCGCACCGGAGAGGGAGCAGGTTGCCGCTCCGATCGCTCCGCCCCCGCCCCCTCCGCCTCCACCCCCGGTGGGCCTCGAGATCCTGGTCGCCGCCTCCGTCCGGGAGGCGCTGGATCCGTTCCTCGACGCCACCGCCGCGGGACGCCGAGGGATCGCGATCGTCCGGGAATCCCCGGACCGGGTCCGGATCTACGTCGGACCCCGTCCCGTGACCGTCTTCTGGCTCTCCAACCTCGCGCGCGAGAGGACCGTTCGGCCGACCGACCTCGCCGGCTTCTCCTCGAGCGTTCGCGACGCGCTCGCCCGCGACGGCGTCACCGCCGTCTTCCTCGAGGGGATCGAGTACCTCACGCGGATCCACGGGATCGACCGGGTCGTCGAAGCGCTCCGCGAGCTCGACCGGGAGGCGAAGGAGCGCGAGGCCCGGATCTGGTTGCACCTCACCCCCACGCTGCTCTCGCGCTCCGACCTCGAGCGGTTGCTTCGGGACCTCGGGGGGCCGCTCGACCTCCTGCCCGCGCCCGCGGACGAACCGACCCCCCCGTGACCACCGTGCGGACGACGCCCGGCCGATCGATCCTGCGGGGGACCGCCGCCCTCGCGATCCTGCTCGCCTGCCTCGCCTCGGCCCCACCGCTGGTAGGCTTGGCCGCCCGGCACCTCCCGGGCCGATCGGATCCGTCCGCCGCCCGAGCGGAGAGCTCGGGCGTCTCGGCGGCGGTGACGTGGGGGGGAACCAACATCTCGCAGGCTGGGACGGTCTCCTCCGCGTTCGTGGTCGATGGCGAGGCCACGGTCTCCGTGGTCTTCCGGTTCGACGCGAACGGTTCGACCGATCCCCCGGCCTCGGCCGAGGTCGTACTGACGTACCTCGGGGAGGCCCTCACCTCCACCGGCACAGCTACCGGGGTGGCCGCGAACGGGAGCGGCGTCGCCTCGTTCCCGTGGTCGTTCGGAGACCTGGTCGAGCTGACCGAGGGCGCCTACGCGCTGACGGCGGCGCTCCTCGACGCGAACGGCTCGACGCTGTGGAGCCAGGTGTTTTACATCAACGTGGAGGCCCCGTACCGGGTGAGCTCGGGGCTGTTCGTCTTCCTGGCCGTCCTCGGCGCGGTGGAGGCGTACTCGATCTCGGTCGCGTTGCGCCGCCACAAGGTGAAGCACCTGCCTCGTCCGCCGCGGCGGACGGCACCTCCGCCGCCCCCGCCGCGTGCCCCTCGCACCGGAGGAACGTGACGGACGTTACGAGCGCCTCGATCTCGGGGGCCGTCCTCGGCCTCGTCGTGGCGCTGTTCCTTCAGCAGCTCGGAGTGGTCGTGCTGACGGACCTCCTCTCCACGGTCCTGATCCTCGGGGGGTCGGCGCTCGCCGGCGGAGCGCTGCTCTGGCTGATCGGCCGCTCGATCCGGGGTTGGTGAGCGCCCGTGTCGCTCCACCGCATGGCGAGCCGGCTCACAGCGCATGGCCGCGCGAAACGCGACGGCCGTGTCCCGTGCAGTTCCGCGGAGTTCCAAAGTCCAAGCTAGAGTATATTTAGTTGAACGTGCGATAGCTTTTCCAACGCGGGCGCCGGAACCACCTGACCCCCGACCCCCGGTGCCCGCGCCCGGGTATTTCGAACGGTACCGGCGCGGCCGGGGCCCTAGTCCGTCCGCGTCCGCC
>JASHQF010000096.1 GCA_030037695.1 Thermoplasmata archaeon
CCCCGCCGTGAAGATCGTGACCGCCGCGGTCGCGCCCGCCCCGCCTACGTTGTGGGTGAGGGCGCGGTCGGCGCGGGGGATCTGCCGGGCTCCGGCGGCGCCGCGCAGCTGGAGGAACACCTCGCAGACCTGAGAGACCCCGGTCGCCCCGATAGGGTGGCCCTTCGCCTTGAGGCCCCCGTCAGGATTGACCGGAAGCGACCCCTCGCGTCGCGTGGCGCCGGAGAGGGTCAGCTCCGCGGCCCCGCCCCGCTCGGCGAAGCCGAGGTCTTCGAGGGCGAGGAGCTCGGCGATCGTGAAGCAGTCGTGCACCTCGAGGAACGAGAACCCGCGCCGGTCGGTCCGGGCCGAGCGGAGCGCGGCCTCGACGGCGAGCCGGCTCGCCTCGAACCGGCTCGGCTCCTCCCGCTCCTGGACCGCGAGGTAGTCGGACGCCGCGCCGAGCCCGTCGATCCACACCGGACGGTCGGTATACCGCCGGGCCGCGTCGGGGCTGGCGAGGAGCACCGCCGCCGCGCCGTCGCTCACCGGGCAGCAATCGTAGACCCCGAGCGGGTCCGCGACCCGGGCCGCCCGCGCGACCTGGGCCCGCTCGACCGACTTCTGGAAGTGGGCGTTCGGGTTCAGCGCCCCGTTCGCGTGGTTCTTCACGGCGACCTCGGCGAGCGCTTCGGGGGACGCGCGATGGAGCGCGAGGTACCGGGAGGCGATCAGTCCGTAGACCCCTGCGAACGTGAGCCCCGCCTGGCGCTCCCAGGCCGTGTCCCCCGAGACGCCGAGCCAGAACCTTCGCCGCGCGTTCGACACGTCGGTCATCTTCTCGACCCCCGCCGCAACGGCGAGCTCGGTCGCCCCGGATTCGATCGCCCGCACCGCGGCGTGGACGGCGAACCCGCCCGACGCGCAGGCGTTCTCGACCCGCACCGTGGGCAGGTGGGGCGTCCCGAGCTCCTCGGCGACGAGCGCGGAGGCGTTGCCGAGCTGCCAGCCTCCGAAGCCGAGCGTCGCGAGATAGGCCGCCCCGACCTGCTCCCGGGCGAACCCCCGGTCGACGCTCGCTACCGCGCCGCCGATCGCCTCCCTCAGGAGGGCGCGTGGGCCGGGGTCGAGGACGCCGAAGCGGGTGTGCCCCGCGCCGATCACCGCCGCTCGGTGCCCCACCGCCGTTCCGCCCCGCGAACGCTCTTATCGCCGCAGCCGTTCGGTCGATTTAAGGGCGGAGAGCCGTCGTGGCGGAGGAGCCTCCGGTCGTCGTCGGCGTGAGCGGAGCGAGCGGCGCGCCGATCGCCGTCCGATTGCTCATGGCCCTGCGCGACGCCCGGGTCCCCTCGGCCCTCGTCGTCTCCGCCGGCGCCGAGGCGGTCCTGCGGGAGGAATGCGGCACGAGCGCCGAGGAGCTCGGCCGGCTCGCGGCCACCCAGTACCGGGACACCGATCTCGCCGCTCCGATCGCGAGCGGCTCGCGCCCGACCCGGGGGATGGCGATCGTGCCGTGCTCGGACTCGACCGCCGCGAAGATCGCGCTCGGGCTCGCCGACACCCTCCTTCCGCGCGCCGCCCTCGTCCACCTCAAGGAGCGACGTCGCCTCGTGGTCGTGCCCCGCGAGACCCCGATGCCGACGATCCTTCTCGACCACCTCGCCGCGCTCAGCCGTCAGGGGGTCGTCGTCCTCCCCCCCTCCCCCGCCTACTACCTGCACCCGAGCTCGATCGACGACGTCACGAGCTACGTCGCGGGGAAGGTCCTCGATCACCTCGGTGTGACCCATACCCTCTACCGCGGCTGGAAGGAGGGTTCCGGGTGAGCGTCTCGACGGGCGCCCCCGGCGCGCTCGGTCCCGCCACGGGCCACGGCTGGTTCCCCTGGCCGTTCGTGGGGATCTCGGTGATCCTCGGGGTCCTCGTGGTCGTGACCCCGGCGTTGATCGACACCGGCCCCCCCGCGCCGGGCAGCCTGTTCACCCAGGCCGATCTCGTCGTCGACCGGATCTCGGGCGGTTCGACGACGAACTTCTACCTCCACGCCGCGAGCGACACCGTCCGCTACCTCGCGATCTCGATCGGGATCGCGACCGACTTCACGTTCAACGGGACCTACCCGACCGGCGCCCTCAGCTGGACCTGGACGAACGGCACGAACCTCCTCGAGCTGAGCGTCGAGGAGGCGGGGAGCTCGATCGCGGTCAACGTCTCCGCGACGTACGTGAGCGGGGGGACCGCCGTCTACCAGGGATTGATCGCCTTCGGTCTCACCAACGGTTCGTCCGGACCGACGTTCGCGATCGCCGTCGACACCTCGCTCACGCCCGGGGTCGGGGCCCCCTCGACCTGGCCGATCGCCGCGCTGCCGCTGTCGATCGCGCTCGAGGACTGCGGCACGAGGGCGTGCACGTGAGGCGCTCCGTCGCCGTGACGGCGGTCTGGATCGCGGTGATCGCGGGCCTGGTCACCCTCGAGATCGCCGAGCTGACCCACCTGTTCACCCTCCCGCTCGAGTCGGCGCTCTCCAACCCGATCGCGTTCGTCTTCGCCCTCGTGTTCACGACGATCGTGGCGATCATCGGCGCGATCTTCGTCGGGATCTACATCTCCCACCGGCTCCTCCGGCCCGCGGGGTTCACGCCGTTCGAGGAGGAGATGCTCCGGATGCGGATCGAGCTGCAGGAGCTCGCGCGCTCCGTGGAGGAGGTCCGGACCGCGACCGTCGGCCCGGCCCCGAAGGCACCCCCCCGGGGAGGTCCCCGCCCGTGAAGGTCCCGGTCGTCGACAACGGGGGCCAGTGGACGCACCGGGAGTGGCGCGTCCTCCGGGACCTCGGGGCCGAGAGCCGGATCGTCCCGAATACCTCGCCGCTCGAGGCGCTCGACGCGGACGGAATCGTCCTCTCGGGCGGGGCGCTCAGCCTCGAGGGTTCGGCCGAGCCGCTCGGCCGCGTCGACGAATGGATCGACCGCGCGGGCGTCCCGGTCCTCGGGATCTGCGTGGGCCACCAGTTCCTGGCGCGTCACTTCGGCGGCCGGGTCGAGCACGGCGGCGCCGAGTTCGGCTCGGTCGAGCTCGCGGTCGATCGGGCCGACCACC
>JASHQF010000097.1 GCA_030037695.1 Thermoplasmata archaeon
CCGGATACCCCCGGCGGACCCGAGCGACCTTCGCGAAGACGGCGCGCGCTCCGTCGGGACCGTACGACCGTGCGCGCGCCCGGTCCCGGGCGATGCAGGTCGCGAGGGGCGCCCGCAGCTCGATCACCCACGTCCGCACGGGAAGCTCGTCTCGGAGCTCGTCGAGCACCCGCCCCCAGTAGAAGTTCCCCTCCACGATCACCGGCCGCCCGATCGCGAGCGCGCGGAGCGCGCGGGGGACGGCCCGACGGTTCGCCCGCCGGAACAGTCGCTCCGTACCCCCGTCCCAGGGCTCCCGAGTGAGGAGCCGGTCGATCGAGAGGACCGTCGCGCGGAGCTCACGCCCCAGCGCCCGGGCGACCGTCGTCTTCCCCACGCCGAGCGGACCCCGCAGGATCACGCCGATCGGCCCCCTCGTCGTGCCCCGCCGTGCGCGAGCCGGCACCCGCGGACGCCCTCGGGCCGGATCCGCCCGGGGGTCGGACACGCGACCCCTAGGCCCCGTCCCGGAGGACTACGGCATCCGGTCGACGACCGCCGCGAGGGCCGCCCCCGGCGTCGGCAGCCGATGGGCCTTGCCGAGGATGCGCTCGAGGGCGGCGAAGGTGACGAGGAGGTCCGGCCAGTCGGCGATCCCCATGTGTCCGATCCGGAAGATCTTGCCCTTCAACTCGCCCTGCCCCCCCTGCACGAGGACGTGGTAGTCGCGCTCGAGGCCCTTGCGGAGGTCGTCCCCAAGACCGTCGGGGTTGACGATCGCCGTCACGGTGTTCGAGGCGTGCCCCCGGTCCGGGAAGAGGGCGAGGCCGAGCGCATCCACGGCGGCCCGGGACGCCTCCGCCAGCCGATGGGTCCGGGCGAGCCGGCCGGCGAGCGTCTCGTCGCGCAGGAGCACCAGCGCCTCGCGGAGGGCGAGGAACAGCGGCACCGCCGGGGTCCACGGCGTGTCGTTCTTCTCGAGCGACTTCAGATGGGCGAGGAGGTCGAGGTAGTACGACCCGGGATGGAGCCGGCCGACCGCCCGCTCCGACAGGTGGACGAGCGCGAGCCCCGCGGGGGCGGCGAGCCCCTTCTGGCTCCCCGCGACGACGGCGTCGATCCCCCAGGCGTCGATCGCCATCGGGATCCCGGCGACCGCGCTGATCCCGTCGACGAGGAACAGCGCCCCCGACGACCGCACGGCGGGCGCGATCGCGGCGAGGTCGTTGGCGAGGCCGACGCTCGTCTCGTTGTGGACGACGCAGAGCGCCCCGACGTCCCCCTTCTCGAGCTCGGCGACGACCTCGGCGACCGGGAGGGGACGCCCCCACGGGGCACTCACCGTCGTGACCCGCGACGAGTACCGCCGCGCGATCGCGTCGGTGCGCTCGCCGAAGTTCCCGTTCGAGACGACGACCGTGCGCGCGTCCGTCGGGAGCAGGCCCGAGTAGATGGCCTCGAGGCCGGCGGTGCCGCTCCCCGAGAGGATCGCCTGGTGCCCCCGGGCGCCGAAGAGGGTCGGCAGGAGCTCGCGGATCTCGGCGACGATCCCGTGGAAGTACTCCCCGCGGTGGTTGAGCGACGGGGTCGCCATCGCCCGCAGCACGCGCGGATGGATCCGGACGGGGCCGGCGATCAGGAACGTGGCGGTCTCCGGGTCGAGCGTCATCCGGGACCCCCCAGCGCGACCTCGGCCTTCAACGGTTCGCCCCGCAGCGCCCGGAGCACCTCGGCGACGATCTCCGTGCCCGCCCGACGCTGGGCCTCCTCGGTGGACGCCCCGAGGTGAGGGGTCGCGACGACGCGGGGATGGTCGAGGAGCTCGCGGTCCGTCGGCGGCTCGGCCTCGAAGACGTCGAGCGCCGCGCCGGCCGGGCGGCCCGCGCCGAGCGCTGTGAGCAGCGCTCGCTCGTCGACGAGCGGGCCCCGGGCCACGTTGACGAAGAGGGATCCGGGACGCATCGCCGCGAACGCCCGTGCGTCGAACAGGTGGCGGTTCGATGGGGTGAGGGCGGCGTGGACGCTGACGATGTCGGCACGGCCGAGGAGCTCGACGAACCCGACGATCTCGGTGGTGTCGACCGCGCGGGCCACGAACGGGTCGAACGCGATCGCCCCCGCTCCGAACGGCTCGAGCCGCCGAGCCACCTCGCGGGCGATGCGGCCATACCCGACGAACCCGACGGTGCGTCCGGCGAGCTCGTGGCCGAGCGGGCCCCGCTCCCAGCGACCGGCCCGGGTCGCCGCGGCCGCGAGATCGAGCCGGCGCAGCAGGGTGAGGTAGAGGGCGAGGGTCAGCTCGGCGACGCTCGCGGTCGCGGCCGTGGGGGCGTTGACGACCCGCACCCTCCGGGCGGCCGCCGCCGTGAGATCGATGTTGTCGACCCCGACCCCGGCCCGGGCGACGAGCGCGAGGCCGGGCGCCTTCGCGAGGAGCCCGGCCGTCACCTTCGTCCGGCTCCGCACGATCAGGCCCCAGGCCGGCGCGAGCTCGCGCTCGAGCTCGGCGGGGCGACCGCTCGCGTCGACGACGCGGCAGGGGCCGGCGCGGAGGGTCCCCAGCGCGGCCGGGTCGATCGGATCGGCCACGACGACGAGCGGCGGCTCGGCCATCGTGCCGCCGACCGGGACGCCGCTCAAAAGCCTTCGGCCGAGGATCGGCCGCGCTACCGGACTTTGGGCACCGGCGTCCGCTCGAGCGCCGCGCGCACGATCGCTTCGCCGCGGACCCCCCGGATCCACGGCTCGGGCTTGACGATGACCCGATGGGCGAGGCCGGCTTCCGCGTACGCCTTCACGTCGTCCGGCAGGACGAAGTCCCGACCGAGGAGCAGCGCGCGGGCGCGCGCGATCTTCTGGAGGGCGAGGGCCCCGCGCGGCGACGAGCCGACCTCGGCGCGGGCGTCCGCGCGCGTCGCCCGCGTGAGCTCGACGATGTAGTCGGAGACGGCGGCATCGACCTCGACGGCCTCGACCGCCTTCTGGAGCGCCCGGAACGTGGCGAGGTCGGTGACCGGGGCGACGTCGATCCGGTCGTCGGACCGCGCGCGGCGGCGTGCGAGGATCGTCCGTTCCTCGTCCGGTTCCGGATAACCGACCTTGAGCCGGAGGAGGAACCGGTCGACCTGCGCTTCGGGTAGCGGGTAGGTCCCCTCGAGCTCGATCGGGTTCTCGGTCGCGATCACGAGGAACGGTCGCGGCAGCGCGTACGTCGTGCGCTCGCTCGTGACCTGGTACTCCTGCATCGCCTCGAGCAGCGCCGACTGGACCTTCGGGGGAGCCCGGTTGATCTCGTCGGCGAGCAGGACGTTGGTGAACAGCGGGCCGGGCCGGAACGTGAACGTCGATTTCGCCGCGTCGAGGACCTCCCCCCCCAGGATGTCGTGCGGCAGGAGATCCGAGGTGAACTGGATGCGCTGGAAGGCGAGGCCGAGCGCCTGCGCGAACGACTTCGCCATCAGGGTCTTGCCGAGCCCCGGGAGGTCCTCGATCAGAAGGTGCCCGTCCGCGATGAGGCCGGTGAGCAGCGCCTCGAGCGCGACCTTCCGCCCGACGACCGCCGAGGCGACCGCGGCGCGGATCTTGTCGGCGAGCGCGCGCGCGTCGGAGGCGTTCACCGACCGTTCCTCCCCCGCGCGAGCGGCCGCCCCCTAAAAGCCCGCGCGGCCGGTCCCCGCCGCTGTGCCCCGGCCGTAACGATCCGCCTCACCGGAGGCTGACGCCCTCTCCGCGGTCTGACCCCGGCCGGGGGTGTCGGACACCGGGGTTGTCCTCGCGTCATCCGCAGCGGACGACCCGTCCGCGTAGCGTCGGGAGGGACCCTTCGTCGGTACCCGGGCGCGGCCCTGAGCCGCACCGTCCTCGGCATCGCCGCGCGGGCGCTAAGCGGTTGCGGCTCCCCGATCGGACCCGGACCGCGCGGCGACGAGCGCGAACCCGACGAGCAGCACGGCGATCGCCGCGAGGCCACCCGCGATCCCGAGCCCGTAGGGGACCGTCGGCAGCCCGACCGCGAGGGCGAGCGCGACGGCGAACGCGAGGCCCGCGATCGCCACGATCGGGACGGCCTGGCGGAGCGCTCCGGCGCCGCGGCTCGGGTCGGAGGCGATCCACAGGAGGACCCCCAACGCCGCGAAACCGGCGATCAGCTCCGCGCTCGCCACCGGTGGGGCGAGCGCGCTCAGGGTGCCGAGGACCCCGAGGACAAGGCCGAGCGCCAGGGGACCGGCGCGGCCCCCCGGCCTCGTGCGGAGGCGCGCGGCCGCCACGACGGCGACGGCACCGGCGATCGGCCCCAGGAAGTACGGAAGACTGGTGAGGAGCCCGAGGAGCGCGAGGGCCCCCCCAAGGAGCACGGTCGCCCCCAGCCCGGACGGGCGGGGCTCGGACGGTAGGGAGTCGCTCACACGGACCTCCGGCGGCTGGGCCGACGGAAGGCGAGGGAGAGCCCCTCGAGCGACCAGAGCTCGTCCCAGTCGACGACCGGGCAGTGGATCCACAGGTCGGCGAGGCGGTGGCGGCGATCGAGACGTTCGAGCCGGTGCGCGAGCGCTTCGTCCTCGGGGAGGAGCGCGGGCCGGGCCCCCGGGAGGGCGAGCGGGGAGGGGCTGAGGAGGACGACGGGCCACCCCCGTCGTCGCAAGTACGGCGGGAGCTCGGCGAGCGGGTCGCTCGCCGCCGGAGAGATGACGAGCGTCGTCACCCCCCGCGGGAAGAACCGACTGAGACCGACCGCGCACCTCTCGCCCGGTCCGGCGACGGGGGAGCGCCGCGTCGCTACGATCGCTTCCCGGAGCCGCAGCTTCTGGATCCGGCCGGTCGCCAGCGGCACGACCGTCCCGACGAACTCGCCGAACGCCGCGTAGCCGACCCGCGACTTCTCCCGGAGGAAGGAGGTCGCGATCCCGAGCGAGGCCGCGCGGCCGATCGACAGCAGGCGGTCGTCGCGCTCGGCCCCGAGCGGCGTGGGCCGGGTGTCCTGAACGATCAGGAGGTCGCCGGTGAGATCGAGCTCGAACTCGTTGGCGAGCCACCGGCCGACCCGGGCCGTCGCTCGCCAGTTGATCTGGCGCACCGGGTCCGAGCGATCGGCGTCACGGAGGCCGAAGAACTCCCCGTGCGTCCCCCGTCGTCGCGAGCGCGTCTCCCCGGGTACCATGCGGACCCGCTCGAGGCGGGTCGCCCGCAGCCGCAAGAGCTCGGGAGGGTACCGCTCGACCGGAAGCGGGGCGCCGGTCCTCGCGACCTCCCGCTCGACCAGCCCGAGCGGATCGCGCCAGACGACGACCGGAGGGTCGAGCACGGCGATCGTCGGCTCGCGCACCGACCAGCGCGTGCGGAACCGCACCGTCGCGCCGTCGTGCTCGACCCGCAGCGGGGCGGACGGCTCGAACCCGCTCGGGGGATCGAGACGGACCTCGAGCCCCTCGGCCGGGGCTCCCGGGGGAAGGGTCAGGGTGCCGGAGAGCTCCACCACCGGGCCGGATCCCTCGGCGCTCCAGCGGAGGTCGACGGATCCCGGCCCCCGGGCCCCGGCGAGTGCGGAGGCGACGGGGGCGGCGAGCAGGGGCAGCCCGGCGAACAGCGGCACGGGGGTGCGCAGGGCGAAGGCGAGGAACACGAACACCGCTCCGGCGACCTCGAGGCCGATCGCCGTAGGGCGCCACCGCAACGGGGACGCGCGGGCGGCGGACGGGGGGCTCACGGGCCGCCCTCGATATCGTCCAGGCGCCGAGCCACGTACTTCCGGAACTCCGGTGCGGGAAGGTACCGCAACCGATCGAGCTCGCGGACGGTCGAGGAGGGAAGGTCCGGGTGGAGCGATTCCCGTTCGAGCCGGTCCAGGAGGAGGACGATCTCCTCGCGGCCGATCGGTCCCGACTGCAACCACGCGCGAACCCCCGAGGTCTCGGGGGGGGTCGGAGGGGCGGGAGCCCGCGACGCCCGCACCTCCCCGCGTAGGATCGCGACGAGCGCGAACCCCGCGAGCGCCACCGATCCCGCCGCGAACACTCCGGCGGCGTCCGCCGACCTCCGCTCGAGGGCGGCGATCGCGCCGAGGACGAGGGCGCCGGCGGCGAGCGCCGCCGCCTCCGGATACCTCACGCGGCGACTCCCTTCGCGTCGATCTCCTGCTCGATGCGCTGGATCGCCCGGAGGGCGCGGGCCGCGGCCTCGGGGCCCATCGGGTGCGAGGAGTACCGTGCCTCCTCGAACAACCGGGTCAACGCCTCCACCGAGGGGCCCGACAGGCCGATGCCGGCGAGCCGCACGACGCGGATCTCCTCGGGGGTCCACGGCCCGAGGTCCCCCGTCATCGGGCCGACGCGCGCCAGCAGGCGGGCGTACAATCGGAGGACCACGGTCCGGGGGTCCCCGCCCTGGCCCAGCTCGTTCGCCGCCTCCGCGAGCGCCGCCCGGGTCTCGGGGTCCGCGGCAGCGGCCGTCGGCCGGCGGGGGATACCCCGGCCCGGACGACTGGCGGCGATCGCCCAGCCGACCGCGCCGACGAGAGCGACGATCCCCCCCACGGCGATCCAGACAGCCCACGCCGGGATCGTGATCCCCACGCCGGGCGGACCGATCGGCACGCCGTGCCCCGTGTGGT
The DNA here is from genome assembly GCA_030037695.1 of Thermoplasmata archaeon. Lineage (GTDB taxonomy): Archaea > Thermoplasmatota > Thermoplasmata > Lutacidiplasmatales > UBA184 > Lutacidiplasma. Next base: position 6,587 of record JASHQF010000097.1, read on the forward strand.
TCGTCGTGTTGCCGGTGGTGTTGTTCCCCGGCGAGTACACGACGTAGTACAGGGACCCCCCGCTCGAGCCGCCCCGGCTGACCAGCACGAAGACGAGCAGGACCATCATCCCGACCAGGGCGCACGCGACGATCCAGCCCGGCAGGGAGACCGAACCCTCGACCCGGCCGCGCAGGAAGATCCCGACGAACCCGACGACGACCGGGAGCAGCGCGAGGAGCGCCGCCGCCCACAGGGGGAGGGAGATGTCGAGCTGCCCGCCGACGCTCGGGGGGTGCGGCAGCTTGGGGCTGGGCCCCACGAGGAACGCCGCGGCGACCCCGAAGGCGACCGCGGCCACGACCAGGATCACGAGGAGGGGACCGATCGATCGGGAGGCGGGAGGGGTCGACATCGGCGACGACCGACCGTGGACGAGGGCCGCGGGTTCGATAACCCCTTGCTGCCCGCGGCGCCTAGCCCGCCGGCGTCGCCGCCGCCCCGGGGGCGGGGGCGAACAGGTAGAACGCCCGCTTCTCGTGCTCGACCGGGACGATCGCGAAATCGTCCGCGACGAACCCGAGATCGAAAGCGGCGCGGAACGCGTCCCGCACCGCGTGGCGCCAGCGGCGGAGCGTCCCGGGGGCGTGGCTCCGGACGGTCCCGAGGTCGTACGGGATCTCGAGGGCGGCGGAGCGGCCCGACGGCTCGCTCACCCCGGTCGGGACCCGCAGGCCGGTCTCGCCGAGGTCGGTCTCCACGAGCGGCGACGACCCTCGCCAACGCGCGAGACGGGCCGCCGTGTCCGGCGGTCCTTCGGCCAGGCGCTGCTCGATCGCGGGGCTCGCGAGCTCCCAGCGGACGAGGAGGCGATCGCTCTCGGGATCGGGCCCTCCCGCCTCCGCGAGCCGCCCGAAGTAGTGCGGAAGGTACCGGTCCGGCCGGGCGCCGAGGCGGCCGACCGAGAGGCCGGCGGCCCGCCCGTGGAGGGGATCGAACGCCCAGCGGATCTCCCCCAGCCCCAGCGCCAGGACCTCCTCGCGCTGGAACGCCTTGAGGCGCAGCCCGACGTGGTGGGCCTGGTACTCCGGCCGCACGACGACCAGGTGGGAGTAGTGGTAGAGCGTCGTCCCATCCCAGCCGATCGTCGAGAGCGCGCAACCGGCCAGGTGGACCTCCGCGAACGCCCCCACGACGAGCCCTCCGTGGTCCTGGAGGGCGCGCTGCGCGGCCGCCGGGAGGGCGAGCCCGGCCTCCTCCCCGAGGACGGCGCGTTGCAGCTCCTCGGCTTGGCGGAACTCCTCGGGCTTGGCGAGACGGCGGAGGCGAAAGCCGGCGTCGTGCCGGGCCTCCGAGACGCCGCGCACGGCTCGCGGACCGGGGCAGCGTACATAACGCGGCCGAGCCGCGAGCGCGGGGCTAGCGCTTGAGGTGGAGGTCGGCGCGCCGGTCCTCGTAGCGGAGCTCGTCGGTCGGCGTGAGGTCCCAGAGCAGGTCCTCGAGCTCGGGGATGTTCCGGAGGAATTCCGCCTTGCTCTTCGTGAGCATCAGGTGCTCGAACCGCCGGCGGGCGACCGCGTACGTTCCCGCGAGGTAGGCCCCGACCACGACGACGATCGGGCCGACGACGACGAACACGAGGTTATAGTTCGCCGACGGTTGCTCGGTGAGACCGTTGATCGTCGGGAACGGGGGCGTCGCCGACAGGGGGGTGAACGCCCCGATCGCGAGGACGGTCAGGAACAGGCCGATGACGAGCACCGCGACGGCGATCTCGGCCCGGTAGGTCCGGATCCCGTGCCGGAGCCAGCGGCCGAACGCCCCCGTGGGGGGTTCTTCGGGCATGCGGACGGCGGGACGCCGACCCCCTTAAGAACGTATCCGACGCGTTTTAGAACCCGAAGGTACCTACAACGAGCCGCGCGCCCCGCTGCGGGGCCGTCCGAAGGTATGATCGGAAGCGGTGCAGGATCCGGAGGAACGTCGATCGCCGCGGCCCCCGCGCAGGTCTCGCGCGTCGGAGGGCTCGACCCCCACCCGATCTCCTGGCACACCCTCGCCCTGCTCGCCAAGGGCGGGGGGCTCGTCCTGCTGTTCGTCGGAACGATCGTGTCGGTCCTGTTCGGCTCGTTCCCGGCCGACTGCTTCACGATGACCTGTTCCGGAGGGACGAGCGCCGGGGTCCAGTACGGGATCCTGCTCGCCCGACTGCTCTGGACGTTCGGCGCGTTCGGCCTCACGGTCGGCGCGGGGATCCAACGCCAGTTCGTGCTCAACGGTCCCCCCCCGGAGTCGGCCGAGGCGGGCGCGAAGTTCCACGCGGACCGGCGCTCCGAGTTCTGGCTGATGCTCGCCGGCATCGGGATCCTCCTGGTGCTGCTGCTCACCCAGTCCGGCGCCCTCGCCCCCGCCCTGTAGGCGGACGCGTCACCCCCGCTCACCGGGGACGGTCGTCCCGCAGCGGCTCGTCCGGAGCGACGGGCGTCCTCCCGAACGGGCGATCGACCGAGGCGTCGGCAGCGGGGGTCGCCCGCGGTCGGACCTCGGCCAGGAGCGGGCGAAGCCGCACGTAGACGAGGCCCGATCCGGCGAGGGCTACGAGCGGCGCCCCGATCACGGTCGTCGTCCCGCCGAGGGGGGCGAGCGCGAGGAGGAAGAACCCGACGGCGCCGACGATCGCGCCGGGCCCCGGGCCCCCGGCCGGCCCCGGGCGCGTCCGCTTCGGAGACAGGAGCGCGCCGGCGACCTGCAGGACGACCACGGCGACCGCCGCGATCGCGACCCCGAGGACCCCGGGGAGCGTCACGTCCGGTTGGGCGAGGTACGACGCGACGAGGGCGAGGGCGAGGATGCCGCCGGCTCCGGCGCGGAAGCCGAACACGTAGAACGGCCGGCTGGGGTCCGATCCCCAGTAGTGCGAGCGGAGGAGCAGCCAGGTCCCGGCCTCGATGCCGCCGACCAGGAGCCCGAGGAACAGCGCGATCCCGAGGATCGCCCCCGCGGCGAGCGACACGGCGAACATGAGGTAGGCGACGGCGTACGGCACCCCGGCGAACAGGCCGACCGTGTAGGCGGCGAGCTCCTTGCGCTCGTCAAACCTCGTCACCTCGACCTGCGGGGTCGCGTACTTGCCGACCTCCCAGTACAGGAACCCCCCCGAGAGGGCCACGCCCACGACCCCGCCGATCGAGAGCGATGCGACGACCATCGTCAGTCGATCTTCCGTCCGGCCGCGAGGAACCCCGTGTGCCCCAGCATCTCGAACTCGGGGCGGGTCCCGCCGTCGCCGACGTGGAGCGGGCGTTCGAGGAGCTCGAGGGCCCGCACCTCGTCGAACCGCAGGGTTCGCAGGGCGCGCACCGTGCGCTCGAGCTGGTTGTACGTCGGCGAGTACGTCGCGACCGACCCGCCCGGGGCGAGGGCCTCGGCCGCCGCCGGGAGGACCTCCCACGGCTCGGGGAGGTCGAGCACGACGCTGGCCACGCCCCGCACGTCGAACCCCTCGGCGGCGACGTCCCGCTCGCGGAACGTGACCCGCCCCTCCAGGGCCGCTCGTTGCACGTTCGATCGGGCCGTCGCGAGGAACTCAGGGCGGCGGTCGTAGGTGGTGACCGAGCCCGTGGGTCCGACGGCGTGGGCGAGGGCGATCGTCAGGGCGCCGCTGCCGGCGCCGGCCTCGACGGCGCGGCCCCCGGGGCCGACGCCGGCGAGATAGAGGAGCTGCAGCGCGTCCTTCGGCGTGACGATCTGAGCGCCCCGGCGCACGGAGGCGAGGAGGTCCGCGAGCGACGGCCGTACCGCCCGGTACGACGCGTCGAGCCAGCGGAACGGCCCGCCCGGCGGCGTCCCGAGGAGGGGCTCGAGATCGAGCACCCCCTGAGCGCCCAGCTTCTGCGGGCCCCGCCGGAGCCGAACGACCGTCGCGGGCTCGCCGGCCCGCTTCAGCGAGACCGCGTCCCCCTCCTGCCAGAGGTCGTCCACGACGTTCCCGCGCCCGGGGAGCGTGGGGCGGGTATTACCTTCGCCTCACGCGCGACCCGGGAGGCGCCGTCCCCGACCGCGCCATCAAATACGCCGGCCCCTAACGCGGACCGGGCCGCGGGCATAGTGTAGTCTGGTTATCACATAGGCTTGCCAAGCCTATAACCCGGGTTCAAATCCCGGTGCCCGCACCTTCCTCCTTCCGTTCCGCCGCGTCCTCCCGCCCGGGAGCCGCGCGCGAAGCTTTGAGACGGGATGGATACGGGGGAGCGGTATGGCTCGCCTCCGCCAGGTGCGCGTGGCGGGTCGGCGCTCGTTCGAGTACGTCGCCCAGGGGAAGGGTCGGGCGACCCTGCTGGTCCATCCCGGCGGTCCGGGCCTCACCTACCACTACCTGCGGCTCCTCCTGCGCCTCGCCTCGTCGAACCTCCGGGTGATCCTGTTCCACCCCCGGGGGGTCGGGGCCAGCTGGGCGCCCCGTCGCGCGTCCGAGTACACCGTCCCGCAGCAGGCGGAGGACGTCGAGGCGATCCGACGCGCCTTCGGGATCGAGGAGCTGCACTTGCTCGGGTTCTCGGCAGGGGGATTCGCGGCCCTCGAGTACGCCCACCGCTACGAGCGGCACCTCGCGTCGCTGCTCCTGTGCGCGACCGCCGGCAGCGCCGAGGAACTTCGGGCCGCCAGCCGACGCACGCTCGCCGCGGCCTCGCCCGGGCAGCGGGCGCACCTCCGCGAGCTGACCGCCGCGAAGGCGTTCGACACCGCCGAGTACCAGACCCTCGCCGAGGCGATCGCACGGCCGTTCCAGTCGCGGTTCCTCAAGGTCCTCCCGCCGGAATGGACGGCGACCCGGCTCAACCCCGTCGTCTACCGCGCGATGCTCACCCGGAGCGGGGACGAGTTCGCGGTCGACGGGACGATCGCCCGGTGGGACGGCCGCCGCTACTACTCCAAGATCGAGGTCCCGACGCTCGTCGTCGTCGGGCGGTACGACGCGTTCCTAGAGCCGTCGGTGGAGATGAACGAGCGGATCGAGCCCGCACATCTGCGTGTCCTCCCCCGCTCAAGCCACCTCCTCCACCTCGAGCAGCCCAAGGAGTTCCTCGGCACCGTCCGTGAGTTCCTGGGCGACGTCACCGGCGGCTAGTCGTCCGGCACCGTTTAGCGCCCGGTCGCCCTTCCTAGGGGGAGCCCGATGTCGCCCGAACCCTCCCCGACCACCGCCGACGACCTGACGACCGTCCGCCTTCGGCTGCGGCCGGAGGCGCGCGAGGCGCTGCGCGCGGCCCTCCAGGGTCATCCGGCGGGGTCGGCGGTCCGGCTCTGGGTCGAACGGGGGCTCCATCCCCACGCGCAGATGATGATCGATCGACCGTCGCCCCGGGACCGGCCCCGGACGTTCGACGGGATCCCGATCCTGATCGACGAGGCGAGCGTCCGCTTCCTGCGCGATGCCGAGATCGGCTACCGTGCCGAGGCGAACCCGCCGGGGTTCGAGGTCGTCGGACCGTTCCTGCCCACGACCGGGGCCCCGGCCGCTGGCGCCCCCCCGGCCGGCGAACCTCCCGTCGCCGCCGCCTCTGCCGCGCCGAGCGAGATCGAGGAGAAGGTCCGGGCCGCGCTCCGGAACGTCTACGACCCCGAGATCCCGATGAACATCGTCGATCTCGGCCTCATCTACGGGATGGAGCGCGGCGCTGACGGCGGGCTCCGGATCCGGATGACGATGACCAGCCCGGGCTGCCCCGCCGTCGAGGAGCTCGTGCACGAGGTCGAGACGCAGGCGCGGGCGGCCTCCGGCGCGCCGTCCGTACGGGTCGAGATCGTCTGGGAGCCGCCGTGGGGCCCGGAGCGGATGACCGAGTTCGCGCGCCGCCAGTTCGGGTACGCCTGAGCTCCGAGGCGCGGACGGAGCGCCCGGCTAGCGGAGCGGGTGACCGCAGGCGTGGCACGTCCGTCGCGTGGGCGTGTTCGCCGCGCCGCACGACGGGCACGGGACCTGCCCCTCGAGCGCGCCGCGCGGGCCGGCGGGCGGGATCCACCGCGAGAGCGCGGCGGACGAGGCGTCGAGCTCGGAGCGACGGCGGGAGGCCACGACCCCGAGCGCGAGGCCGGTGCCGACGAGGGCGCTCAGGAGGAGGATGACGCCGGGCGTCAGCCAGGAGAACGCGGCGAGCGGTTTCACGTGGACGACGATCGACGCCGACTCGTTCGTCCCCGAGCCGTCGGCCACGACGCAATGGGCGACGTACTGGCCCGGCGCGGAGTAGGTGTGGCTCGTCCCGACACGATCGCCCGAGACGTTCGCGAGCGTCTCTCCGTCCCCGAACTGCCACTCCACGTACGTGTAGGGGGTCGTCCCTCCGCTCGCCGAGCAGCCGAACGACACCGGGCTCCCGAGCGGGACGGTCGTGGGATCGACCGAGAGGAGCACCAGCGGGTCGTTGTGGACGGTGACCGTGACGGTCGCCAGCTCGGTCCCCGGGGTGCTGCCGTTCACCTGGCAGCTCGCGTAGTACGTCCCCGCGCCCGTGTAGACGTGACCCTCGACGTTGGCGCCGGAGCCGAGGCCGCCCCCCAGCGTCGTGAAGTTCCAGGCGAACGAGTACGGGGGAACTCCGCCGGAGGGGGAACAGGTGAACAGCAACGGCTCCCCGACGTCGACGACCGTCCGGCTCGCGGTGACGCTCACCGACAGGGTGCCGACCGTCCCCGCGGTGAGGACGTTCGACTGCGTGACGAGGAGGCTCGGCGTCGCCGTGCCGCACCCGGCGGAGCAGTCGGAGGTGTTGACGTAGAACGTGTAGCTCGTGTTCGCGGCGAGGCTCGTCACGTTGAACGCGAGCAGGCTCGGGGAGGTGAACGTCCGGAACGTCGGGGGCCCGGCGCCGGCGCTCTCGGCGAGCGCGTAGGAGACGAAGCTGAGCAGACCGCCGTACCTCGCCGAGTTCGTCCAGGTGAGGTTGATGTACGACGACGACCGGGCGGTCGACGTCAGCACGGCGGCCGACGGCTGGGTCGCCTCGAGGACGTTCGAGTCGGAGGCCCCGGCGAGGAAGACGTTCGTGACGACGCGCCAGAAGTTCGTCGACCCCGGGGTGAGGCCGGGGACGACCGCGCTCGTGGTGGCGGAGCTGGTCACCACGAGGGCGCTCGTCCAGGGGCCGCTCGCGCTCCGGTTCGAGAGCTCGATCGTGTAGTTCTCGAACGTCAGCGACGTGGAGCCGGTCCAGCTGAGGCTGATCGCCGTCGGGGTGAGCCCGGGATCCGTGAGGCCTGAGCCGGCCGAGATCCGGCCGGCGGCCGCGAACCTCGCGGGGCCGGCCTCCGGGACGCCGGACGCGGCCGGGATCGCCGACGGCAGCACGAGGGCCACGGTCGCCAGCCCGACGACGAGGGCGAGCACCGCTCGACGAGGTACGAGCCGCATCGCGCGGCGAACAAGACGCGCCCCCCCGGGCCTTATACGTTGTGCCCGGCCCCGGGGACCGGAAGAGGCGAGCGGCTCCGGAGCGCGCGCAGGGAGCCCCCGGGGGAGCCGGCGGAAGGCGATCGAGCCCGCGATCGTGGGGACACCGGCCGTCCGGAAACGCTCGACCCGAACGACAGGCCCTGGAGGGGTCGCGCCGGTCGACGGCGATCCTGTGGTCCTCGGGAAGGCGGTCGGCTGAGCGAGCCCTTCCCCCGGACGGGGCTCGCGCCGCCGTACGGCGGCAAACGCTAAGTACCGCACCCCGGGTGGCCGTGGTCTTGACGGCCGCGGCCCCCCTCGCGGCCCCGATCCAGGAGAGCGTGAGCGCGCGTCCGCCGTCCCGGCCCCGGGGCCGGGAGGAGTATACCCGGTTCGAGCGCGCCCGTATCCTCGGAGCGCGGGCCCTTCAGGTATCGCTCGGGGCCCCGATCCTCATCGAGGTCCCCGCGACCTTGGTCGATCCGGTGGAGATCGCCGAGCAGGAATTCGCCGCGGGCCGGATCCCGATCACCGTGCGCCGCGGCGCCGGGGCCTAGGGCCCCGGACCGTCAGACGAACGCCTCGTCGAGCGCGCGGGCGCACCCGCACGTCGGGACTCCGCCGAGGCGAGGGAGGAACTGGGCGAGGACGGTGCGCATCCGCTCGGCGTTCCGCTGCATCGTCTGGACGATCTCGCGGGCCTCGACCGGCTTCTCCGCCCAGACATCGAAATCGGTGACCATGGCGAGGCACGCGTAGCAGAGGGCACGCTCCCGGGCGAGCGTCACCTCGGGGACGAGCGTCATCCCGATCACGTCCGCCCAGGTGCGGAACAGGGCGGACTCGGCGCGCGTGCTGAACCGGGGGCCCTCGACGCAGACGTAGGTCTTGCCCTCCGCGAACGGCGTACCGGCGTCCCGCCCGGCGCGGACGGCGTGGCCCAGGAGGTCCGGACAGAACGGGTCGGCGAGCGACGCGTGGACGACCCGCCCGCCGTCGTAGAACGTCGTCGGCCGCTGCTTCGTGAGGTCCACGAACTGGCTCGGCAGCACGAACGTGCCGGGCGGGAGCTCCTCGCGCAGCGACCCGACCGAGCTCACGGTGACGATCGCCTGGGCTCCGAGCGAGCGGAGGGCGTCGACGTTCGCCCGGTAGTTCACCCGGTGCGGGGGGATCGTGTGGCCGGGCCCGTGGCGGGCTAGGAACAGGAGGCGGAGGGGACCGACCGTCCCCTCCTCGATCGGGCCCGAGGGAGCCCCCCACGGCGTCGCCACCCGGTGGGTCGTTCGGGGGCCCTCCGGAAAGATCGCCGAGATCCCCGAGCCGCCGATCACGGCGACGGTGGTGCGAGCCCCGGCGCTCATCGCTCCTCGGCGGCGCGTGGAGGCGCCGCGCGCGCGAGCCATCGGGCCATGACGACGTCGCCCCGGGTCCGCTCCAGGAGGGCACGCGCCAGGTCCTGCTTCGGTTTCAGCTGCACGATCGCCCGGGTCGTGTCGAACCGCAGGAGCGCGGCCGCGAGCGCCTCCATCAGACGGAGGTGCCGCTCCGCGCCGTCCAGGTCCCCGCGCCCCAACTGTTCGAGGGCGAGCCGCCGGATCTCCCCCACGAGGTCGCCGAGGCCGAGAAGGTACGGTTCGGGGTCGACGCCGAGCTCCGCCGGGCCGGGGAGCGGGGCCCCGTCGACGACCGCGCCGAGCAGCGTCGCCTCGACGCCCTCCTGCAGCGCGTCCAGGGCGAGCGACTCGTCGCCGCGGGCCTCGCGCCGCACCCAGTCGGCGAGCTCCGCGAGCTCCCGGCGGATCTCGGCGACGGCGGCGGCGGCCGCGCCGTCCGCATGGAGCCGGGTCATGGCGACCTGGGCGCCGCGGCGCAGGCGGCGCGAGCGCTGGTACAGGTCCTCCCGCCGCAGCTCGCGCTGCTTGAGGTGGGCGTCGATCCCGCCGAGGATCGTCTCGGCGATCGGGGGGGACGGCTCCCCCGGCCGCCGGCTAGCGGAAGAGGGTGAATCGTGCGGCATCCCCGTGTCCGTCCAGGAGGCCCAGGCGCACCCCCGCATCGAGCCAGCCGTGCGCGTAGCTCACGGCGGCCAGCGCCCGTTCCGCGTCCCCCGCCTGCGAGAAATGCTCGGCATCGGCGAGGTACGCCCGCGCCATCGCGAGGAAATCGTCCGCCGCGCCCCGCAGGAACGACCGCTCGGGGCTCCCCGGCGCGACCGCGGCGAGCGCTTCGCGGGTGAGGCGGAGGTACTTGGGCAGGAGCGCCGGCACGGGGGCCGCCGGTGCACGGTCCGCGTTCCCCATCGTCCGCCTACCCCTTCGGGACCTTCTCCCAGTCCTTGAGGAACCGGGCGAGGCCCAGGTCGGTGAGCGGATGCTGTGCCAGCTTCTCCATCACCGCGAACGGCATCGTCGCGATGTCGGCGCCGGCCTTCGCCGCCTCGAGCACGTGCACCGGGTGGCGGACGCTCGCGACGAGCACCTTCGTCGGGAACCGGTAGTTCCGGTAGATCGCGACGATGTCGCGGACGAGCTCCATGCCGACCTCGCCCTGGTCGTCGAGCCGCCCGATGAACGGGCTCACGTACGCCGCCCCGACCTTCGCGGCGAGGAGCGCCTGGTTCGCGCTGAACACGAGCGTCATGTTGACCCGGGTCCCCTCCGAGGCGAGCGTTCGGGTCGCGGCGAGACCGGCGGGGATCATCGGGACCTTGACGTAGATCGACGGGTGGAGGTCCCGCAGGTGCCGGCCTTCCCGGAGCATCCCCTCCGTGTCGGTCGCGACGACCTCCGCCGAGACGGAGGGGACCCCGAGGGCGCAGATCTCCCGGAGGACCTCCTCGAACTTCCGCCCCTCCTTCGCGACGAGCGTCGGGTTCGTCGTCACGCCGTCCAGGATCCCGATCGACCACATCGTCCGGATCTCGGCTACGCTCGCCGTATCGAGGAACAGCTGCACGATCGCCCTCACTCCACCCGGCCCCGGAGCCGGAGCAGGTCCCACGCCTCGTCCCGGATCCGTTGCATCGACATCCCGAACCGGTCGAGCAGCGCCCACGGGTCGCCGGATTCCCCGAACAGGTCGGGGACGCCGATCCGGCGCACCGGCACGGGGTGGCCCTCGGCCGTCACCGCCGCGACGAGGGCCCCGACCCCGGTGAGGACCGAGTGCTCCTCCAGCACGAGGATCGCGCCGGTCTCGCGCGCGGCCTTCAGGATCGCCGCCTCGTCGAACGGCTTGACGGACGCGGCGTCCAGCACGCGCACCGAGATCCCGAGCCGGGCGAGATCGTCGGCGAGCTCGAGCCCCCGGGCGACCAGCGCGCCGACGGCGACGACCGTGAGGTCGTTCCCCGAGCGCAGCTCGGCGGCCCGCCCGATCCGGAACGAGCCGTCGGTCACGGTCGGCAGGCTCTCCCGCGTGAGGCGGACATACGCCGGCCCGTTCCGCTCGGCGAGCGCGAAGGTCGCGGCGCGGGTCGTGGCCGCGTCCGAAGGGACGACGACGGTCATCCCGGGCAGTCCGCGCATCAGGCCGATATCCTCGACCATCTGGTGGGTCCCGCCGTCGCCCCCGACCAGCAGGCCCCCGTGGGTCGCCACGATCTTCACGTTGGCGCGGTTGTAGCAGACCGACTGGCGCACGAAGTTGTACGCCTGGCCCGCCGCGAAGACGGCGAACGTGCTCGCGAAGACCGTCCGACCGCCGAGGGAGAGCCCCGCGGCGATCGACATCATCGTCGGCTCCATCACGCCGACGTTGAAGAACCGGTCCGGGAACCGCTGCCCGAACAGCTGGGTCCGGGTCGAGCCGGAGAGGTCCGCGTCGAGGACGACGAGCCCCGGGTCGCGCTCCCCGAGCTCGACGAGCGCCGCACCGTAGGCGTCCCGGAGGCTCGCGGCCGGACCGAGCGCGGTCATCGCGCGGGGACCTCCTCGGGCGACCCGAGATCGGCGAGCGCCCGCTCCGCCTCGGACTTCGAGGGGGGCTTGCCGTGCCATGCCGACTTCCCCTCCATGAACGAGACCCCCTTGCCCTTCACCGTCCGGGCGACGATCGCGGTCGGCCCGTCGGTCCTCGACCGGGCCTCGGCGAGGGCGTCCAGGATCTGCGGGAAGTCGTGGCCGTCGATCTCGACCGTCCGGTAGCGGAACGCGCGGAACTTGTCGGCGATCGGTTCGATCCCCATGATCGCCTCGGTCGGGCCGTCGGTCTCGAGGCCGTTGCGGTCGAGGAGGACCACGAGCCGGTCGAGGCGGTAGTGCCCGCCGGCCATCAGCGCCTCCCAGGTGGGCCCCGCCTGGCACTCACCGTCGCCCAGGACGGCGTAGACCATGTGGGAGCGCCCCGCGAGCCGGGCGTCCAGCGCCATCCCGACGGCCATCCCGATCCCCTGGCCGAGGCAGCCGGTCGATGCCTCGATCGCCGGGAGCTTGCCCCGGTCCGCGTGCCCCTGGAGACGGCTCCCGAGGCGGCGCAGCGTCGCGAGCTCCGCCCGGGGCAGGAACCCTCGGTGCGCGAGCGCCGCGTAGAGGGCCGGGGCGGCGTGGCCCTTCGACAGGACGAGACGGTCCCGGTCCGGCCAGGTGGGCCGCTCCGGATCGATCCGCATCTCCCGGAACAGCAACGCCGTCAACAGATCGGTGACGGAGAGGGAGCCTCCGGGATGGCCGCTCCCGGCGAGGTACGTCATCCGGATGATGTCGCGCCGGATCTCCCGGGCCGTCGTTTCGAGGGCGGCGACGTCGGCCGTCCGGGGCGGCTCCATCATCGCCGGCGCGCCGAGGAGGGGCGGCGTATTTGATGGTTGGCGCGGGGCGCGCGCGAGGAACGCCGCGTCGGCGCGCGGGGCGTTCGGGCCCTCCCGATCAGGCGGCGCAGCGTCGCGAGGTCCTCGGCATACCGCGCGTAGTCCCGATCGTCGAGCGGCGTCTCGAGGAACCCCGGCACGCTCGCCCAGCGCGGGTCCCGCACGAGCTCGCGGAACCCCGCCTCCCCGATCTCGCCCCGCCCGATGTTCTCGTGGCGGTCGAGATGCGAACCGAGCGGCGCCTTCGCGTCGTTGAGATGGAAGGCGAAGACGGTCCGGACGCCGATCGTCGCCTCGACCCGGTCGACGAGGGCCCCGTAGAGCTCGGCCGTGCGGAAGTCGAGGCCGGACGCGAACAGGTGACAGGTGTCAAGGGTCACGCCGAGGCGGTCCGGTCGGGCGACGGCGGCGAGCACCCCCGCGAGCTCCTCGAACGTCGAGCCGAGCGTCGTCCCCTGGCCCGCGGCGTTCTCAAGCAGGAGGCGGACGCGGCCGTCGGGGTCCGCCTCGAGCGCGAGGCGGAGGCTCTCGGCGAGGGTGCGCAGCGCCGGCTCGCTCCCGGTGCCGAGGTGGGCCCCGGTGTGGAAGATCAGCGCGTCGGCGCCGAGCAGGCTCGCGCGGGCGATCTCGTCCTGGAACGCCCGCCGGGACTGCTGCAGCATCGGGGGCTTCGGGCTCGCGAGGTTCAGCAGGTAGCCGTGATGGACGGCGGTCGCCCGGAGCGGCGAACTACCCACGGCCTCGCGGAACGCCTCGGCGGCCGCCGGCGCCACGGGCGGACCGGACCACATCTGGGGGCTCTTCGAGAAGATCTGGAGCGACTCGCAGGAGAGCCGCTCCGCCTCGTGGACGGCCTCGGCGAACCCGCCCGCGATGCCGAGATGGGCGCCGAGCAGCATCGCTCGGCGGAGGGGCGAACCCAGTTAAGGTCGCCGTGCAGCGAGGGCGGCCCGGCCCCGGAGGCTGACAGCTTTCCGCGGTTCCCGTAGGCTCGCGCACTTCAGTACCGCGCGGAACGCCAGTGGGCTTAACTGCCGGGTTCGGAATGGGACCGGGTGTTTCCCCACCGCTTTGGCCGTCAGCCGAGGCGGGGAGGCGGCCGCCGGTATTTAACGTTGCGACGGCGAGCGACCGCAGGCACGGCCGGGCTCCGCGCGCAAACCTTCAATTTGGCCGGCCGCTCGCGCGCGGCGTCCCCGACCGGGGACCGAGCCGGCCCGTGAACGCAGAGGATCCGAGCCCCCCCGAGGAGTATCGCCTCCGGCTCGACGTCGACTACGCGAACCTCCGCTGGCGGGGGTCGGTCGCCTTCGACCTGGAGCGCGCGCCGCGGGAGCTGCGCCTGGACGCGGAGGGGCTGCGCATCCTCGAGGTGACGGACCGGGGCCGTCCCGTCCCGTTCCGGACGGAACCGCCCGCCGCGCTCGCCCTGGAGCGCGACGCCGAAGGGGCGGCGGCCCTGGAGCTCCGGTTCGAGGGCGACGTGGAGACGAAGAGCCTCTTCGGGCTCTACCGCTCCCGGTTCGGCGACGGCTACGTCCTCACCACCCATTGCGAACCGACCGGAGCGCGGAGGATCTTCCCCTGCCTCGATCGCCCCGATCGCAAATCGAAGATCGCCCTCACCGTGCGGGCCGCGACGGAGCTCGAGGTCGTCGCCAACGGCGCGACGGTCGCCGTGCGTCCGGTCGACGGCGCCCGCGAATGGACGTTCGCCCCCACTCCGCCGATGTCGACGTACCTGTTCTACCTCGCCGTGGGTCGGTTCGATCGACGGGAGGAGCGGGGTGGCCGCGTGGCGGTGCGGGTGCTCACCCCGCCCGGTCGCGGCGAGGCCGGCGCCTACGCCGCCCGGGCCGCGGGCCGGATCCTGTCGGAGTTCGAGACGTACTACGGGATCCCGTACCCCCTCCCCAAGCTCGACCTGATCGCGATCCCCGAGCACGCCTTCGGGGCGATGGAGAACTGGGGCGCGATCAGTTTCCAAGAATCCCGCCTCCTGGTCGACGGCGCGTCGAGCTCGTTCGCCCGGCGCGACGTCTTCGAGACCGCGACGCACGAGATCGCGCACCAGTGGTTCGGCAACCTGGTCACGATGGCCTGGTGGGACGACATCTGGCTCAACGAGAGCTTCGCCTCGCTGATGGAGACGCGCATCAGCGAGCGGATCGATCCGGGGCTGGACGCGACCACCGACGCCTTCCTGCGCGCGGCCGGGCGCGCGGTCGCGGTCGACGGGGATTCGCTGCGGGCGACCCATCCGGTCCGGGTACCGGTCTCCGCCCCCGAGGAGCTGAGCCAGATCTTCGACGAGATCAGCTACGGCAAGGGGTCGAGCGTGCTCGCGATGCTCGAGTCGTACCTCGGCGAGGAGACGTTCCGTCGCGGGGTGCAGCGGTACCTCGAGGCGTTCCGCTACCGCAACGCCCGGACCGCCGACCTCTGGCGGGCGCTCGGCGACGCCTCGGGCGAACCGGTCCAGGCGATCGCCGACCCGTGGATCGACCGGCCCGGGCTGCCCCTCGTCATCGCCCGCCTCGGGTCGAAGGGGCTCGAGCTCACCCAGCGCCGGTTCGGGTTCCTCGCGATGCCCGAGGAGCCGCCGTGGCCGATCCCGCTCGTCCTCGACATCGACGGGCGCCACGAGCGCCTGCGGTTCACCGAGCGCACGGCGGCGGTCCCGGTCCCTCCCGGTGCGACGGTCCACCTCAACCCCGGTGCCACGGGGTTCTATCGCGTCCTGTACGAGCCGAGCCTCTACGATCGCCTGCTCGCGGGGTTCGGGGCCCGGTCCGGCCCCGATCGGTGGGCGGTCGTCGATGACCTCGCTGCGTTCCTCGTCACCGGCGACGTCCCCTGGTCGACGCTCGCCCGCTTCGTCCGCGCGAGCGAGGGCGCGGTCGACCGGTTGACGGTGGAGACGATCGCCGGGATCCTGCTCACGCTCGCCGTCACGTTCCCGGCGTCGCGGGGGGTCGGGGAGCTCGCGCGCGAGTTCCTCGCCGCTCAACTCGATCGGGTCGGTCTCGAGCGCCGCCCCGACGAGCCGGCCGGGCACGGGGTCCTCCGGGACCGGATCGCCTTCGCCCGGGCCCGGGTCGACGACGGGTTCTGCCGCACGATCGCCGACCGGTACGCCGGGTGGGCCTCGCTCGACCCCGACCTGCGCTCGTCCGTCGCCGTCGCCCGCGTCCGCACCGGCGGGGAGGCGGCGTACCGCGAGGTCCTTCGCGCCTACGAGACCGCGACGACCGACGCCGATGCCCTCCGGTTCGGACGGGCCCTCGCCTGGGCCCCGACGCCCGAGCTCGCCCGGGAAACGCTCGAGTTCGCCCTCTCCGGGCGGTTGAACCGCAGCCACATCTACCCGGTCGGGGTCCAGGCCTCGCTCAACCCGGCCGCCCGCCCCATCCTCTGGCCGTGGCTCGTCGCGAGCGTCGACCGGATGACCGAGATGTTCCGGGGGAGCGGCTACCTTCCGCTCCTGCTCGAGCTGATGCTACCGCCCGCCGGCCTCGACCACGAGAGCGCGGTCCGCGCCCATTTCGCGGACCACCCGACCGCCGAGGGGGACCGGGGCCTGCGCAAAGGGCTCGAGCGGATCACGATCCTGCAGCAGCTGCAGCGGAACCTTCCGCCGTAGCGCGCCTAGGGCCGGCCCGGGGGGCGACCGCCGCGCGCCCGGGAGGGGCGGGACGCTCGAGGGAACCGCGACGGAGGATCGTCCGACGACCAGATGTACCAGGTGCCGTGCCCTTGGCTCAGGCGCTCTCCCGCGGAGCCGGTGAGCTCCCCCTCCACGAAGGCGACGTGACGGCCCCGCCGTACGACGTGCCCGACCGCGGTGAGCATCTCCCCTTCCCGGGCGGCCCGCAGGAACTCAACGTAGAGCGACGTCGTCGCCGTCGTCTCCTCGGACGTGAGGAGCGAGACGACGGAGGCGCCCATCGCGGTGTCGAGGATCGTCGCGTAGACCCCGCCGTGGACGACC
>JASHQF010000098.1 GCA_030037695.1 Thermoplasmata archaeon
CGGCAGAGGAGCATCGCCTCGCCGATCGCGGTCGACCCATCGTAGAGCGAGGCGTTGGCGACGTCCACTCCGGTCAGCTCGACCCAGAGGCTCTGGAACTCGAACAGGGCCCGGAGCGTGCCCTGGCTCGCCTCGGCCTGGTACGGGGTGTACGACGTGTAGAACTCGCTCCGCGAGAGGATCGCGTCGACCGCCGCGGGAAGGTAGCGGTGCGCCACCCGCCCCCCGAGGAACGAGGCGAATCTCGGGAGCGGGCGGTTCCGATCGAGGACGCGGTCGACCTCCCGTACGACGTCGAGCTCCTCGCGGGCCGGGCCCACCCCGAGACGACCGATCCGGGCTTTCTTCGGGACGTCCCGGAACAGCTCGTCGACGCTCGCGAGCCCGAGTGCGCCGAGGAGCGACGCCTCCTCTTCCGGCCCGTCCGGGATCCACCGAGGCACGAACCGTCGCCCGGGCGGGACGGACCCGGGCGGCGGTTAAAGGCGTTCGCGTCCGGGCGGCCCTTCGGCCGGGGCCGGCCGACGTTGCGTCCCCCGGATCGGGGGAGAACGTTAATCCGGTCGGCCCGCACCCCTCCGGTCGATGCCTCGACCTCCGACGAAGCGCGCCCGACGCTCGGAAACGCCCCGGCCCCCGCCGTCGGTCGAGATCCTGGACATCGCGTTCCGCCGGGGCTCCCTCGTCACGCCCCACGGCCGATCGAAGGCCGAGCGGGATCGCCTCCGGGCCGAGCTCAAGGTCGTGCGCAGCTCGGCCACGGTGCTCCGCCACCTCCGGCTGGAAAGCCGTCGTGTCGCGGAGCGACTGCGCGGATCGTTCGACGCCGAGCTCGTCGACCGCACGTTCGGGCGGGGCACGGCGGGTCGGTCGCTCGCGCGCCTTCGGCACGCCGAGGAGCGGATCCGGGGCGCGGCCCGAGAGGCCGAGCGAGCGGCCCAGACCGCGCCCGACCACCCGGCGCTCGGCGAGGTCGTTCGGGCGTTCTACGGTCGCCTGGCGAGCTTCGTCCGGGAGATCGATCCGGACCTGCTCCGTCTCCGCAAGATCGATCGGTTCCTGGACGTTCGGCCCCGGCTGCTCCCGGCGGCTCCGGTCGTCGTCATCGCCGGGTTCCCCAACGTCGGCAAGTCGTCGCTGGTCGCGCGGATGTCGAGCGCTCGGCCGAAGGTCGCCGATTATCCGTTCACGACGCTCTCGATCGCGGTCGGTCACGCCGATCTCGGCTTCGACCGACTCCAGGTCGTCGACACGCCCGGGGTGCTCGGGCGCTCGCGTCGCGCGAACCCGGCGGAGACGGAAGCGTCCACGGCGGTCGAGCGGGCGGCGAACGCCGTCGTCTTCGTCCTCGATCCGACCGAGACGTGCGGCTACCCGCTGGCCGAACAGGAGCAGCTCCTGTCCCGGTGGAAGGAGGAGTACCCGTCGCTGCCGATCGTCGCGGTAGAGACGAAGGCCGACCTCCTCGCCCGTCCGACCGATAGGCTTCGGGTATCGGCGGTCACGGGCGAGGGGATCGAGACCCTGCGCGAGCAGCTGCGGGCGGTCCTTCCCCCGACGCCCGAGCCCGCGGCCCCTGTCCCGGACGGGCCCGTGGGCGACGAGGAGCCCCCGACGGCCCCTGAGGACGAGCGGACCCCGTCCCGCCCGAGGAGGCGCTCGCGGTGAGCTGGCAGGCGACCGGGGTCGTCGCGACGACGCTCGCGGAGGGGGCCCTGCGGGAGCTCCTGCTCGACGGCCGCTCGGTGGTGCTGACCCGGCTCGGGGGATCGATCGTGGCGTTCGACGGCTACTGCCCGCACCAGGGTGGGCTGCTCGTCGAGGGCCGGCTCGCGGCCGGCCGGATCGTCTGCCCGGTGCACGAGGCGGCGTTCGATCCCGTCTCGGGCGAGGTCCGTGCGGACCCGTTCGGGACCGAGCCGCCCGCGGGGGGCGTCGCTCCGCTGCCCACGTTCCGCGTCCGGCTCGCCGGAGGCTCGGTCGAAGTGGAGCTTCCGGAGCCCCCGCGGTGAAGTTACAGCTCGAACGGCTGGCCGTTCTCCGGGAGCACGACGTCGGCCGACGGGGCGAGGGCGTCCCGTAGCAGCTCGCGCTGGTCCCCGTGCATCAGCACGATCGTCTCGGCGTGGGTCCGCTCGGCGAACCGGACCAGGTCGGAGTGGCCGGCGTGGGCGGAGAAGTCGAACTTCGCGATCTCGCACGCCGGTCGGATCGTCGTGCCGTCGACGGTGAGCGTTCCCTGGTCGAGGAGCTGCCGGCCGTTGGAGCCCTCGACCTGGAACCCGGTGAGGTAGATCGACGATGCCGCGTCCTGGTGGAGCTCGTTGAGGTAGTACAGCACCGGGCCGCCGTCGAGCATGCCGCCGGTCGTCACCACGACGTCGGCCTCGCGGAGCGCGCGCTTCCGGTCCCCGGGGGACTCGACGACATGGACCCCCTCCAGGGCCCGGCGGAAGCGTCGCCCGTCGGCCAGGAACTCCGGGGCGGCGGAGTAGACGGCGTTCACCGCGCGCGCCATCCCGTCCAGGTACGTCTCGAACCCCGCGCGGTCGAGCGCCATCAGGACCTCCTGCGCACGGCCGACCGCGAACGCGGGGACGATCACCTTCCCGCCCCGGGCCACCGTCGCCGCGATCCGGTCGCGGAACAGCTGCTCGGTCTCCCGCCGGTCCGGGTGCTCGCGGCCGGCGTACGTCGACTCCATGACCAGGATGTCGCACGCGACCTCCTCCGCCGCCGGGGTGAGGTGGGTCGGGATCGTCTGGAGGTCCCCCGTGAACAGGACGTCCTTGGCGCCGCGGTAGAGGACCATCGACGCCCCGGGGATGTGCCCCGCGCCGGCGAGCTCGATCTCGATGCCGCGGTGGTGGAAGGCGCCCCCCGGGTGGATCGCCGTGGTCCGGGCCTCGAGGGCGCGGATGTCCATCGGGGTGTACGGCGGGAGGTAGCCCTCGAGCCGCGCGACCTTGAGCGAGTCCTTCGTCAGGAGCTCGGCGACGGCGAGCGTGACGGGAGTGGCTACGAGGCGGCTCTTCGGGAGGCGGCTCAGGAGCGGCGTCATCCCGGAGTGGTCGAGGTGGGCGTGGGAGAGGATCGCGAGATCGAGATGGGTCGGCAGCGGCCGCGGGTAGGCCGGGGGGTCCGTCGGGGTGAGCCCGTAGTCGAACAGGAGCGTTCGCCCGCCGTCGCGCACGACGAGGCCCAGCGAGCCGACCTCCGACGCGCCCCCGAGGAACCTCAGCTCCACGGCCCGCGCGACCGGCCGCCGAAGATAACAGGGGCGGTCGAGCGGGGCGGTCGCGCCAACAAAGCGTCAAGTCCTCGGTCCCCGTTCGGCGCACGTGCCGCGATCGGCCGCCGGGGAGCTCGGTACGCTCTACCGCCTCGCCCTCGCGGTCCAGCGCGCGGTCCGGGACGCGGGTGGCTCGCCTCGCCGCAGCGATGTCGTCGGGATCGGCGCCACCGGCTCGCCGACCGAGGCGATCGACCGCCTCGCCGAGACCACGATCGTCGAGGGCCTGGAGGCGGAGCGCGTCGACTGGAACGTCGTCTCCGAGGAGGCCGGCACGATCGCGCGCGGCGGGGACCGCACGCTCGTCGTCGATCCGATCGACGGGACGTCGAACGCCCTCCGCCGCCTCCCGTTCTCCTCGGTCTCCCTCGCGCTCGGCGCCGGAACGCTCGGGGGGATCGACCTCGGGCTCGTGCGAGACCTCGCCCGCGGGACGACCTGGTGGGCAGCTCGCGGCGATGGCGCGTACGTCGACGGGCGACGCATCCGCCCGCGGCCGTGGACGAAGGGCCGGGAGGTCCTCCTCGTCAACCTCGGGATCGGGGCCTCGGAGCGCTGCTCCCGCCTCGCGGCGACGGCCCAGCGGGTCCGGTCGCTCGGGTGCGCTTCGCTCGAGATGGCGCTCGTCGCCCAGGGATCGGCCGACGGCTACGTCTTCGAGGCGGCGTCGGAGCGGAACCTCCGGCCGACCGACATCGCGGGGGCCTACCGGATCGTGCTGGAGGCGGGCGGGGGCGTCTCGGCGGCGGACGGCGGCTCGCTCGACGGGCTGCCGCTGTCGGCCGCGTCGCGCACCTCCGTCCTCGCCTGGGGGGACGCCGCGTTCGGCCGCTCGCTCCGGAGCGGGGGACCGTGAAGGTCGGGGTCACGGCCAACCCGACGAAGCCGACCGCGCTCGACGTCGCCCGCCGGGTCCTCGGCCGGCTCGAGGGCCGCGCGGAGGTGGTGCTCGCGGAGAACGCGGCCGACGCGGCTCCGCAGCTCGCGCCCCGGCCGCTCGAGGGGATCGCGGCGGACGCGCTCGTCGCGATCGGGGGCGACGGCACGTTCCTCGCCGCGCTCCGGCGCACGCGACTCCCCCTCCTGCCGATCTCCGTGGGCACCGTCGGGATCCTCGCCGAGATCGACGGCCGACGGTCGGCCGACGTCGATCGCGCGATCGACCAGCTCCTGGACGGACGCTACCAGCTCGAGGAGCCGATGAAGCTCGCCGCCCAGCTCGCGGGGGGACCGCTCCCGGACGCCACCAACGAGTACGTGGTCCATTCCGAGCGGGTCGGGAAGATGGGACGGTTCGAGCTCGCGATCAACGGCCGGACGGCGGGAACGGTCCAGGCCGACGGGCTGATCGTCGCGACGCCGATCGGTTCGACGGCGTACGCGCTGAGCTCGCTCGGCCCGGTCGTCGATCCCGCCGTCGAGGGGATCGTCGTCACCTCGATCGCGCCGTTCCGGGTCGGCGCCCGGGCCCTGGTCGTCGATCCCCTCGCGACGGTCGCCGTGCGTTCGGTCGGTCGGTCGGGCGCGATCGCGGTCGCGGACGGCGAGGGGGAGGTCCCCCTCGCGTCGGGCGAGTCGGTGACGATCCACCGGTCGCCGAGGCGCGCCGCGTTCGTCCGGTTCGGGGTCCCGTTCTTCGAGCGGCTGCGGGGCAAGCGGATCCTCCCCTGGGACGATCCCCCGCCCGGGGAGGCTGGGGATGCCGTTCTTCCGCCCCGCGCGTAAGCGCGCACCGGGCGGGCCCGCCCTCGGCGCGACGCCGCAGTCGATCACGCGGCGCGCCCTCGACAGCGCCCTCGCCAGCGCCGCCTCCTCCTACCCGAACGAGTTCGGCGGGGTGCTGCGCGCCGACCCGCCCGGGGTGATCTCCGAGATCCTCCACCTGCCCGGGACGACCGCCGGCCGGCGGCACGCGAACTTCCAGCTGTACATGCTCCCGGTCGACCTCACGGTCGTCGGGACCGTCCACTCGCACCCCTCCGGGGCGCTCCAGCCGTCCGACGCCGACCTAAGGCTGTTCCGCGGCTGGGGGCGTCGTCACCTGATCCTCGGCGCCCCGTTCGGTCCCGGGGCCTGGCGCGCCTACGACGGGAACGGCCGGGAGACCCGGCTCGCGGTCGTCGAACGCTCGCAGGGCCGCCTCGGACCCCTCGCGAGCCGGCCGTACGTGCCGCCCACGGCGCCCGACCCGGCGCTCTCGGGGGAGTTCCCGAGCGACGAGGCGTAGCCCCGCGGGATCACTCGCGCACGGGGATCGTCGGCACGGGCAGGTGCTCCGGGGTCCGGTTCGGGTCGACGATCTCCCGGCCGGGCCGGACGGAGCGGCTCTCGAGGCCGTGCATCTTCATGATCATCTCGAGGAACGCGATGAACCCGCGGAACGCGCCCCGGTAGAGCTGCGTGTGGCTCCCCTCCCAGTCGAAGAAGTCGGCGAGCATCCGCTTGGACTGCCGCACCCCGTGCGTGAGCGCCCGCTTCAGGAGCTCCTCCTGCAGCGGGGAGAGCCGGTCCCGCCGGAACCAGTCCCGGGACTTGAGGTGCCCGAGCGGCACGAAGAACATCGGGACGAGCAGCGCCTTGAAGTCCCAGAGGTCGTCGATCAGGTCGATCGTCCGCGCCACGTCCTCCTCGGTCTCCTGCGGGAGGCCGACGATGAACGTGCACGCCGGATAGACGTGGTTGTCGTTCATGAGCCCCGCCGCCTGGACGACGAGCTCGGGCCACTGCGACGCCTTGAACGGCGCAACCTTCCCCGGCATCGCGGCGGTGATCATGTGGGGCGAGCCGGTCTCGACGCCGACCTCGACCCCCCACCAGCCCTGCTTGTCGTCGATCAGGACCTCGGCGCACTTGCTGAGGAGCTTCGGCTTGGTCATCAGGCTCGCTATGGCGACGTGGCTCCAGCCGACCTGCTCGTAGTACCGCTTCGCGAGCCGGAGGAGCGGGATCAGCTTCTCCTCGTGGGGCATCACGTTCGGGCTGCCGTAGAAGTAGACGTCGTCGGAGTGCAGGAGGCCCTTGCGGACCCCGATCTGGGCGTTGACCCGGAGCTCCTCCTCGATCTTGGAGAGCGGGTACCACCGGGTCGGGCGGGTCGTCACGGAGCAGAACGAGCAGCCGCGGCAGCAACCCCGCCCGATCTCGATGAGGCCGTTGACGCTGGGGAACTTGATCGACGAGATCTGCTCGACGCCCGGCGCCTCCTTCGGCGTGAGGACGACGTGGGGCGGCAGGAACTCGTCGTGGAGCGCCTTGCGGACGATCTCCCGGACGAACTGGTCGCTCTCCCCCTCGACGACCGAGTCGACCCCGCCGAACGAGTCGACGAACTCCTGGATGAACGGCAGCTTGGCCCGCGTCGCGGGCGAGAGCTGCCAGGCGCACGGGCCCCCGGCGATGATCTTGAGCCCCTGCTTGCGCGCCTCGACGACCGCGGGCTGCGTCAGCATCCGCTTGAAGTTCACGCAGTTGAGCGTCTCCTTGCGCATCACCCCGCCGAACGTCGAGCTCGGGGGGTTGAGGCCGAAGTAGTCGTGCCCCGAGACGAGCAGCACCTTCGCCTCCCCGGGCATGTAGCGCGCGAGATGCGACGGGTGGACGATCCGGGCGTCGAAGCCGGCGTCGATCAGCGACGCCTCGATCTTGCGCATGCCGTAGGGGGCCTGCTGCGGGAAGCCGTTCTCGTCGACCGGCATCACCGGGTAGAACAGGCGCCGGTAGACCGACTCCGGGAAGATGTAGGCCGGGGTCGTCGTCCCGAACCCCAGGAACTCCTTCCCGTGGTGGTTGCTCATCATCGTCCAGTCGCACGTGATGACGACTTCGGGCATCGAACGGTGACCCCTCCTTGCGGAGCGTCGCCGAGTCCACGAAGTCGCCGCCTTTTAACCTTGCTGAGGTGTGTATTTTCGGGCGCCGCCCGGCCCCCGAGGCGGGGCCCGGGCTAATCGAACTCTAGGTCGTCGTCGTCCCGGGGGAGCACCCCGTCGATCCCTTCGCTCGGCTCCTCCGTCCCCTCCTCGCTCTCCGCCCCGGAGCGGAACGCGGGATCCCGCTGGAGGAGGTGGATCCGCACGCAGTCCCGGTGCGCGGGGTTGCCGTTCCAGGAGCTCGTCTCCGCGGGGTTGCCGAGGGGCTCCTTGCACAGCGAGCAGATCTCGGGCGGAGGGCTGATCCAGGCGATCCTGCGGGGCGGCGCCGCCATCGCTCTCGGTCGCCGGAACGCGACCGGGCACCTTTACCTTTCGCCCGGGGGCGACCCGCCGCCGGGCGCGGAAGGGTAAAGCGCGACCCACGCCCTAGCGCAGCTCCCGTGGACACCCTCACCGAGCTCCGTCGGCGCCGCGTGGCGCTCGGCATCCCGCTCCACGAGCTCGCCCGCGCCGTCGGGCGCAGCGACGCCACGATCTCGCGGATCGAGCGCGGTCAGATCCGACCGTCCTACGACCTCGTCCAGAGGATCCTCGAGCATCTCGAGCGGCAGGAGGGGCTCACCTCCCCGCGCCTCACCGTGGGGGACCTCGCTCACACCCCGCTCGTCACCGTCGGCCCGGAGGCTGTCCTCACTGTTGCCGCCCAGAAGCTCGAGGGGGGCGGCTTTTCCCAGCTGCCGGTGGTCGACGGGCGCGCGGTCGTCGGCTCGCTCTCGGAGTCCGCGGTCCTCCGCGCGCTCGCGAGCGACAGCGGTCGGCGCGCTCGGGTCCGGGACGTCCTCGAGCCCGCCTACCCGGTCCTCGACCCCGGGTTCCCCGCCGAGCTCCTCTCCGGGATCCTCGGACGGTACCCCGCCGTGCTCGTCGCGCGACGCGGGGAGCTCGTCGGGATCGTCACCAAGGCCGATCTGATCCGGGGGCTCCGGGGGGCCTCCCTGCGGCGCCCGCCGTCCGCCTAGGACCTGCGGTTCGACGCCCGCACCGCGGCGAGGACAGCGGCCACGGCCGCCTCTGCAGCAAGGGCCCCGACCGCGTCCGCCGTGGCGCCGGGGTGCCCCTCCCTCGGAGGGGGGCCGGCGGCACCGGTCGCCGCGGCGAACGTGACGTCCCCGTCGACCGACGTCTGGTACGGGACGATCGCCCGACCGAGCCCTGCGTGGACGATCGCGGCGACGCGGGCGAGCGCGGTACGCTCGAGCTCGAGGTCCGTGAGCACGATCGAGAGCGTGGTCCCGCGCGGAGAAGAGGCACGGGCGCCCTCGGCCTGCGGCGGTACGATGCGGCCGCGGGTCCCGACGGCCCCCGCCGCCCAACGACCCGTGGACGGGTCTCGGACCGCCCCCACCGCGTTGATCGCGACGATCGCGGCGACCCGTGCCGAGCGACCGAACCGGGCGGCCCGGATCGCGAGCCCGCCCCGCATCGCGTGGCCGCGGCCCAGGTACTTGCCCACCGTCGCCCCCGCCCCGGCCCCCGTGCGACCGTCCGGCGTCGCGCCTTCGTCGGCCGTCCGGGCCGCCTCGTACCCGAGCGCGAGGTACTCGGCCAGAGGGGCTTCCCGTCGGGGAAGGTCGAACAGGGCCGCGCCCGAGATCGGCGCGAGGCGGTACGGAGTCCCGAAGGTGCGGTGCCCGCCGCCCGTCTCGAGGATGCGCGTCCGGATCCCCCGGGCGGCATCGAGCCCGAAGAGGCTGCCTCCCGCGAGGAACAGCGCCCACCGGCGGCCGAACGTGGCGTCGACGGCGAGCGACGCGGTGTCGTACGTCGCCGAGGCGCCGCCCCGGACATCGACGACCGCGGGGACCGCGGCCTCGAACACGACCGCGGTCACGCCGGTCGACCGCGCGGGGTCCGTGGCGTGCCCGATGCGCGCGCCCCGCACCGGTCGCCGGTCGGGAACGGACCTCGCCACGGACCGGCGAGCCGGTCCGGCCCGAAAACGGCTTCCGGGGGAGCCGCGACCCCGAGTTGATATGGCCGGGGCCGTTCGGTGCGGCACGATGGTGCCCGCACGGCACACGCCGAGCGTCCCGGGCGAGCCGCCGACCGGGTTCCGCATCGCACGCAACCTGCCGACCGGCCGCCACCCTCTCCTGGCCGCATTCCCCGGGCTCGACCAGCTGCCGCCGGCCTCCCGGCTCGTGACGGACGCCGAGGCGCGGGCGCGGCTCTTCGACGCGACGTGCGTCGAGGTCGTCGACCAGGACCTGTGGATGTACGTCGCGCCGTGGGAGCTGCCGAAGAGCGCGCGTCGCGGATGGAACCCGGTCCTCTCGCCCGGCTCCGATTGCATCGTGATCGGTCTCTCGCACCTCCGGGAAAGTCCCCCGCTCGTCCTGTTCCTCGACATTTTCCACGAGCTCTGCCACATCCTGCAGCGGCACGACGGGGCGAACCTCTGGGAGCCGGGCGTGAGCTACGTGCACCGGCGCACCGAGGTCGAGGCGTACCGCTTCGTGGTCCGGGAGGCGAAGAGCCTCGGCGTCGGCGACGCGTTCCTGCGCGACTATCTCAAGGTCGAATGGATCTCGGACGCGGAGCACGCGGAGCTGCTCGCGGAGCTCGGCGTCGCGCGCTCCTAGCGCGTCCGGCCCCGCCGACTTGCGCGACGAACCGATGCTTTATCCCTCGCGCCCCGGCTCTCGAGGGCCACCGCCGGGGGGACGGCCGTGTCGCTCGATATCAAGGCCCGGCCGGTGCTCCGCCCGTCGAGCAGCGACCTCTGGTTCCTCGCCTACCTGCCGCTCGCGATCTCGGACGGGATCGCGACGCCGCTGATCCCGCTCCTCGCGCTCCAGCACTTCGGCGCGAGCGCGTTCGTCGTCACGATCATCATCGCGGCGAGCGCGATGAGCCAGGTCCCGTTCACGATCCTCTGGGGGAACCTCTCCGACCGGGTCGCCCATCGGAAGTTCTTCCTCGTCGGCTCGTTCCTCGCGACCGGCGTGAGCATCATCCTGATCTCGCTCGCGCACAACCTGATCACGTACTTCTGGCTCAACGTCGTCGAGGGGCTCGCCTCGGCCGCCAGCGCGCCGATCGGCACGATGCTCCTGCTCGAGACGCGGCACAAGCGCTGGTGGCCGCAGGACATCGGCCTGTTCGGCCTCATCTCGGGCCTCGGCACGACCGTGGGCCTCGGGCTCGGGTTCGTCTGGCTGTTCGGGATCGGGCGCTCGGCCCCCGCGGTCGAGGTGATGACCGGCCTCTTGCTCCTCTCCGGGGCGCTCGCCCTGCTCTCCGCCGGGGTCGCCTGGGCGTGGATCGAGGAGCCGACGAACCGGATCGAACGACGGACCGTCGCCGAGCTCCTCCACCTCAACCGGGGAATGGTGGAACGCGTGCGGAACCTGAGGAGCCGGCTCGCCGGCGTGCTCGAGCTGACGCGCGCTCCGGCCGAGAGGCTGCCGTCGCGCGAGTACGTGTTCCTCGCCGCGCTCGGCGTGATGTCCGTCGGCTTCGACATCTTCTACGGGCCGTTCCCGGTGTTCCTCTGGCAGAACGCGCACTTCACCGACGCCGGGGTCTTCATCGTCTACCTCGGGGCGGCGGCGGCGTCGACGGCGCTGTTCTTCCACTCGGGCAAGGCGGTCGAGACCGGCTCGCCGAAGAACGTCTTCCTCGGGGCGCTCGGGGTCCGGACCGTCCTCATGCTCCTGTTCCTCGCGGCGCCGGTCTACGCGATCCTCGGCCTCGGGAGCCCGGCGCTGCTCGCCTTCCTGACGACGCTGAACGGTCTCCTCGGGGTCACCTGGGCGTTCATCAGCACCGCGAGCACGCTGTTCCTCGTCCGCCTGGTCGCTCGCTCGGCCCGGGGCCGGGCCCTCGGGCTCTACAACGCGATCGCGGGAGCGGGGGGTCTGATCGGGACCCTGCTCGGCGGCTGGCTCTACGCGAGCTTCGGCGTCCACTTCGCCTACACGATCGGCGCGGCGACCGTCGCCCTCGGGGCGGTCCTCCTGCTTCCGATCCCGTACCACGTCTTCGAGCTGCCGCACCCGAGCCGCCACCGCCGGCGGCTCCTCCGGGCGGCCCGGGCCGTCGGGCCGCCGCCCCGGCCGGCCGAGCCCGCTACCCCACCATCTCCCAGGTGAGGGTCCGGATCACGTAGCCGAGCGACAGCGGGACGAAGAACGCCTCGAGCTCGCTCGGGTAGTCGCGGATCACGCAGGAGCGGTACCCGAGCTGCCCCGTGGCGACGGAGCGCGCGCCGTCGAAGATCGCGAACTTGCCGGTGAGCCGCTCGTGGATCGTGTAGTCGACCTCCCCGTAGCGGATCGTCATCGGCCCGAACGTCGACGAGCGGGTCTTCCACGACTGCTCCCCGACCTGGATGCGGATCTCGTCGGTCTTCGCCCGGTAGGAGACGGTCGCATCGATCTCGCCGTCCGGCCCGGGGCGATGCAGGTGGTACTCGGTCGAGAAGAGGGCCGCGATCCGACCGGTGAGGGTCCCTCCCTCCGCTTCGACCGGTCGACCGATCCAGCTCGCTTCCCCGACCTGGATCTCGATCAGGTTCTTCAGGATCCGGGCGGTCGCGGTGATCATCCGCACGCCGGCCATCGGGCCGGTCCGTAATAAGAAAGAACCTCTGCGCGCCCGCATGAGCGATCCCCGCCCGTCGCCGCCCGCGAGCGACGTCGCGGTGGGGATGGAGTTTTACGCCGCGGCGGCCGACGGCGCGCCCGGACGGATCAAGGCGACCCCCGAGGCGTTCCGGGTCCGGGAGATCTCGAGCTTCCCGTTGCCGGATCCGGACGGCGCCTACACCGTACTTCGGGTCGAGAGCCGGGGCTGGGAGCAGCACGAGCTCGCCGACGCGCTCGGACGGGCCCTCGGGCTTCCCGGGCGCTCGATCCGGTGGTCGGGGACGAAGGACCGGCGCGCGGTGGCGGAGCGGCTGCTCTCCTACCGGGGCCCGCCGCCGACGGGCGAGCTCCCCCTCCCGAACGCGCGCCTCCTCGAGGCGTACCGGGCGCGGGACGGCCTCGTGCTCGGGCACCACTACGGGAACGCGTTCGAGATCCGCGTCGACGGCCTCGGGATCCCGGCCGCCGACGCGGTCGCGGCGTACCGTCGCGTGGAGGCGGAGCTACGGGACGCCGGAGGGGTGCCGAACTTCTTCGGTCCGCAGCGGTTCGGCGAGGTCCGGCCCGTGACGCACGACGTCGGGCGGGCGGTCGTGCGCGGCCGGTGGGACGAGGCGATCGATCTGTACCTCACGGCACGCGTCGGCGGGGTGCCGGACGGCGAGGGGGACGCCGCCCGGGCCGCGTTCGCCACGCACCGGGACCCGCGGCGCGCCCTCGCCGAATTCCCCCCGTCGTACCGGTTCGAGCGATCGATCCTCGAGCGCCTCGCACGGGGCGACCCTCCCGAGCGCGCCGCCAAGGCGCTCCCGTTCGAGCTCCGTCGGCTGTTCGTGCACGCCTATCAGGCCTACCTGTTCAACCGGTACGTGAGCGCCCGACGGGCGGCCGGCTTGCCGCTCGGCGCGCCCGTCGAGGGCGACGCGATCGTCCGGATCGGTCGCGACGGCACCGTCCGCGGCTCGGAGGCGGTTCCGGTCGGGGAGAACGCCCCCGAATGCCGGGACCTCGTCGCCCGGGGGCGAGCGCTCGTCGCCGGGCCGCTCGTCGGCTACAAGACCGCCGAGCTTGCCGGCCGCCCGGCCGAGATCCTGCGGCCGATCCTCGAGGCGGAGGCGATCCCGGCCCGAGGGTTCGAGGTCGCCGCGACGCCCGAGCTCGCCAGCGCGGGGGCCTGGAGGCCCCTCGAGCTCCCGGTCCCCCCGCTCGCGATCGGCGCCACCGGGGAGGCGGTCGACTTCGGGTTCGCCCTGCCGAAGGGCGCGTACGCGACCGTCCTGCTCCGCGAGTTCCTGAAAACCGGGGCGTCGAACCCTCGGGCTTTCGCCGCTCCAGCCGAGCCTACTAATACCTGAGCCCGGGCTCGCCGACAACGGCGGTCGTGGGATGGCGGTGGAGTCGATCCGGCAGTTCTCCCCGCCCCCGTACTCGATCGGGGCGAAGGCCGGGACCACGGTGCCCCAGCCCCGGATCCCGACCGGGGTCCCCGATTTCGACTACCTCACCGGGGGGTTCCCGGTCGGCTCGCTGGTCCTCCTGATCGGCGAGGCGGGGGCCGGCCACCAGGAGTTCGCGCTCACCTCCGCGGTCCACCTGATGCTCCACTACGACGATCCCGAGCTCCACCAGTTCTACCTGGGGGCGGCGAAGGGGCCGTTCGTCTACCCGCAGTCGGTCGCCTACGTGAGCCTGAGCCGCTCCCGCGAGCAGGTCCTCGACGAGCTCGAAGGATCGTTCGCGGGCCTCTACCCCCAGATCCTCGAGCGGCATCTCGAGTTCCGGGACCTGTCGCCGAGCTACTTCCAGGACTCGGTCGTCCCGTCGTCGTGGGCGTCGCTCGGGACCCCGCTGCTGGACGGGAGCGGGGCGAACTCCCCGCGCGCCGACGGTCCCCTGCACGCGGTCGCCGAGGCGATCGACGCGCTCGGTCCGAGGAACCTCGTCCTGGTCGACTCGCTCACCGATCTGCTCGTGCGCGACGGGATCGGCCCGGGCGACGTGCTCACGCTGCTGAAGGGGCTACGCCGCCGGGCGAAGGCGTGGGGCGGTCTCGTCTACCTGTTGCTCTCGCAGGGGGTCGCCTCCCCCGCGGTCGAGCAGGCGGTGTTCGACTCGACGGACGGCGTCCTCCAGTTCCGCTGGACGTCGAGCGCCAACAGCTCGCACCGCCAGCGGTCGCTGGTGATCTCGAAGTTCATGCCGCTCCTCGCCCATCTCCCCGCCGAGTACCTCGGACGGTTCCTGATCCGCGTCCACCCGAAGAGCGGTCTCGTCACGACGCAGTATGAGCGAGTCTGAGGCGGCCCGGGCCAAGGTCGGGACCGGCGTCGCCGGCCTGGACGAGATGCTCGGCGGGGGGTTCCCCGCGGGCCACGTCGTCCTCGTCACGGGCCTCCCCGGCACCGGCAAGACCTGCCTCGGCCTGCAGTACCTCCTGGCGGGAGCCGTCCGACGGGAGAAGGGGGTGTTCCTCTCGCTCGAGGAGGACGGGCCGCAGCTGCTCGAGACCGCCCGGCAGTTCTCCTGGCCGGTCGACGCCGCGGTGAAGGACGGCCTCCTCAAGGTGATCCGCCTCGACCCGAAGCAGACGCAGCAGAACCTGCACCGGATCCAAGGGGAGCTCGGCAAGGAGCTCAGCACCCTCGGGGCCCGCCGGATCGTCGTCGACTCGGTCTCGCTGCTCAACATGCTGAGCGACGACGAGCCGAGCCGGCGGGCGACCCTGTTCGCCCTCGCCGCCGCCTGCCGCGGCGCGGGGGCGACGACCGTCCTCACCGCCGAGGCGGACCCGCTCCACCCCGAGGTCAGCCGCGACGGGCTCTCCGAGTACGTCGCCGACGGGGTCGTCCTGCTCGGCTACCGCACGGCCGCGGACGGCCAGCGGGTGGGACTCGCCCTCCGGGTGCTCAAGATGCGACGGACGGCCCACACGCGGAGCGCCCAGCCGTACACGATCGGCGCCTCGGGGATCGCGGTCGACGCGAAGGCGGTCGATTTCGGAGGGTAGGAGCGGCCCCGACCCGCCGCTCCGCCGTCCGAACCGGGAGGTCGTGCGCATGGGCAGCGCCCCGTTCCTCGGCGAACCCCCGCCCCCGCGGGGACCCCCGCGCTGGCTCCTGTACGTCGACCTGGACGCGTTCTACGTCGCCTGCGAGCTTCGGGACCGACCCGGGCTCGTCGGGCGGCCCGTGATCGTGGGACCGCCGCCGACCGGACCCGCGAGCCGCGGGGTCGTCCTCTCCGCGAGCTACGAGGCGAGGGCGTTCGGGGTGCACAGTGCGCAACCGGCCGTCGCCGCCCAGCGGCTCTGCCCCGACGCGACGTGGATCCCCCCCGACTTCGCGAAGTACGGTCGTATCGCCGAGGCCGCCCTCGCGCTCCTGCGTCGCCACGCCCCGCGGGTCGTGCCGTACAGCATCGACGAGGCCGTCGTCCTTCCCGACGTCCACTCGGCCGACTCCGCTCGCGCCGCGGCCGAGGCGATCCAGCGGGCGCTCCACGACGAGCTCGGGCTCGGCGCCTCGGTCGGGGTCGCGACGAGCCGGCTCGTTGCGAAGATGGCGAGCGATCGGGCCAAGCCGGGGAAGATCGTCGTGGTGGCGCCCGAGGCGGTCGCCGCCTTCGTCGCGCCGCTACCGGTCCGCGCCGTTCCCGGGGTCGGACCGAGGACCGAGGAACTGCTCCACGATCGCGGCCTGGAGACCGTCGGCGACCTCGCCCGACTCCGCCCCAGCGACCTCGTCCGGACCCTCGGCGGTTTCGGACGCGAGCTGGTCGCGCTCGCCCGCGGGACCCCGTCCGAGGCGATCGGCGAGGAGACCGGGCCCCGGTCCCGGAGCGCGGACCACACGTTCGAGCGCGACGCCGACGCGTGGGAGGCGATCGCGCCCGTGGTCGAGGGGCTCGCCGAGGAGCTCGCGTCGTCGGTGGCCCGGGAGCGGCTGCGGTTCGGAGGCGTCGGGGTCGCGTTCCGGTGGGGCGATTTTGAGCGAACGCAGCGGAGCCGTACGCTCGCCGCGGCGCGGGAGGGACCGGCGGCCCTTCGGGAGACCGCGCTCTACCTCGCCCGGCAGCTATGGCAGGCCGAAGAAGGGGCCGGCGGTCGACCGGTGCGGACCGTCTCCGTGCGCGTCGAGCGGCTCGCGGACCGGACCCAGCATCAGGCGTCGCTCGAGGAGTTCGAACCCCGGCGGTCGCCTTCGGTTAAGTAGCCCCACCGTTCCCCACCGCCGGGACCCGATGCCGGCGGCCCGGACCGCACCGACCGATCGCGACGCCGAGGCAGCGGCCCTGCTCGCGCCGCACCCCCGGCTCGGCGTGCCGGTGCCGGGGTACGGCGGGCGCTCGCTGCCGAACGTGACGGCCTCGGTAGCCCGGGCGGCGGGCGTGGAGCTCGCGCCGCCCTCGCTCCCTCCGCTCGCCCCCGACCTCGATCCGTTCGGTGGCCGCCGGGCGGACGGCCCGATCGTGATCCTCCTGGTCGATGGGCTCGGCTACCTCGCGCTCCGCCGTCACGGCGCCGGGCCGGGCGGCGACTCCCTGCCGCTCCCCGCCCGGGACCCCCGTCCGCTCTCGTCGGTCTTCCTCACGACGACGACCGTCGCCCTCACGAGCCTGTCGACGGCCGCCGCACCCTCGGCCCACGGGGTCGTGGGGCACCGACAGTTCCTCCCCCGGTTCGGGGCGGTCGCGGACCTCCTCCGGATGTCCCCGATCGGGGCCGGCAGCGCGAGCGACCTCCTGGTCGGGAGCGGCTGGTCGCCGTCCCTGGTCTCCGGCGTGCCGGCGATCTTCCGCCGCGGGATCGCGGGGGTCGCGGTCTCGCGCGACCGGTTCGCCACCTCGGGGTTCACGCGGCTGCTCTACGACGGGGCGGAGTACGTGGGGTACTCGACCCTCTCCGAGTTCGCGCTCCTGCTCCGGGGCGTCCTGGCCCGGGAGCCGGCGCCCGGGGTCGTCTTCGCCTACTGGGACGACCTCGACACCGTGCACCACCTCCGGGGCCCGAGCGAGGACGCGGTCGAGTTCGAGGTCGAGCAGATCGTCCGCCTGCTCCGGTTCGCTGCCCGGGGGCTCCCCCCGGCCCGCGCCCGGGCGACGACCGTCCTCGTCACCGCCGACCACGGCCACGTCCCGGTCGATCCGGAACGCGAGCTCCGGGTCGATCGCGAGGCGGGGCTGCTGGACCTCCTGCGTCGGCCCCCGAGCGGCGACCGCCGGGCGGGATTGTTCGCGACCCGCCCCGGTCGGGAGGAGGCGGTGCGGGAGGCGCTCGGGCCCCGCCTGCCGCCGGGCTCGCGCACGCTCCTCGTTCGGGACGCCCTCGAGGCCGGCCTGTTCGGACCCCCGCCGTACCACCCCGAGCTCGACGAGCGGCTCGGCGACGTGATCGCGCTCCCGGCGGCGCCGGGAGGGATCGCCTACACCGTCCCCGGCCGCGCCGCGGGGTCGG
The DNA here is from genome assembly GCA_030037695.1 of Thermoplasmata archaeon. Lineage (GTDB taxonomy): Archaea > Thermoplasmatota > Thermoplasmata > Lutacidiplasmatales > UBA184 > Lutacidiplasma. The sequence continues at coordinate 17,266 of JASHQF010000098.1, forward strand.
TGCGGATGCTGAGCGCCCACGGGGGGCTCTCGCCCGACGAGCTGCTGGTGCCCCTCCTCGCGGGCTCCCTGGACGCGTGGGCGGCGGACGTTCCCGGCAGGAACAAACCCTAAGCTTGCGCCGCCCGTCGAACGGGACGTGCCCGAGCTCCGCGAGCCGATCGTCTCCCTCCTCGGCCACGTCGACCACGGGAAGACGACGCTCCTCGACCGGATCGCGGGGAGCGTGCGGGCGTCCCACGAGGCGGGCGGGATCACCCAGCACATCGGGGCGATCGAGATCCCGGGGGAGACGGTCCGGCGCCTCTGCCAGGGGATCCTGAGCGCCGAGCAGCTGCGCGTGCCGGGGCTCCTGTTCGTCGACACGCCGGGCCACCGCTCGTTCGAGACGATGCGGCGGCGCGGAGGGGCGCTCGCCGATCTCGCGGTGCTCGTCGTCGACGCCCGGGAAGGGATGATGCCCCAGACGCGCGAGTCGGTGGAGATCCTCCGGCACGAGAAGACGCCGTTCGCGATCGCGCTCACCAAGATCGACCTCCTCGCCGGGTGGCGGAAGGCGGCCGGCCCCACCCCCCTCGCCGAGCAGCTCGTCCGGAGCGGGACGGAGTTCGTCCGCCAGCTCGACGCCCGGATGTACGCGGTGGCGGAGTCGCTCGTCGGGCTCGGCTTCAGCGCGGAGCGGTACGACCGGGTGAGCGACTTCACCCGGAACCTCGGGATCGTGCCGGTGTCGGCGAAGGCCGGGATCGGGGTGCCGGAGCTGATCGCGCTCTTGGTCGGGCTCTCCCAACGGTTCCTGCCCGAGGAGCTCCGCCAGATCGGCGAGGGGGGCGAGGCGACGATCCTGGAACGCAGCGACCAGAAGGGGGTCGGGCCGGTCGGGAGCGTCATCGTCTACCGGGGCCGCCTCAAGGTCGGCGACGAGATCGTCGCGACGGGACGCACCGAGCCGTTCTCGAGCCGGATCCGGGGGTTGTACCGTCCGGTGCCCCGCAAGGCGGGTTCTTCGTCGCGCTCGACGCGGCTCGAGTCGCTGACGGAGGTCGCCGCGGCCGCGGGGATCTACCTCGCCGCGCCCGGGATCGAGCGGGCGATGCCGGGCGGGCTCCTCAAGGTCCTCGCGCGCCCCGAGGAGGGGGAGGAGGTCCGCCAGGAGCTCGCGCGGGAGTCCCGGCCGGTCGCGGACCTCGCCGAGAGCGGGGTCGCGCTGTACGCCGACACCTTGGGCGGACTCGAAGCGCTCGCGTTCGAGTGCCGCTCCAAGGGGATCCCGGTCCACGAGGCGGGCGTCGGGCCGGTCGGCCGCGCCACGGTCATGAAGATCGCGACGGTCCACGACCCGACGCACCGGGCGGTGCTCGCCTTCGGGGTGCCGATCCTCCCCGACGCGCTCGGGCCGGACGAGGGGACGGTCCGGGTGTTCCGGGCCGACGTGATGTACCGCGCGATCGAGGAGTACCTCGCCTGGAGGACCGAGCGGGAACGCGAGCTCGAGAAGGAACGTCGCGCCGAGCTGGTCCACCCGGGCAAGGTCGAGGTCCTCCCCGGCTTCGTCTTCCGCATGTCGAAGCCCGCGATCGTCGGGATCCGCGTCGTGGGGGGTACGGTCCGACCGGGGGTGCGGCTCATGCACCCGGACGGCAGCGAGGTCGGCGTCGTGCGCAGCCTGGAGCGTCAGAACGAGTCGGTCGCCGAGGCCGGGGAGGCGAGCGAGCTCGCGGCGTCGATCGAGGGAGGGGTCGTCGGACGGAACCTCCACCCCGGCGACACCCTGCTGGTCGCGATCCCCGAGAGCTCCGCCCGCAAGCTCAAGGACCAACCGCTGACGCCGTCCGAGCGGGCGATCCTGGACGAGGTCGTGCGGCTCTGGCGGACCCAGCGCCCGTTCTGGGGCCAGTAAGGCCCCGTCCTACGCCCGGAATCTCAGTTCCTCGTCGATCGCCTCCGGGTCCGCGTCGGGGCCCGCGAGGGCAGGGTCGAGCTTCGGATCGCCGGGGGCGCCCGGAGCGAACGGCTGGCCGGGGAGGAACAGGCCGAGGTACGTCGCGATCCCCCCGATCCCGAGCAGTACGCCGCCCCCCCCCACCGCGAGCGCGTACGGCGCCTCGGGCAGGGCGGGACCGAGCGTCCGGTACGTCTCGCCGAACTGCGCCGAGAAGTTCACGGAGCCGTTGGGGGAATCGCTGAGGAAGGCGAGGACGTAGAGCGCCGATGCCGAGGCCTTCGCATGCCAGGAGCCGAGGGTGTGGTTCGTCCAGTTGACGAGCGGCTTACCCTGCTCGCACCAGCCGGGCGGGGACGGACAGCTGACCGCGACCGAGAGGCTGACGCTCATCTTCCCCGAGGCGTTCCAGACGAGGGACTCGCTCGCGGAGGTGGCGGCAATGACGTGGAAGACGTTCGTCTGCCAGCTTCCCGACGTGAAGTTCTGGAGCGACGCCGATCGGGTCTCGGTGATCGGGGGGGAATCGACCGGGATCGTCACCGCGGCGATCACGCCCGCCCCGACGACCGCGACGACCACCCCGATGACCACGAGGCCGACCCTCACGTCCGGACCGTGACGCCCCCGCTACCCATAGACCTTCGCCGCTCGGCGCCGCCTGCCCCACGGCAGGGGGCCCGAACTCGCCCCCGGCCGTTCGGGTCGGCGGGCGGGCTCCGGGAGGTACTTCTGGGGCTACGGCTGTACCCAAGTTCATATCCCTTCCAGACCTAGAGGAGGGTATGCCCGAGTCCGGGGCTCGGGAAGCCGGGGCGCAGCCGCAGGATCCGGTGGGCTGCACGATGTGCGGCAGCACCCACCGGATCGTCGACCCGGTCCGGGCGGAGACGGTCTGCGCCGAGTGCGGCCTCGTGCTCGGTCCGGGGGAGCTCGTGGCGGCACCCCCCGCGCTCGCCGCTTCGGCCGGCAGCGACGGTAGCGGCCGGGGGATCGGACCGTTCTCGCTGGCCGCGGGGGCGCGGCGTCTCCTAGGCTCGACCCTCTCCCTCAGCCGGGACGGCCAGGGCCGCAGGCTTGATTGGCGCCGACGCTATGAGTTCCAGCACCTGCGTCGGGTCATGCAACGCCAGACGTCCCGCGGCCCCGGGGCCGCCGGAGACCGCTCCCCTGCCCGGAGCGAGATCCTGGTCGCCGGCGAGCAGTTGGCGCTTCCGGCGGTCGTCGTCGCCGAGGCGGAGCGGGTGTTCCGCGACGCCCGGGACCGCAGCCTGTTCCGGGGGCGAGGGATGCATGCGTGCGTCGGCGCCGCGATCTACGCCGCCTGCCGGCGGTTCTCGATCCCCCGCACGCTCGGGGAGGTGGCGTCGGTCGTCGGCGCCCGACGCTCCGACGTCGGCCGGACGTTCAAGATGGTCCAGCGGGGCGGGGGGATCCAGATCCCGGGCGTCGGCACCCGGTCGTTCCTCACCCGGTACGCGCAGGAGCTCGCGCTCTCTCCGAAGGTCCGGGCGACCGTCGAGTCGATGCTCGAGGTCGCGAAGGAGGACCCCGAGCTCTCGGGCGTCAGCCCCCACGGCCTCGTCGCCGCGCTCCTCTACCTCGCGGCGGAGCGGAACGGCGAGCACCGCTCGCGGGCCCAGGTCGCCCGGGTGAGCACGGTGACCGAGGTGACGCTCCGCTCGACGTGCCGCCTCGCCGAGAAGATCTGGACCGACGGCGCCGCGAGCCCCGACCCCGGGGCGCTGTAGGCCGGACCTACTTCGTGAGGAAGTAGCCGGCCGCCTTGTCGCGCGCCTTCCGACGCGCCCACCCTTTCGTCTGGAGCTCCTGGAGGGCGTTCATCACCATCGTCTTCGGGAGCTTGGACGTCTGCGTGATCCGCTCGGCGGTGCCGAGCTTCTCCTCCGAGAGGTACCCGAGGTCCTTCATCGCCCGGTAGACCTTCACGGCGTTCCCCGAGACCTCGTCCTCGATCCCCATCGGAGCTCTCGCGAGCGCGGGGGCCGGCCGACCTCATAATCTTGGTGGTCGTCCGAGCGCCCGTGCCGGGCCCGCGGCCGATCGCCGTCGTCTGGGACCCGCGGTTCCGGGGCTACGAGTTCGGGCCGGAGCACCCGTTCACCGAACGCAGCCGGGACCTCGCCGCCCGTCTCTTGCGAGCCTCGCTGACCCCGGCCGAGGCCGGTCGCGTCCGGTGGGTGGGCGAGGTCGAGCCGAGCCCACCCGATTCGCTCACGCTGTTCCACGAGGTGACATACGTCGCCGCGATCGAGGCGGCTGGGGCCGCCGTCGAGCGCACCTGGCTCGACGCGGGGGACACCCCCTCGTTCCCCGGCTGCTACGACGCGGCGCGCACGATCGTCGGCGGGATGGAGGCGGCCGTGAGGCTCGCGCTCGAGGAGCGGATCCGGTCGTTCCATCCCGCGGGGGGCCTCCACCATGCGGCCCCCGGGGCCGCGAGC
>JASHQF010000099.1 GCA_030037695.1 Thermoplasmata archaeon
GTCGCCGATCACGCGTCCCTCGCGCCCATCGACCGGACATTCGAGAGGTAGGACCCGGGTGGGGGTCGTCTCCGGCCGAGGGGAGTACGCCGTGCCGGAGCCATCGTGACCGCCCCTGCGGTAGCACGGGCTGGATAAATACGAAAGGGCCGGCCGCCCCCCGCTCGGTGGCCCCCGGTACGCCCACGCCCTTCCGCCGTGGGCGATGGGCCGGGACGGGCTAACGGCGGTGCGCGACGGACCGGCGCCGGGCCGGACCGGTCGGCCCCCGGCGCAATAGGAGGATCGCCCCGAAGAACCCGAGGATCGCCCCGATCACCTCGAGCGGTTCGGCGACGTCCGGGGTACCCGTCGCGCTCAGGGAGAAGCTCGCCGTCTCCCAGTTCGACCCGGAGCAGGCGAACAGGTCGTAGGTCGCCCCGGTGCGGAACTGGGTCGACAGGCTGCCCCGAGCCCCGAAGCCGGTTGCCACGACGTCCGTCGGATGGCTGCAGCTCGGCGTCCCCGAGACGACGTACACCTGCGTGCCGCCCGCGCTCGCCGACCAGGCGACGTTCACCGACACCGGCGTCCACGAGTCGGAGGCGATCGTCCAGGCCGTGCCCGCGGGCACGGTGCGGCTCCCGGCCGGCAGGGGGACGAACAGGGCGACAAGGATGACGGTCAGCGCGACCCCGAGGAGGACGATCCCCGCGAGCCGGCTCCTCTCCACGAGGGGACGTACGAACGGGCGCGTGTAAACCCTGCGCCCGGGCGGAAGGTTGCGGGGTCAGGGCGGCGCTGCCAGGCGGGGGTCATCGAGCTGGAACTCCTGCCCGCAGCGGCGGCAGCGAACGTAGCAATGCACGTCCCCGCTCACCGGCTCGCCGAGAGCTCCCCCGCACGCCGGGCAAGGCCCCCGCGGCGGCGTGTCCGGCGTCGTGCGAGGACAAGGACGGGCCGACCGATAACGGGCGTGCGCCCGGGCGGTGCGCCCGGCGGCACGCCCCGGGCGTTCACTCGGTGGCGCGGACGGCGACCGCCGGCGGGAGGCGAGCCGCCCGGAGCGAAGGGACGAGGATCGCGGCGAGCACGAGAAGGTAGGCGATGCCGGAGACCTCGACGACCGTCGCCCACGGGGCGACGAACTTCTGGAGGCCGTCCAGGGTCGCGCTGGGACTGATCGAGACGTTGTAGATCACGAGCAGGCCGAGCCCGACGCCGAGGGCGATGCCGAGGAGCGTGACGAACGAGTACTCGAGGACGAACGCGCGGAGGATCATCCCGCGGGTGAAGCCGGTCGCGCGGAGCATCCCGATCGCGCGGCGCCGCTCCGCGACCGCCCGGAGCGCGAAGATCCCCATCGCGGCGATCCCGACCCCCAGGCCGAGGCCGACGAACACCTCGAGGATGCCGATGATCCCCTCGGTCGAGTTGATCGAGGTCGCGAGGAGGCCCGCGAGGTTGTACAGGACGAGACCGTCCGGGAAGAACGCCTTCTTCGCCTCCTGCGCGGCGAGCGTCGTCGAGACCCCGGGGCGTACCGTGAGCAGCGAGGCGGTCGCGTTCGTGTAGCCGAGGTGCTCTGCGGCGGCCGGACTCACCCAGACCCCCCCCAGGATCGACTCGGTGAGGATCCCGACGACCGTCACGGTCGTCGAGCGGGCCCCGTTCGGGCTCGCGAGGCCGATCGACTCGCCCACGTGGACGGTCGGGTGGTTCGAACTGGCTACGGAGAACGCGTTCGCGATCGCGGCGTAGCTCTCGTCGACGAGCGCCACGCTCGCGTTCGTCGCGAGATCCTGGAACACCGCGCTCGCGCCCATCCCGTCCAGGGTCGCCTCGAACGAGTACTGGTTCGTCGCGAGGAAGCTCGCGTTCCCCGTCTCGTTGGGCGCGGGGGCGTAGAGGCTGTCGGACCAGGGATTCCCGGCGTAGCCGGGGACGTTCACGTCGACCGAACCGAAGACGAGCGGGGCGGCGTCCTCGAACAGCGGGGCCAGCGTGGCGTTCGCCGCGATGTCGGTCCAGAGATCGGGCAGCGGGACGCTCGCCACGCCGAAGAAGCTGTACCCGCCGTCCTGATCGTGGACGGCGTCGTCGAGGCTCCCCTGCAGGGTGCTCCCCGCGGCGGCGGTCGCGATCATCGTGAAGACGACGAGCGCGAAGATCGTGAGGCCGATCGCGGTCCGCCCCGGCTGTCGGCTCGGGTAATCGAGACCGACGCGGACGACCGGGCTCGACCGCGCCTTCGGCCCGGCGAGGCGTAGCAGCCCCTCGACGAGCAGGCCGGCGTTCGGGAGGAGCACGAGGAGCGCGCCCCCCACCAGGATGATGCCGACGACGAACAGGTTGAAGACGCCGCCCGAGTGGTTCGGTCCGAGCAGGGCGTCGTGGAGCGGTTCGACCCCGGCCCAGATCGCGAGCGCGACGCCGGCCGCCGTGAACGCGAGGCGGTTCTTCACGAAGCGCGAGGCGACGAGGCCCGCCCCCGCGATCGCCATCGCCCCGCCGACGATCGGGTAGGC
>JASHQF010000100.1 GCA_030037695.1 Thermoplasmata archaeon
CTGGTCAACAACGCCGGGGCGTACCTCCACCGGCGGGAGACGACGGGCGAGGGGCTCGAGCGGACGTTCGCCCTCAACGTCGTCGCCCCGTACCTGCTCACGTCGCTCCTGGAGACCCGCCTCGAGGAGAGCTCCCCGTCGCGGGTCGTCCAGGTCGTCTCCGAGGCCCACCGGGGGCAGAGCCTCGATTTCTCCGACCTTCAATGCGCGCGCCACTACCGGGGGTTCCGCACCTACGGCCGCTCCAAGCTCGCGCTGCTGCTGCTGACCCGGGAGTTCGCCCACCGCTTCCACGGCAAGGGGGTGACGTTCAATGCCGTCCACCCGGGGGTCGTCGGTTCCGGCTTCGCGAAGAACAACGGCGGGGTCGTCGGCTACGGGGTCTGGGCGCTCACCCACCTGTTCGGGACCCGCCCGCGTCGGGCGGCGGAGACGGTCGTCCGGGTCGCGGTCGACCCCGAATTCGCGGACCGGTCGGGGGTCTACGTGCTGCGAAGGGGGGTACGACCGGGCTCCCCGGCGTCCCAGGACATGGTCTCGGCCCTGCGCCTGTTCGAGGCGGTGGCCGATCTGGCCCGCCAGCCGGCCCCGTAGCCCGGGGGACGCCTCTCCGCGATCGCCCGGCCCAAGCAGCTCGGGCCAGTCACGCCCTCGGGCGGAACAGCACGTCGAGCCCGAACGGCGTTCCCCGGACGACGAAGAACCCGGTCGTCGGACGGTCGGTGTAGCCGAGGTTCGGCTCGACCCGGAACGTGTGGGTCCCGTTGCCGACGGGCACCGAGATCGTCGCGTTGGTGGAGCTGTACAGCACCCCGCCGACCTTGAGGCTCCAGGAGGCCCCCGGCGCGAGGCCGACCTCGGTGAACGTGATGGTGGAGGTCCAGACGTACGTCACCGCGATGCCGACCGGGGTGGTCCCGAGGGTGATCGTGCCGTCCAGCGGGAACGGCGTCCCGCCCTTCTTGGCCGTGGCCGTGTCGTGGGATGGGACGAGTATCTGGTAGTCGTACGTCCCCGGAGTGAACCCCTTGAACGAGAGGGTCGGGTTGTACGAGCACGACTCGAAGCCGGCGACCTCCGCGCACCAGGAGTACCCTGGGACCACCCCGTGCTTGACGAGCGTCAGCGTGGCGGTCGGGCCGGGGACGAACGCGAGGACGACCGTCCTCGCCATCCCCTCGACGTGGATCGATCCTGTGGGGGAGGAGCCGCTGAGGACGTACCCCGGGATCCCCTCGACGGCGTACGGGTAGGTGCCGTTCCCTTCGAAGAAGACCCATCCCTCGTAGACCGACGTCGAGACGACCGTCCCGTTGAACGACAGGTTCCACGGTTCGCCGAGTCCCGAGCCGACGGGCAGGCCCTCCTCGAGGATCGTGACCGGATAGGACGACGGGGCGCTCACCATCCCCACCGTCGCGTTCTGGGGGTCGGTCGCGAACAGGCGCCCGGTCGTCGGGTCGGCCGCCAGGGCGGCGACCGAGGAGGCGCCCGCGATGACCGACCCGATCACGAGCTCGGACCCCGGGTCGATCGTGGAGACGATCTCGTTGAAGGAGACCGAGTAGTTGATGTTCACCGCATACAGGAACCCCGTGGCGTTGTCGAAGGCCAGGTCCGAGGTCTCGAACCCCGCGTAGATCCCCGCGACGACCTCGTCCGTGGCCGGGTCCACGGCGGCGATGGACGGGACCTCGAAATAGGGGGGATAGTAGACCCCCCCGTCCCCCAGCGCCACGTAGATCTCCCCGTCCGCGCTGTCGTAGGCGATCCCGTCCGGGTCACCGCTCGGGAGCATGATCCCCGACGCCAAGGTATCGTTCGAGGCCCGGAGGACGAGGAGGCTCGAGAAGTCGCTGTCGGTGACGAACATCTCCCCCTGTGCCGGGTCGAACGCCAGGGCGCTAAAGTCGGCGCCGCAGGCCCCGACGTACGTCGCGACGGGGGTGTCGGTGGAGCCGTTGATCTCCGTCACGGTGCCGTTGCATCCCGTGGAGGGCGTCCCGGTGACGAACGGATCCCCGTTGGCGGTATCGATCGCGACGGCGAGGGGGCGGCTCGCGAGGGTGGCGGTCGCTTCGATCGACCCGTTCGACGGGTCGACCTCGAGGAGCTCACCCCGGGTCCCAGCCTCTCCCGCGACGAACAGGGCGTCCACGGTCGGATCAAAGGCGATGGCGACCGGTCGGGCCGGGAGGCTGAAGTTGGCGAGGAGGGAGTCGTTCGCGCCGTTCAGCTCGAACACCTGGGAGGAGTCCGAGGAACCGACGTAGATCGCCCCGTTGGTCGCATCGTAGGTGATCGACGTCGGGGTGATCGCGAGCGGGATCGTGCCCACGACCGACGCCGAAGTCGCGTTGACCAGCTCGAGCGAGGGCGGCGCGGTTCCGACGACGTAGGCCAGGCCGTCCGCGGGGTCAGAGACGACCGCGCTGCTGTTCGCGCCGAGGGGGATCCGGGCGACGGTCGCGCCCGATGTGCTGTTGATCTCGGCGAGGATGGGGGTCCCGTTGCCGTTCGCGCCCGAGACGAACAGCTCGGAAGCCGCCGGGTCGACCGCGAGCCCGTCCGGCAGGAAGATCGTCGGGATCGACCCGACGACCTGGGCGCTCGAGCCGTCGATCACAGTGACGTTCGAGGACCCCGCGTTGAGGACGTAGACGAGGCCGCTCGCGTTGTCGAACGCGACGTCCTCCGGGCTCATACCGACGAAGAACTCCCCCACGTTCGTGAGCGTAGCGACCTGGATCACGCTCACGCTCTCGGCCCCGTCGTTGGCGACGAACAGGTACCCGCTGACGGGGTCCAGGGCGAGGCCGAGCGGATCCGTACCGACCGGGATCTGACCGACGAGGGTCCCGTTCGCGGTCGAGAACACCTGGACGCGGCTCGAGCTCGACAGCGTCACGAAGAGGTCCCCGGTCGCCGGGTCGAGCGCGAGCCCCGCGGGGCCCTCCCCCGTGGAGATCGGAGCGGTAGCCACGAGGCCGGAGGAGGCGTTCAGCACCGAGATCGCGTCGTTGTAGAGGTTCGCCACGTAGACCCGGTCGTTGTCGGGATCGAACAGGGCTGCCACCGGGCCCACCCCGACCCGGGTCTGCTGGACGACCTCGCCGATCGAAAGGTTCACGACCGAGACGGAGGACGAGGCCCTGTCCGCGACGAACAGGGCATTGCTCGAAGGCACCAACGCGGCGGCCGACGGTCCGTAGCCGTTCAGTCCGGCCTCGACGCCTGCCGCTAGGGTACCGTTCCAAAGGTCCACCGAAGCGAGAAGATGGCCAGGGTCAGGGACCGCCTGCTCTGTGGGCGGAGGAAGGGTGCTGGCTGCTGGCTGAACGGGATCGCCCCCGCTGAACGAAGGGACCGCGGCCGGTAGGGCGGCAGGGCCACCCCGGAAGGTCCCCGCAAGACCGGAGGCAACCAGCGACAGCGGCAGGACCATCAACCCCGCGATCGCGAGGCAGGCGATCGTACGGCCCGGGTCGCTGCGTGACGTCACGGAGCCAACGCCAGCGAGGCGTAAGGGCGACCACCCTAAACCGTTGTGGCCCCCCCTGGGCTTGGTATCCACGCGGCTTAGGGGGCCTGCCTCGATCACCGATCCGGCAGGACCCTCGCTAGACCCGGCCGTTCCTCCGCGGCCGTCAAGGGGGGTCTAGGGGAGTTCGGCTAGACCTTGATCTTGGGCCGGTGGCAGCGGTTCCGGCTGACCCGCGGCCGCAGGTCCGCGGTGTAGCACGACGGCATGCGCCAGGCTGCGGGAAGCCGATCCCCCTCGTCGGCCCGGACGGGGGTGTAGGATGGTACGATTGGGCTGGGCGTCGGGCTCTGGGGTGGAGAGAGCGGAGCAACGGGGGAAGCAACCTCAGGTCGTCGAGGTGTAGCCCAAGGAGGTCCCGGTGGGATTAGCGAAGCGAACGACAAACTCGGAACAAGGGTCTCTTGCGCAGGCAGGTCTGGCTCGGTAAAGATACGAACCGGGAGGGAGGGGGAGGCAGACTCGAGCTCCGAAGGGGCGGTCAGGGCCCCGGAACGAGGAGGGACCAGCCACGCCCGCTGGAGGAGGGCCACGAGATCGAAAAGGCGCGGTTGGAAGGGCGCCAGCGGGGCCGAAAACGGCTCGGGCGAGGGTTCGGAGGGGGTTGTGGGACCCGGGAGCGGGATGGCAGGCCGGGGGACCTCGATCGGGGTAATGGGCGAGACCGGCGCCGCGGGGGGCTCGATGACGATCGTCGGATGGAAGATGGAGGGTGTCGCTGGCAGTGCGACAGCTCCCGAACGGGACCACGGGATCCCTGGGCCGGTGATGGGGGTGGGGGTCCACTGGGCCAGCAGGGCGGCAGGCTCCGGCGCAGCGGGTACGAGGGGAGGCGGAGGGCTAGCGACCACTGGGGCTGCCGGACGGACCACCCCGCCCGAAAGCACCCACTCGTGGGGGAGTCCGCTCCAGGCCGAGACCACGCGGACCACCAGCCGACGCGGGCGGGGCTCCGTTCCCGCGCCCGTAGGCAGGAGGAAGTCGATCTCGCCGGCACCGGGCGGACCGATACCGCCCGAAACGGAGGCCGCGTCGACGGGGGTCACCACAACCGGCGTCGATTCCTGGACAGAGGGGGCTGTCTTACGACGGGGGCCGAACAGGTACGGGGCGAAGCTGGGGCCGCTGGCGCCCGCCTCGCGGCTAGAGCTCGCGGCGAGATCGCGGATCCCGTCCGATCGCTCGGGGTCGTTCCGCGTCCCCGAGGGGGACCTCGGACGCTCCTCGCCGGGCTCTTCGTCCGCCGGGCTTGAAGGCGCCACCGGACCGAAGGCAGACACCGGGGACCGTGCCGTTTTCGCCTCCCCGTTCGGGAGGTCCCGCGACGCGGTCGACCAGACCCGGATGCCTCCGATCGCCTGGGGAAGGTACCCTCCCGCTACGGGGACCGCCCTGGGCTGGGAGCGGGCTTCGTAGATCGCCGATCGGACGGACTCGGAGAGGGACGGGCCGGCGCTCGAGATCCGAGGAGGATCAGGACCGGGTTCGCTCAAACCGGGGGTCTCGAGCCATTCCTCGCCCGCCGGCTCGGACTCCGGGTCGTCGTTCCACCCGGAAACGACGCGGAGCACCAGCCGACCTGGGCAAGCGACCACAGGCCCCACCCGGAGAACGTCCGAAGGCGTTCCCCTCCTTAAGGGAAACGGGGCCCGAGGTATCAAAAACCTGCTAGAAGGTCGTCGATCACGCGGCGCGGGGAGGGGGAGGTGGCGACCGCACTCGCCACGAGGACCCCCTGGGTCCCGAGCTGGAGCGCCCGGGCGACGTCCTCTCGTCCGTGCACCCCGGCTCCGCAGAGGACCTGCACTTTGGGGTCGATCGCCCGAACCGCAGCCACGGAGTCGGCCACGAGTTCGGGGCGTGC
>JASHQF010000101.1 GCA_030037695.1 Thermoplasmata archaeon
ACGTTCTGCGTCCTGACCAGCGGCGAACTGATCGACATCAACTCGATGTGGGTCGGAGAGTGATCCGGCGTAGTCGCCGAGGCGATTCCCGTCTATCCCTCTCTCGAGCTCAACCTCGCGCCAAGCGGGGCGATGAGATCGTGGCTTCGATAGACGGGATCCGGCTGGTCGGAGGGCATCGAGCACGCCCGAACGAGCGGTATCCGACGGGGTGAAGAAAATCGACGGCCGTCCCGGAAGGCATCTTCTTCTCTCCGACGCTTGCGCCGCCCAGAACGCCCGACCATAGGGGCGACTTTCGACCTAACGGCCCGCGTCAGACCGGGCCAATCTCGGGCCGACGAAATGACGCACGCCATACCTCAGGAACGCGAGCAGTATGAATACGGCGTCCTCTCCTCTCGGCGTTAGCTCGTAGAGCACGACGCCCCCATCCGCCGATCTGCGGACCAATCCCTCCGCCTCCATCTCGCGAAGGCGTCGTGCGAGAACCCTAGGTGTGAGCCCGGGGTTGTTCTTCAGCAATTGACCAAAGCGATGCAGCTTGAGGAACGCAAGATCTCGCAGCAGCAAGAGCGTCCACTTACGACCGAGGCGCTGGACCCCCAGCTTCAACGGATCCTGCAGGGGGGGCAAGGTCGAAGGGGGCGGTGGCATCCCTCGATCGCCCGAGCGACGGCGCGTCACTATCCGCCGGGACACTGCCGGTCCTATAACTATCCAATGTATAGTGGTAGCCGTGCCCGCACCGGAGACTCCTCATCCTCCTCGGAGAGGCTCGACGCACGACGCGGGCCCACGTGCGGACGGCTCGCTGGAATTCGTCGAACTTTCGAGCCAGGACCCGCAGTCGACGCGGAGATTCCTCGAGAAGGTGTTCGGCTGGCAATTTCAATCACGGGCGATGCCCCAGGGAGAGTACCTGGCGTACGAGGCCCCGGGGGGTGGACGTGGGGGAATCCGGCCGGTCCGTCCGACAGAGTCGCCCGCCAGCTTGAGCTACGTGCGCGTCAGCGACCTTTCCCGGGCCCTGGATCAGGTCTCGCGCTCCGGTGGGAAGATCGTCCTCCCGCCGGTACACCTTCCCGGCATGGGCAGCTTCTTCTGGTTCCAAGCGCCGGGGGGACCGATCCTAGCCTGTTGGCAGGATGCCCCCGGGGAACCGAAGGAGGAGTAGGAGAGTCATGAGCGCAAAGGATGTGGTGCTGGGGTTCCAACGAGCGATGGGCAAGGGCGACCTGAAGGCGGCGCGCGCATTTCTCGCGAACGATCTGTCGTTCGTGGGACCGTTCGACCGCTTCAGTGCCCCCGAGCCGTACCTCGCGGCTCTGGGCCAGCTCGCACCGATGATCGAGCGGGTCGACATGAAGCGTATGTTCGCGGAGGGGGACGAAGTGGCGTTGTTCTACGACCTGGTCACGAAGACCCCGGCGGGGACGGCACCGTGCGCCGAGTGGTACCGGGTGAACGGGGACAAGATCACCCACATCCAGGTGTACTTCGATGGGCGTCCCTTCGCGCCGTTGATGGGAAGGAAGTAGGGTGGGTCGCCGCCGGGGTCCCGCATGAGTTCGGCCGCGAGGTCCCCGTTCACCCCAGAGTTCTTCCGATTTCTTCGCGAGCTCGGGAAGAACAACAACCGCCCCTGGTTCCTGAAGAACAAGGCGCGGTTCGACCGGGACGTGCTCGGCGCATCGCTTGCGTTCGTCGAGGCGATGGGCCCCGAGGTGCACCGGATCAACCCGCACCTGATGGCCGACCCGCGACCGGTAGGCGGTTCGCTGATGCGCATCTACCGCGACGTTCGGTTCTCGAAGGACAAGAGCCCGTACCGGACCTCGATGGGCATCCACTTCTTCCACCATGGGAGCGACGGGCACGAGGGAGGGTTGCCCGGCTTCTTCCTGCACCTCGCGCCGCGGGGATCGTTCGTGGCGTCGGGCCTGTGGAGGCCTCCTCCTCCGGATCTCGCCCGGATCCGCGGCGCCATCGTGAGGAACCCTAAGGGTTGGAAGGCGGCTAAGGCCGTGCCCCTCTCCCCGGACAACGACGCGCTCCAACGGGTGCCGCCGGGATTCGACCCGGATCACCCCCTGGCGGACGACCTCAAGCGCAAGAGTTTCGTTGCGTCGGTGGAGCTCGCCGATTCGGTCGTGATCTCCCCCAAGTTCTCACGGCGCTTCCTCGCCGAATGCCGCCGCTTGGACCCGCTCAACCGCTTCCTCGCCAAGGCGGTCGGCGCAGCGTACTAGACAGCGCCGCGTCGACGCGGGGCCCGCGACGTGGCCGTCCTGCTGGCAGGCCTTGGTTGCTCGCCCTCGGCGCGGACACGCCGGAAAGAGCGCCGAGCGCGTGGCGCCGTGGGTTCGGAGCTCGCGTCGGCCCTCCCCCGCGGGCGTGGAGGGATCGAGCCATGTCCTGTCACCGCCGGGCGAACACGACTCGGTTTTCAAAGTCCTGCCAGACCGTAGCGATCGTCCGAAACCCCGCCCGCTGGAGCTCTCGAACGTGCACGTCAAGGCTGACCTTGGCTCGAGGGGGGCGTAGTCGGAATCGCGGGTCGAAGCGACGGTCGTGTTCTTCGAACGCCGAACGGAGCTCCGGGAGGCGGCGAGCCCCGGCCCACCACGTGCGCCACGTCTCCGACCGGGGTCCCGGCCGCGGACGCGACGAACGGAGCTCCCGAACCCTCGAGCCTACGCGAGCGAGCCCCCGCGCTTTCGATCCCCACGGTAGGTGGTCCCCGTTCAGGACGACGCCTCCGCGACGTACCAGGTCGCCCAGATCGGCGTAGAGGGTGGAGAGCTCCGGCACGGCCAACCAGTGGAGGGCGGTCGTGCTCACGGCACCGTCGTATCGCTTTCGCGGGAGGCGACCTCGCCATCCCCGATCGCCGAGCTTCGCCTCGATCCAGTCGAGTCGGCCCCCCACGGACCCCAGCGCCCCTTGGCCGACCTTGATCAGGACCGGGTCGTAGTCGACCGCCGTGACCCGCGCCGAGGGAAAGCGACGCAGGATCCGGGCGCTTAGCGAACCCGGTCCCGACCCCAGGTCGAGGACATGGAACGTCGAACCGAGCTCCGCTTCGAGCAGATCGAGCATGGCCCGAAATCGAAGTTCTCGCTCCGGAAAGAACCCCTCTTGTTGCGCATCCCACCGACGCAGCCATCGGGCCCAATCGACACGACGGCGCGCGGCCGGCAACGGCGAAAGACCCCGGCCCGTCCCTTATCGGTTTCGCCGGCGGATCCCGGGTTTGGAGAACGGACCCTCGAGGAGACCCCCCCGGCCCCAGAGATCCCTGCGAGAGGCTGCGCGGATGGGAAGCGTGCTGGTCGAACTCGTCGTGGGCTAGTTACCGGATCCGCCCGACCCACCCGCCCAGGGTTCGTTGGCCTCGGTGGCTTCCTGGGCCTCCAGAGCAGAAGCGTTGGCATTTTTCACGTTCGAGGTGGCGGCATTCGCCGTCGAGCTGGCCGAACCCGCGCCCGAGACGGCTCCTTGGGTGGCCCCGGTGTTCGCGCTGCTCGCGCCTGCGATCGCTTGAGCCTCCAGACTCGTGTTCCCGGAACCACCCCCTCCGGCACCCGCTCCCCCGGCGCCGGCCGCGCCGCCCGCAGAGCCCGCCCCCAGAGCATACCCCAATCCGACGAGCAACGTGACGATCACCGCGATGAGGGCCGCCTGTTCCGCGGCGGGGAGGCTGGTGAAGAACGATACGAGGGCGCCCCACGTGCCGGATCCGGCCGGGCAGGTCCCACCCCCGGAGCCTCCTTGCCCGGGCACCGTCCACTGCTGCGCGACGGTAAGCTCGCTCGTGTTCGTATCGTCCCCCTGCACGAGGTTCACTCCGGAGGTGGCCCACGCGGGAACGGTGTAGGTGCACACGAACCCGCCGCTCGCGTCCAACGTGATCAACGGGTTCGCGTTGTAGGCACAATCCGAACCGCCGGTCGGCGTGATCAGCTGGCCATCGAAGTAGACGACGGCGGCCGAGGGATAGGGGCTGAATCCGGTGCCCGTGACCGTGAAGGCCGTCCCGACCGGCCCTTCGTCCGGGGTCAATGTGATCGCCGGCGTCACGGCGAACGAGGTCGAGGCCCGGTTCGAGTCGGCGTCGGTCGCCACCACGTTCTGGCCGCCGTCGTCCCCGTTCGGTACCCCGGGCACCGTGAACGTGCACGAGGTGCCGGTCGCGGCGGGGAAGCTGCCCGTCCCGTTCGTGGAGCAGGTCGACACGACCGATCGTCCGTCGAACGTGAAGGCGACGGTCACGTCCGCCCCGAAGTTCGACCCCGTGGCGATCACCACGCTGCCCGGCTCCCCTGCAGGCAGGTCCAGCTTCAGCACCGGGGAGGAGCTGCCCGTCAGCACGAACCCCGCGCCCGCGCAGTCCGAGACGTCGTCGACGCCCCAGAACACGTAGCTCCCCGGCGTGTAGCCCGTAGGGACGGAAACGGTCGCGTTGAACTCGCCCGCCGATCCGCTCGCCTCCGGCGCACTCAGCAGGAAGTGGGACGAGCCGTTGGGATCGGCCCAGTAGATCGACGTGGTTCCCGTCGTGGAGAAGCCCCGCCCCTGCAGTTCCACGGTGGAGCCCACCGCCCCGCTCGCGGGAGAGGGCGAGCTCACGCTGAGGCTCGCCGACCAGGATTGACAGCCGATGAAGCTGGGCGGGACCCCCGTGAGCGTGAACGGAGCGTTCGCACAGGTAGCATTCGGTGTATAGTTCTCTAGGGACCAGAATTCGTAGGCCCCGGGAACGAACGGGGTCGTGGCGTTCTTGGACGGCACCGTGACGTTCACGTAGAAGTCCTCGGGCGCCCCCGCCGGAACCGTCGTCAGCTGAAGCACCGAGCCCCCCGCATAACTGGCCATCCAGATCGTGAAGGAGCCCAGGGGGCCCGAGGTCCGGTTGTAGTAGCCCGAACCCTCGAGCTCGAAGACCGTACCCGCGATCCCCGCGGCGGGCGAGGGGGCGACCACTGCGAGGGCCGACCCGAAACCTACACAGTTGAAGGCGGGGGGCGGGGTGGGCGGCGTCACCGAGCCGCGAACTCCCCCGACTCCGGCCGGACCGGCCCTAGGGTTGGAAGGGGGAAGCGGCGCTGCGACCATCGCGGCCACGATCGCGAACGACGCGAGCACCAGGACCGGGGAGATGCTCCGCCACCGGAGCGCGCCTCGTGCGGAAAACCTCGTACCTTTCGGCCAGGCTAGGGGTGACCTCCCCGCCGAAGATCGTTCGCTACCCCGACCACCGCCCACTACCGCACGTCCCGCGCCGACCCGACGCGACGGAGTTCCCTCAACAAGGTCCTAGAATAAAGAGAATCCACGTCCGCCACGGAAGAAGAGGGGGCTCCTACCCGACCGGGCTCGTGCGTCAGGTACGCGTGGGGGCCGCCAGATCGGCGAAGATCGGCCTCCGTGGGCCCGGGCCGGCGGCGCCCTCGGAAAGGCCACGATCCCGAGTCACTGGCGTAGGACCCGAGCCGACCGCAGGACCGCCGACCCTTACCACCGGCGCGTCGGTAGACCGTCCCATCCGCTGAAGCACCGCCCGGAGCTCCCCGGAGCGCCGCGCCCCGACCAGGTCGAACGATTCGAGCGGGATCTCTCGCAGCGGGAGTTCGCTCTAGTACTCGCCCGACAGGCGGGTCGCCGCCGTGAAATTGACGAGGGGGCCCGAGAGCAGGTTGGAGTTGCTCACGAGAGCGAGCGCCCCGCCGTCCGTGCGCACGATCACGTCGAGCAGCCCGATCGACACGACCGTCCCTTTGATCCCGCTGAACTGGATGCTGTCCCCCAACCGCAGGAACCGTTGCTGGATCAGCACGAACCCCGAGATGAGGTTCTGCAAGGTCGTCTGCAGGGCGAGGGTGACCGCGATCCCGGCGACGGCCGAGACCGTCAGGGCGGACAGGAAGCTGAACGTGCCGAGGGTGACGGCCGCACCCGCGGCGGCAAGCGCGACCCAGGCGATCGTGATCACGATCCGTAGGGTCCGCACGCGGAACGGGGCCCAGCCCCGGCGCCGCACGGCGTTGCCGACCGCCTCGCTCAAGAGGTAGCCGACGACCGCGGGCAGGGCGACGAGCACGAGCGCGTCGAGGACCAGGGCCTCCGGGGACTTCATCGGGGTCGCTCGCCCGCCGGTGGGCGCGGGTATCTCTTAAGCGCGCCCGGGGGCGGCGCCCTCGACGTTGGGGAAAGGATCGCGCTGGAGGCCCTTCAGCGGCCGGCGTTTTTCGACTTCTCGTACTCCGTGCGGACCACAGGAGCGTCGTCCCGGAACTCGTGGTCCAAGAACTCCCGGGCCGCGGCCTCGACCTCCGCGGGGGCGAGGGTCGGCGAGGTGAACTCGCCGTAGACGTCGATCCCGGTCTTCTCCCCCCGGGGAGTATAGAGATAGACGAGCTTCGAGCCGGCGAGAGCCCCTTCCAGCCACTCGGTCACGACCGAGACGGGCGGGAACATCGAGATCCGGAGTCGATCCGGCGCCCACTTCCCGCGAAGGTACCGCTCCGAGGCGTACTCGATCGTGATGTCGGAGACTTTCTTGAACTTGGGATTCCGCGTGGTCTTGTGCGAGGCGTCGTGGGCTCCCCCTCCGAAGATGTACTTCCACACGAAGTCGATCGGTGCGTCGAACTCGCTGCCCTCGTCCGTCAGGTAGACCATGGGACCGTCGCCTCGCCGGTCCCTAATCTAGGCCGTCTATATGGGCCCGTAGGCGAACGAAAGTAGGGCAGCCGTGGTCCCGAGCTCACCCCGACCGAAGCGCCTGCGCATCACCCTCACCTTCTCCGCCTATCCGATCCAGGCGAGCCTCGGCGCGCTCGGACGGAAGTGGGCGCTCCACGTGCTGATGCACATCGCTCTCGGCCGGGCACAGCGGTTCAACGAGCTCCTGCGCGCGACCCCCGGGATGAGCAAGAGGATCCTCGCCCTGCGGCTCCGCGACCTCGAGCGAAACGGGTTCCTCGTGCGGGCCGAGCAGCGGCCGGGCTACCTGCGCTGGCAGCTCGCCGAGAAGGGAGCCGACGTCGTCCCGGTCCTGCTCACGTTGCTCCACTTCGGGGCCAAGTGGCGGCAAGAGGGCCCGCCCCCGATCGACGAGGCCGGGTCCTCGGCGCGAACGTTCCAGGTGGCGTACGCTCCGGGTGGCGCCCGGCGCACCTCCCGTACGCCTCCGAAGGGGCCCGGATGACGATGCGGGTGCTGGTCCTTGGCGCGGGCTTCGGGGGCCTCGAGCTTACGACGACCCTCTGCGAGCGCCTGGGGGAGGAGGTCGAGGTGACCCTGCTCGACCGCAACGACGCGTTCGTCTTCGGGTTCTCCAAGCTCGACGCGATGTTCGGGCTCGCGTCCGACGAGGAGGTCCGGCACCCCTACCGGGACCTGGGCCGTCCCGGGCTCAGGTTCCGGCGCGAGACGATCACGTCCCTCGACCCCGCTCGTCGTCGGGTCACCACGGACCGCGGCGTTCACGAGGGGGAGATCCTGGTGATCGCCCTCGGGGCCGACTACGAGGCTGCCGCGACGCCCGGCCTGGTCGCCGGGAAGAATGAGTTCTACACCCTCGAAGGTGCGACCGCGCTCCGGGAGGCGCTCGCGAAGTTCCGAGGGGGTGACACGGTCGTAGGGGTCTGCGCAGCGCCGTTCAAGTGCCCACCGGCGCCGAGCGAGGCTGCGCTGTTGCTGCACGATCACCTGACCGCGCGGAGGCTGCGGGAGGGGTCGACGATCACGCTCGTCCTCCCGTTCGAAACGCCGATCCCGGTCTCTCCTGCGACCTCGGAGGCCCTGCTCACCACGTTTCGGGAACGAGGGATTCGGTTCGTCGCAGGGAGGTCGGTGGCTCGCGTCGACGCCCCTCGTCGCGCCGTGGAGCTCGATGACGGTCGGTCGCTCCCCTGCGACCTGTTCCTCGGGGTACCGAAGCACGTCGCCCCCAGGGTGGTCGTCGAGAGCGGGCTCACCGAGGACGGCTGGGTGCCGGTCGACCCCGGGACCCTCGCGACGCGGTTCCCCGGCGTGTACGCGATCGGCGATGTCACGGGACTGGAGGTCCCGATGGCCGGCCTGTTCGCAGAGAGCGCCGCCCGTACCGTGGCGCAAGCGATCCTTGCCGGCGCGACCGGGGGCGCGCGACCCCCCAAGTATTCCGGCGCGGGGGCCTGCTACGTGGAGTTCGGGGGCGGCCGCGTCGGGCGCACGGACGTCGACTTCCTCTCGGGTCCCGAACCGACCGCGAGCTTCGTCGGTCCCACCCGGGCCCTCGCCGCCGAGAAACGAGCCGGTGCGGTCGCTCGACGGGCCCGGTGGTTCGGGACGGGGGCGGCGAGCCCCTAACCCTCCCGCGGCTCCTGGCTCTCAAGCCCGATGGCTACCGGCGCTCCGCCCGCTCTCGGCTCGGCCTGGAAGAGCCTAGCTCTGCGAAGGTCGTCCGCTAGGCTCTTCGGACGACGCGCCGGAGGGCCACGAGGCGGAGCTCCCACATCGGCACAGACGCGAGAGGCCGGACGTCGCCCCCGAGCCCGGCAGGGTGGCCAGCTCGGGCGGAGGTCGCTTCCGACGGGCTGCGGCGGATGCCGGGCGAGCCGCTCACGACGACACCCCCGGGAGCGGGAGCCAGGCGACCTCGGGGGAGACCATCCCCCGGGCGGCCGGGAGGTCCGGGTCGGCAAAGCAACGCCCTTCATGATCGAGGAGGATCGCGACCGCGGCCTCCGGCGCGATCGACCACGGCAGGCGGATCCGGTGGCCGCAGGCGAGACGCGCCTGGGTGCCTACCGGTCCGTCGCTCGGGGCCTCGTCGTCGGACACCGCTCACTCCTCCGCGTAGATGAGGCGGGACGGGGTCTGGCGGATGCGACGGGTCGCGAGCGCGATCCCGATCGACGCGACGATCCCCGCGACCCCCGCCGCCGCCAGGTCGGCGATCGGAATCCCGGCGACCGTCGAGGGGATCGTGACGCCGATCCGCGCCGCGAACGACACCGCGCGGAACGCGCCCGCCGAGCTCCCGAG
This sequence comes from Thermoplasmata archaeon, assembly GCA_030037695.1. GTDB lineage: Archaea > Thermoplasmatota > Thermoplasmata > Lutacidiplasmatales > UBA184 > Lutacidiplasma. The sequence continues at coordinate 9,037 of JASHQF010000101.1, forward strand.
CGTCACGGTCACGGTCGCCTCTTCTGACGAGGCGAGGACGACGGAGCCCTGGACTGGGACGGAGACCGCGCTCGCGGTCGCGTTGGTCGCGTTCGCCGTCGCGTTGATCCCGACCTGGTCGAGCTCCGCGCCCGTCCCGTTCGCGGCCCCCACGAGGAGCCAGCCCGCCGCCGTGGTGGTGGCGAGGTGCTCGGTGCCGGGCGAGCCGCTCGAGATGGTGAACGCCAGCACGAGGTGATCGCTCGGCGAGACCCACGACCAGTTCGCTACCGTGAAGATCGCCCCGACGACGTTCGTCGGACCGTCGGGCGAGCCCGAGTACGCGGGCAGGACGAAGGCGACCCCAAGGTCCGCCGACCCGATCGACGGGCCCGTGCCGAGCCCCGCCTCGAGCCCTGCGTGCAGGGTGTAGGCGAGATCGTACCCATCGGAGTCGGAGAGATTGGCCACGGTCCACGTGCTTCCACCGAGCTCGGCGGTGGCCATCGTCGTGCCGTTGGGGGCTCGCTCCTCCAGCGACACCCCTGAGAGGGAGACCCCCGCGTCGGGAGCCGCGACGGCCGACACCCCGACGGTCGGCATCGTGGCGCCGAACTGGCAGAGGACCTGCCCGTTCTCCCACATCGTGCCCGTGACGGAAGGGGGAGGATAGGAAGCGGCAGCCGCCGCGGGCGCCGAGAGCCCCACCAGGAGGAGGAGCGACAGCGCCAGGAGGGAACCGAGCCCGACCTCACCCCCGCGAGTCATCGGTAGCTCCACGATCGCGGAGGACGACCCCGTTTTTGGTCCAATTCCGAAAGCGGTTGGTCCAAACCCGCGGAACTAGGGCCGGAGGATCTCCGACCAGGTGGCGAGCAACCCCTCGACCCATTCGTCGGCGAGGCTCGCCCGGTAGGTCACGAGCAGCCGGAGGACCTGGTCCCGGTCCTCGAGCTCGAATGTGCGGAGGCGGTCGCGGCGGCCGAGGCGGAGCAGCCCGAGGTCGGCGAGACGCCCGAGATGCACGGAGATCCGACCGGCGCTGAGCCCCGTGCCGGCCACGAGCGCCGGGACCGTCGAACCGGGCGCTTCG
>JASHQF010000102.1 GCA_030037695.1 Thermoplasmata archaeon
GGGCCCAGGGGCCGGCAGCCGCCGAGATCGACGGCGATCCCGACGCGGTCCCCGACGCGGAGGCGGGGCGGCTCGGCGACGGGCCGCGCCCGGAAGGTGAGCGGGCCGTCGCGGAGCGCGACGACCCACCCGCCCGCGGTCCACCGGACGCTCGCGACCTCGGCGGCCGGTCCCCCGCTGCCCGGCGCCGTTCCCCACCGGAGCGACTCGGGAGGGACGACGATCCCCTCCGGCCCCGCGATCGAGCGGAGGGCCGGGCCGACCGACGCCGCGCGGGCGTCGTCGAGCTCCGCGAGCGAGTAGAGGTTCTCGTAGCCGAGGAACCGCGCGAGGAACCGATCGAGCGGGCCGTCGGCGAGATGCTCGGGCGGGCCCGCGAACCGGCTCCGGCCCCGCTCGAGGACGATCGCCCGCGACGCGAGCCCGAAGGCGACCCCAGGGTCGTGGGTCACGAGGACGAGAGGGAGGCGTTCGGCCTCGAGCAGGCCGCGCAGGAGCCGGAGGAGCTCGTCCCGGCTCTCCACGTCGAGCGCCGCGAGCGGCTCGTCCCAGAGGAGGAGCCGGGGGTGGGCCGCGAGCGCCCGGGCCATCGCGACGCGCTGGCGCTCGCCCGAGCTCAGCTCGTGGGGGTACCGCCCGGCGAGCGGACCGAGCCCGAACCGGTCGATCCACGCCGCGGCGGCCCGGTGCCGGTCGGGGGCCCCTTCCAGATCGAGCGGGTAGCGGACGTTGTCCCGTACCCTGCGGTGAGGGAACAGGCCGAGGTCGGGCGGGACGAAGCCGATCCGACGCCGCTCGGGCGGGAGCGTCCCGATCGGGTCCCCGTCGAGCCGGACGGTCCCGCGCCCGAGGGGCAGGAACCCCGCCACCGCGCGCAGCAACGTCGTCTTGCCGGCCCCCGAGGGCCCGAGCACGACCGTCGCCGTCCCCGCCTCGGCCGCGAGATCGAGCGGACCGAGCCGGAAGCTCCCCCGCGCGACCTCGAGGCCGTCGACCGCGAGCCCGCTCACGGCGGTCCCCCGCCGAGCAACGGGAACGATCCCGACCGGTCGAGCCAGCGCACGCCGAGGAAGATCGCGAGGGCGACCAGGACGAGGAGCGCGGCGGCGCTCGCCGCGCCGGCGAGCCCCTCGATCCCGTAGAGGTTGTCGATGTAGACCGAGGCGGTGCTCGTCGGGGGCCCGGTCCAGCCGCCCCCGGGGGTGATCGCGTAGGCGAGGATGAGGAACCCCCCGACCTCGCTGACGCCCCGGGCCCACATCAGGAGGGCCCCGGTGACGATCCCCCGCGCCGCCGCGGGGAGCGAGACGGTGACGAACGCCTCCGTCGGGGAGGCGCCCAGCGAGCGGGCCGCCTCGACGACCCCCTCGGAGACCGACCGGAAGGCGAGCTCGCTGGTGAAGACGACGTAGGAGCCGCCGACGTACAGCATCACGAGGACGACCCCGCCAAGGCCGTCGAAGATCGGGATCCCGAGCGCGGCCGCGAGGCGACCGACCGGGCCGGTCGGGGCGAACAGGATCAGGAGGGCGAGGCCGACCACGAGGTGCGGGATCGCGACCGGCAGGAGGACGATCGAGGAGACGACCGACCGGCCCGGGAACCGGTACCGGGCGAGGACGTAGCCGAGCGGGACGCCCGTGAGCACGCCGAGGCCGACCGCGATCGCCGAGCTGTAGAGGGTGAACTCGATCGCGACGCGGAACCCGACGTTCCGGGCCGCCGTCACGATCCCGCCCGCGCCGGCGTAGACGAACAGCGCGACGAGCGGCAGGACGAACAGCCCGAGCAGGGACGCCGAGAGGAGGCCGACCAGGGCGCGGCGGGCGAGCGTGCGCGCGCCGGTCTCCATGCCGACCTCCCCGAGACCGGAGCGGAGACTACGTGAGCAGGGCCGAGAGGTAGCTCGGGAGGGGGGCTACCCCGTCCGGCGCGGAGCCGCTCAGCGCGGCCGGCAGGTGGCTCTCGGAGTCCGTCCAGAGCGGCGCGAGCGGCAGGAAGCCGTCCGCGGCCCACGTCGACGCGGTCGCGTTGGAGAGGAGGAACTCGGCGAACGCGAGGCCGAGCAGGGCGTCCGGCGCGCGCGTCGGGACCGTGAGCGAGAAGAGGACGGGCGCCCCGGCCTCGACCTTCGTCGAGGTCCCCGAGAGGACGGTCGTGGTCACGCCCCCGTAGGCGCTCACGGCGGTGGAGCTCGTGTTGCCGAGATCGACGCTGGAGGAGAGCGTGACCGTCGTGAGGCCCTGGGCGACGGCGTACGAGCGGTAGATGAGGTAGACGTCGACGTCGCCGGCGGCGAGGGCGGAGCCGGCGTCGTCCTCGGAGACGATCTTCGTCGCCGAGGTCGGGACCGCGAGCGCCCCCTCCCCGCCCGAGAAGAAGTGGCCGTACAGCGCCCCCGCCTCGCCTTCGAGGCCGTCCTCGAGCTCGAGGGTGAAGATCGCGGCCGCGCCGAGCGGGTCGGAGCTCGCGTTCGGCGTCCCGAGGGTGACCCCGGTCGCCGTGATCTTCGAGTACCAGTTGGTGGCCGAGATCCCCGAGAGGGCGCTGACCGAGCTGTTGTAGGCGAGCACCATCGGGTCGGCGGCGAAGACGACCTCCCACGTGGCGTCGGGCGAGGTCACGGTCTCTAGGTGCTGCGGGATCACCCGGAAGTCCGCCGCCACGAACGCGTCGTACGGTTCCGGCCCGCTCTCGAGGGTCGTGGCGGCGTCCGTGCTCCCCTCGTACTCCTGGAGCGCGGTCGGGGCGGTGACGCCCGGGGTGACGTTCACGAACGCCGAGGCGAGGGCGGGAAGGAGGCGGGCCGGTTGGAGGCTCCCCGCCGCGATGATCGCGAGCGAGGCGGGCCCGGTGGAGGCGGTCGAGGTCGGACGGAGCAGCCAGCCGCCGGCGAACCCACCGGCGACGGCCACGACGGCTACGGCGACGATCACGAGGGTGGTCGTGACAGGACGCATGGATGTGGCAAAATGCCACATCAATTAACGGCTCGCCCCGGGTCCGGTCCGCGCCGGGGCTCGGGAGCGTAGCGGAACCAGACGATCCCCACGACCGCGTCGACCGGCACCGGGCCGAACTGGCGGCTGTCGCGGCTCGCGTCGGGACGGTCCCCCCGCAGCTCGAGCACGGGGCCCCGGGGGCTCGTCCGGACGTCGGCGACGCGCTTCAGGATCAGCCGCCCCGCCCGTTCCGGGTCCTGCACGACGACGACGTCCCCCGGGCGCGGGGATCGCGCGCCGATCGCCTCGGCGTACAGGCGATCGCCCGGCTCGAACGCGGGTCGCATCGAGTCGTCCTCCACGACGTAGCGCCGGCTCCGCCACCATCGGAGGAAACGGCCCGGTCGGGCCGGCGGCGTGCGCGACTCCGGCAACCTTATCCTCCGCTCGAGGTGTGCGCGGGCATGTCCGCCCGTTCCTGGTGCCGCGGCCGTCTGCTCGCGCTGGTCGACGCCGTCGCCCCGCCCGAGGCGGTCGAGGCGCACTGCGACATCCCGTGCGGTATTTATGACCCGCACGAGGCCCAGATCGCGGCGCTCACCGTGCTCCGTATGGACCAGTTGATCGCCGAGGCCCCCGCGCCCGCGGTGGACGCGAAGGCCGAGGAGCGCGCCGCCTTCGCCTCCAAGGTCGCCCGCTACACGCTCGTCAAGGAGCAGCACGCCGAGCGGGTGAAGCACGAGGTCCGCGTGATCTGGGGCGACTACGTGACGCCGGAGCTCGCCCAGAAGCATCCCCAGCTCGGGGAGCTCACCGTGAAGATCCTGAAGCAGGCCTCGAAGGGCCGACAGGGGACCGGCGTCGCCGACGCCCAGGAGCTCGTGAAGCTCGTCCAGGAGTTCGCCGAGGTGTTCTGGCAGACGAAGGGGGCCAAGACGCGCCGGCAGCCCTCCCTCCAGAAGAGCGGCGGCGAGCTCGTCGTACCGGTCCCGGCGTAAGGACCCCCGGCGGACGTCTGCGCGGGGCGCGGGCGGGATGAGCGAGCCCGTCGCCCTGGACGGCACCGGGCTCACCCTGGAGCGGTTCCTCGAGGTCGTCCGGGGCGGTCGCCCGGTCGCGCTGGCCGCCGCCGCCCGCGAGCGGATGCGGACGAGCCGCGCGGTCGTCGAGGCGGCCGTCGCGCGCGGGGAGGCGGTCTACGGCGTGACGACCGGTTTCGGGGCCCTCTCCACCGTGCCGATCCCGCCGGACGGGGTCCGTGAGCTGCAGACGTCGCTCGTGCGGAGCCACGCGAGCGGCACCGGTCCGCCGCTCGCCCCCGAGGTCGTGCGGGGGCTCCTCCTCTGCCGAGCGAACTCCCTCGCCCGGGGGATGTCGGGGATCCGCCCCGAGCTCGTCGACCTCCTGCTCGCGTTCCTCGACCGCGGGCTCACCCCCTGGATCCCCGAGCAAGGGTCGGTCGGAGCGTCCGGGGACCTCGCCCCGCTCGCCCATCTCGCGCTCGCCGCGATGGGCGAGGGGACGTTCGCGGAGGGGAGCCCTCCCGCCCCGGTGCCCGCGGCCGCGGTCCTGGCCCGGGAGGGCCTGCGGCCGGCCGCGCTCGAGGCGAAGGAGGGGGTGGCGCTCCTCAACGGCACGGCGCTCATGGCCGCGTACCTGGCGCTCGGCGTCGCCGACGCGCGGCGCCTCCTCGAGGCCGGGACGGTCGCCGCCGCGCTCGCCGTGGAGGCGCTCCTCGGCACCCCCGAGGCGTTCGACGACCGCCTCGGCGAAGCCCGGAACGCCCCCGACGAGCGGCGGGTCGCGTCGGCGCTGCGCGCGCTCCTCGACGGGAGCGAGCTCGCCGTCCGTCGCACCGAATGGAGCGGGCAGGACCCGTACACGATCCGCTGCCTGCCGCAGGTCCTCGGCGCGGTCGAGACGGCGCTCGGCTTCGCGGGCGGGCTCGCGGGCCGCGAGCTCAACGCCGTCACCGACAACCCCCTCGTCTTCGGGCCCGGCGAGTTCGTGAGCGGCGGGAACTTCCACGGCCAGCCGCTCGCCTTCGGGCTCGACGCCCTCGCGCTCGCCGTCCAGTACGTGGCCGGGTTCAGCGAGCGGAGGGTCTCGCGCCTCCTCCACCCCGCGCTCAACCGCGGGCTCCCCGCGTTCCTCGCGCCCAAGCCCGGGATCTCGAGCGGCCTCATGGTCCCGCAGTACGTCGCGGCGTCGCTCGTCAACGAGTCGGCGACGCTCGTCCACCCCGCGAGCGCGACGAGCCTGCCGACCTCGGCCGACCAGGAGGATTACGTCAGCATGGGGGCCTGGGCGGGGGCGAAGCTGCGGCGGGTCCTCGAGAACGCCCGGAAGGTGGTGGCGATCGAGTGGATCGTGGCGGGGCAGGCGCTCGAGCTGCGCCGGCCCCGGCACGGCGGCCGGGGCAGCGAGGCCGCGCTCCGGGCCCTGCGCGTCCGCGTCCGGCCGTGGACGGACGACCGGAGCCTCACCCCCGACCTCGAGCGGGTCGCTGCCGCGATCGCCTCGGGCGAGCTCGTCGCCGAGGTCCGGCGGGACGTCGCCTTCTAGCGCGTCCGGACGGCCGGCGCGCTACAGCCGGGGCGAGACGAGCAGCGGTTGGAGCCGCTCGTGCGAGAGGCCGTAGAGCTTGCCGAAGGCGATCCTGCGCAGATCGCCGCGCTCGAGCTCGGCCCGCACGAGGTAGGCGAAGATCACCGAGAGGGACAGCGGGTAGGCGAGGAGCCGTTTGAGCGCGGTGACGGCCCGGTCGCGCTGGAGCGCGACCTCGTAGCCCCGGAGGCTCCCCGAGGCGGCGAACTCCTCCGCCCCCTCCCCGATCGACGGGTACGTCCGGACGAACCGCTCGGCGAGCTCGGGGACGGTCCGCGCCCCGTAGAGGTCGGGCGCTTGGGCGGCCGGGAGCGTGCCGCCGTCGAGCCACCGGGCCTGGACGATGTCGAGGGGGAGCTCCGCCTGCTTGCCCTTGAGCAGGAGGAGCGCGTTGCGGAGATCGATCTCGCTCGCGACCAGGTCGCGGACGACCCACTCGTCCCCCTGGAAGAACCGGGCCGCCGCGAGCAGGTTGCGGAAATACTGGCGGTCGAGGGCGTGGAGGATCGGGAAGATGTCCCGGGTCCGCTGGAACGCCTCCACGAGCGGGAGCACGGTCGTGCCGTAGCCGAAGCGGACGAGGGAGGTGACCGTCGCCTCGACCGTCGGCTCGGCGAGGAGCCCCCGGACGTCGTCGAGCGTCATCACGCCGGCGTAGAGCCCTGCCGGGATCTCCCGGCTCGAGACGAGCGCCTCGTCGGTCTCCGTGAGCGGTCGACCGTGGACCTTCGAGCTCAGGATCAGCTCGACGTTCTCCAGATCCCAGCGGCCGAGGTACGCCGCGACGACCGGCCGGCCGGCGAACGGCGTCGCCTCGTAGGCGTGCCGGTTCCGACGCACGAACGTGCGGTTGATCGCGATCTCGAGCAGCGCGGGACCGGGGTGGGTGGCGCGCGCTCGCGCGACGTCGGGCGCGTACGGCGTGGTCTCGAGGAGCTTGGCGACCTCGCCGACGTCCCGGGCGGCGAGCAGCGCGGCGAACGCCTCCCGGCCGAGGAACGAGGGGAACTCCGGCCGGAGCCGGCCCAGCGCGCTCGCGTAGGGGGAGCCGGCCATCGGGCGGCCCTACCGGAACAGCTCCCGGACCCGGTCGGAACGCAGTCGGAGGAGCTCGTCGAACGACAGGTTGAGCCGCCGTCGCCCGTCCGGTGTCTCGGCGACGATCCCGCCCAGGATCGGGACGGGGGTCGGGTCGAACGACTTGCCCGCGAGCCGCCCGAGGGCCGCGGCGTCCTCCGCGCGCCCCGCGACCTTCGCCCCGCGTCCGAGCTCGTCGGTGGCGGCGGCGACCATCCGCTTCAGGACCCCCGCGTACGCCGGGCTCGAGGTGTACGACCGCAGGAGCGTACGGGTCTCGTCCAAGGCCCGCTGCAGGCGGGCCTCCCGCGCCTCGTAGACGAGCTTGCGGGCGGTGAGCTTGGCCGCCGCGCGCCGCTGGGCGCGGATCCGCGCCGCCTCCCGCTCGGCGGAGCGCCGGGCCTCCTCCCGGAGGGCGGCGATGCGCCCGTCCCGTTCCTGGTCGATCTTCGCCGCGTCGTCCGCCAGGGCTCGCGCGATCGTCGCGAACTCGGCCTCGCCCCGGCGACGGATCTCCTCGACCAGGCCCTCGAGCGGCATGGCGCCCGGCGGCGGACTACAGGACCCCGAGGAGCAGGACGATCCCGAGGACGAACCCGATGATCCAGAGCGTCTCGGGGATCACGAAGACGAACAGGAACTGGCCGAACTTCTCGGGCTTCTCGGCGATGATCCCCATCCCGGCCGCCCCGATGCCGGACTGGGCCATGCCGGTGCCGATGAGCCCGCCGGCGATCGAGATACCGGCGGCGAGCGTCTCGTAATCGGTCGGCATGCGAACCGCCGCGGGCGAGCGGGGTGGGGTATATAACCGTCCCCTCGGGACGGACCGCCGCTACGCCGGGGCCGCGGTCTCCGGGGCGGCCGGCTCCGCCTCCGCGCCGCCCCGACGGCGCCAGAGCAGGGCCGCTCCGGCGAACGTCGCCGCGCCGGCGAGGTAGGCGGTCGCGCAGACGAGGCAGAGCGCGTGGATCTCGGCGAGCTCGATGTAGAGGAAGTACAGCGCGAGCGCCGTACCGGCCGCGGTGAGGGCGAGGAGGGCGCCGCCCCGCCGGGCGTCGGCCGGTCGCGCCTCGGCGAGGCCGGCGACCACGAAGATCGCCACGAACCCCACGATCCCCCAGACGTAGTCCGGGATCCCCAGCGTCGTCGTGCGCCCGCTGTGCGCCACCGCGGCGCACGAGACGAACCCGTTCACGGTGCACGCGGCCTCGAGCGAGCTGCTGACCGTCTCGGCGGCCGCGAACAGCGAGGCGAGGAGGCCGATCCCGGCGGCGAGGTAGACGAGCGAGCGGAGGGAGCGGGTGCGCATCGCCGTCAGAGCGAATTGACGTCCGCGGTGACGTTGGCGACGGTCGCCGCGGACCAGTTCGGGCTCACTTCGGTCGCGAGCTGGGCGATGTCCCCGCCCATCACCTTCACGAGCATCGCCATGATCCACCACGTCTGGTCCTGGACGACCAGCCACGCCGAGCCCGAGGCGGTGCTCTCGGTCTGGACCTGCGACTCGACCGTCTGGGCGCCGCTCGAGTCGTTGTACTCGGTGTAGTTCTCGAGCGCCTTCGGGTTGATCAGCGACGAGCCACCGTGGACGTACTTGCCCCCGGCCACGACGAACGGGATCGAGCCGCCGCTGTAGGCGACGAGGTACGCCTGCTGGACGCAGCTCGACGTCCCCGCCGTCACGCCGTCGGTGGGCCCGTTGTACTCGGTGACCTGGAACGCGACGCTCGGCGAGGAGAGCGTCGCGTTGGCGAGGATGATCTCGGGGGTGTGCGGATAGACCTCATCTCCGGCGAACGAGTAGCCGGGCACCGCCCCTGAGACGCTGCCGAACTCGGAGAGCGCCTTCCAGATCGCCCAGCTGCTCGCCGAGCAGAACGGGCACCAGCTCGCGCCGAAGAAGTACACCACCGGCTTACCGTCCTGCGTCCACTCCGGCATGCTGCCGACCCGCCATCCCGGTCCGCCCGACGAGCTCAGGGACGACGCGGGCGGCAGGTACGGGCACCCGTAGACGAACGTGCTCACGAGCGCGATCGCGCCGCTGAAGACGAGGCCGAGCACGATGCCGCTCACGAGCGTCGAGCGGAGCACCGGGGACCAGCGCTTGCCGCCGGTGGTCCGCCACAGGGCGTAGATCAGCACGAACGCCACGACGGCCAGCGCGAGCCCGATCCACGGGAGCGCGGGAACGAGGAGCCCGACCGGGGACGGGGCGACGAACGCGAGGAGGAACCAGACGCCCACGAACGGGACCGAGAGGAAGCCGGCGCGGACGAGCGACCAGCCGGGGCCGCCCGCCTTCGCCGGTCGTCCCGGCGGCGCGGCGCCCCCCGAGGACGTCCGGCCGCCCCGGCGACTACGATGGTACATCGCCCGGAGCTGCCGCCCCGGACGACCGGCCGCGGCCTCCGCGTGGAAGCCGACCTTCTCGTCCTCGGCGATCCGGTCCCAGTCCCACCCTTTCGAGCGGAGCTCGTCGACCCGGTCCCAGTCGACCATCCCTCCCGAGAGCGGTCCGCCCCTTTTCCCCCTTTCTCCCCGGGGCCGACCGTCGTCGAACGCTGCGACCCGCCCCGCTCATTAGCGGGCCCCTCGTGCCCGCCGCGTGCGCCTCACCTTCCTCGGGACCGCGGGCTCCTGGCCGACGCGGGAGCGCTCGGCGAGCGCGCTCGCCCTCGCGCTCGAGCGCGAGCTCGTCCTCCTCGATTGCGGGGAGGGAACGCAGCGCCAGCTGTTCCAGTCGACCGCCTCGTTCATGCGGGTCCGCCGGGTGTTCCTCACCCACTTCCACGGCGATCACTTCCTCGGGCTCCCCGGCCTCGTCCAGAGCATGTGCCTCAACCACCGGGACGAGCCGCTCGACATCTACGGCCCGCCGGACGCCGCCGAGATGGTCGGCCGGGCGCTCCGGCTCGGCTACTTCACCCTGCGGTTCCCCGTCGAGGTCCACCCGCTCGAACCCGGTAGCACGGTCGAGCTTCCGGGGTACACCGTCCGCACGGCGGCGGCGACCCATCCCGTGCCCGCCCTCGCCTACCGGATCGAGGAGGGCCCGCGACGGGGGCGGTTCGACGGGGCGCTCGCGCGCTCCCTCGGGATCCGCGGCCCGGATTTCGGCCGCCTCGAAGCAGGAGAGTCGGTCCGGGTCGACGGCCGCCTGGTGCGCCCCGAGGACGTGATGGGGCCCCCGCGGCCCGGCCGCTCGGTCGTCTATTCCGGGGATACCGCCCCCTCCGAGGCGGTGACGCACCTCGCCGAGAAGGCGACGCTCCTGGTCCACGAGGCGACCGCGGCGCAGGAGATCGAGAAGGAGGCGAACGAATGGGGACATTCGTCGGCCCGTCAGGCCGCCGAGTGCGCCCGCTCGGCCGACGTCGGGACCCTCTACCTCACCCACTTCTCCGCACGCTACAAGGAGCTCGAGCCGCTCGAGGCGGAGGCGCGGATCGTCTTCGCCGGGTCGCACGCGGCGCGGGACCTCCTCGACCACCTCGTCCGCCAGCCATGATCCGGGCGGACCTCCTCGTCCGCGACCTCGCCGAGGCGGCGACCCTCGCCGTGGGTCCGCGGCCCCGGCGGGGCGCGGCGATGGAGGAGCTCGGCCGGGTCTCGGACGCGCTGGTCGCCTCGGACGCCGGCCGGGTCGTCTGGGTCGGTCGGGAGCGGGAGTGGCCCCGTCACGGGCGGCTCCGCGCCCGCGGCCGGACGGTGGCGGCGCACGGCGGGACCCTCGTGCCGGCGTTCGTCGACGCGCACACCCACGTGCTGTTCGCCGGGGACCGTGCGCACGAGCTCCCCGATCGAGTGCACGGCCGGTCGACGTACGCTTCGACGGCCGAGAGCGGCGGGGGGATCTTCGCGACCGTGCGCGCCACCCGCCGCGCCTCCGACCGGGAGCTGCTCGACGCGACGCGACGCCGGCTCGAGGCGATGGCGCGCTGCGGGACCGGCACGGTGGAGGTGAAGTCGGGCTACGCGCTCACGAGCGCCGGCGAGCTCCGACTGCTCGGGCTGATCCCCCGTCTCGCGCGGGCGACCGGCCTCCGTCTCGTGCCGACGTTCCTGGCAGCGCACGCCGTGCCGCCCGAGTTCGCGCGCTCGCCGGACGCCTACGTCGACCGGATCGTCCGGGCGATGCTGCCCCGCGTGGCGGCGTCGCGCCTCGCCCGGTTCTGCGACGTCTTCTGCGAGCCGGGGTTCTTCTCCGTGCGCCAGGCGGGCCGGATCCTCCGGGCGGCCCAGGGGTGCGGCCTGCTGGCGAAGATCCACGCCGACGAACTCGTCCTCTCGGGCGGCGCCCGGCTCGCCGCGCGCCTCGGCGCCCGCTCCGCCGATCATCTGCTCGCGAGCGGGCCGGACGATCGCGCGGCGCTCGCGGCGGCCGGCGTGACCGCGGTCCTGCTCCCCCTGAGCGCGCTCGCGTCGGCCGGCGGACGGCGGAGCCCGGGCCGCGAGCTGGTCGACGCCGGCGTGCCGGTGGCGCTCGGCACCGACTGCTCTCCGGCGACGTGGGTCGAAGGGATGCCCCTCGTCCTCGCCGCGGCCGTGCACGCGGGCCACCTCACCCCGGCGGAGGCGCTCACGGCGGCGACGGTCAACGCCGCCCATGCCTCGGGGGAGCGGGCCGCCGGGGCGATCGCGGTCGGCGGTCCCGCCGACTTCTCGGTGTTCCCCGTCCCCTCCGCCGACCGCCTCGGCTACCGTTTCGACGTCCGGCCGACCCACGTTTTCCGTCAGGGAAAACCGGTTTCTCCGGCGTGACTCCGTCAGCAGTTTCAAATAGGGGGGGTCTCCTCCCCGCGGGTCGAGGACTCACCCATGGCAGAGCGTGTGGGCAAGGAGCAGGTCAAGCGCGAGAAGGGTTACCTGTACTATCTCGGGAAGGACGGGTACCTCTGGAAGACCCCGACCAAGCTGAACAAGTCCGGCCGTAAGGCGCGCGTCGGGACGGAGAAGATCACCCGCGCGGACGGCTACATGTACTTCCTCGACAAGAAGGGTTTCGTATCTCGCGCCAAGATGAAGAACGCCTGAACGGCGTACCCAGGGATACTTCCCGAACCCTTTCGTCCCCCTCTTCCTCGATCGGAGCGCGAGGACCGCGGCCTAGCCGAGGACGGAGCGTTCGCGCGTGGTCTGCCGCAACGATCCCGTCGATCCCCGCCGGTGCGAACGGTGCGGCGCGTTCCTGTGGGTCGCCGAGGAGGGCCTGTTCTGCGGGGACTGCGGGGTCCTCATGCCGTGCACGATGCGGATGCTGCCCGTCGCCGAGCCTCCGGTCGTACCCGAGTTACCTAGGAACGCTCGCTAAGTTCCCCGCGACGCGTCCGGGACGCCTCCGGAGCGCACGTCGGACCGAGGCCACTTATAGTGCGACGCGGTAGCGGCCGCCCGGAGGGTTACGTTGGTCTCCTTCGACTCCGCGATCGCGTCCTGTCCCCGCTCCGGCCCGTGCGGAACGGCCCGCTCTCGAGGGCGTTCCGTCCGCCGGCCGGCGTCGGCCTAAGAGCCGGCAGGGCCTAGCGAGTCGCGCGGTCCCCGACCGATCGTCCCCCTCGGAACTCTGAATCCATGGCAGCCGCAAAGAAGCGTCCCGTACCGTCCGAGACCGAGACCGCCCGACCGGCCTCGCGCCTCGGCCGCGAACCGATTCCGGTCCCTCGCCTCGTCCCCCGCGGGTCGACCGCCCTCGACTCGGTCGAGTGGCGCGCCCACGACGCGCGCATCAAGAGCGCCGACGGCAAGGTGATCTTCGAGCAGAAGGGGATCCGCAGCCCCACCTCCTGGTCGGAGACGAGCGTCAACATCGCCGCGTCGAAGTACTTCCGCATCATCGCCGGCCGACGCGAGGACTCGATCGCGGGCATGATCCAGCGCGTCTGCCACTGGATCGCCCAGCGGGGGGTCGACCTCGGCTACCTCGACACCGCCGAGGAGGCGACGCAGCTCGAGGAGAGCCTCGCCTACCTCATGGTCCAGCAGATGGCCGCGTTCAACAGCCCCGTCTGGTTCAACGTCGGGGTCCGCGAGCCGCCCCAGTGCTCCGCCTGCTTCATCCAGTCGGTCGCGGACGACATGGACTCGATCCTCGCCCTCGCGACGAGCGAGGGGCGGCTGTTCAAGGGCGGGAGCGGCACGGGGACGAACCTCTCGGCGCTCCGGGGGAGCCACGAGCGGCTCGCGGGCGGGGGGATCGCCTCGGGCCCGGTGTCGTTCATGCGCGCGTTCGACGCGCTCGCCGGGGTGATCAAGTCGGGCGGGACGACCCGGCGGGCCGCCAAGATGGTGATCCTCAACATGGACCACCCGGACATCGTCGAGTTCATCGATTGCAAGGTCAAGGAGGAGGAGAAGGCGCTCGCGCTCATCCGGTCGGGGTACTCCGCGAACTTCGACGGGACCGACCCGGACTCGGCGTACGCCTCGATCTCCTACCAGAACGCGAACCACTCGGTGCGGATCCCGGACGCGTTCATGGAGGCGGTCCTCCGCGACGGGGAGTGGACGACGTTCAACCGGACCGACCACACCGCCGCAGCGAAGCTGCGGGCGCGGGAGCTCTGGCGCAAGCTCGCCTACGCCGCCTGGCGCTGCGGGGACCCCGGGGTCCAGTTCGACGACCTCACGAACGACTGGCACACCTGCCCGAACACCGGACGGATCCACGCCTCGAACCCGTGCAGCGAGTACCTGTTCCTGGACGACTCCGCGTGCAACCTCGCCTCGCTGAACCTGATGAAGTTCCTCGCCCCGGACGGCCAGTTCGACGTCGAGCGGTTCCGGGCGGCCGTCCGCACGATGATCCTCGCGATGGAGATCCTCGTCGACGCGTCGAGCTACCCGACCGCCGCGATCGCCCAGAACTCCCGGGACTACCGCCCGCTCGGGCTCGGCTACGCCAACCTGGGCTCGCTCCTGATGCACTACGGGCTCGCCTACGATTCGGAGGCGGGCCGGGCCCTCGCCGCAGGGGTCTCCGCGGTCCTGTCGGCGGAGGGGTACCACATGTCGAGCGAGATCGCGCGGCGGGTGGGACCGTTCCCGGGGTTCGAGAAGAACCGCGCCCCGATGCTGCGCGTCATGGGCAAGCACGCCCGCGCGGCCGAACAGCTCCGGTCCGACGACGTCCGCCTCGGGAGCCTGCTCCGGCTCGCCGTCGATCGCTGGCGCGAGACGGTGAAGGCGGGGGAGCTCTGGGGGTACCGCAACGCCCAGATCAGCGTGATCGCCCCGACCGGCACGATCGGCCTCCTGATGGGATGCGACACGCTCGGCCTCGAGCCGGAGCTGTCGCTCGTCAAGACGAAGAACCTGGTCGGGGGCGGCATCCTCCGGCTCGTCAACCGGACGGTGCCGGACGGCCTCGACGCGCTCGGCTACACGCCCGAGGAGATCGGCGCGATCGTGAAGCACCTGGAAGGGCACGGCACGATCGAGGGGGCCTCCGGGCTCGACGCCGACGACCTCGCGGTGTTCGACTGCGCCCTCGCCGCGGCCGGCGGCCACCGCACGATCGCCCCGATGGGGCACCTCAAGATGCTCGGCGCGGTCCAGCCGTTCCTCTCGGGCGGCGCGTCGAAGACGATCAACCTCCCCCACGAGGCGACCGTCGAGGAGATCGAGAAGATCTACTTCGAGGCCTGGCGCCTCGGGATCAAGTCGGTCGCGCTGTACCGCGACGGGTGCAAGGCGTCCCAGCCGTTCGAGACCGGTGCGGGCGCCCCGGGGCTCGCGGTGGGTCCGCGCGGGCCGGCCCGCGAGCGGCTGCCGGACGAGCGCAAGGCGATCACCCACCACTTCCAGGTCGGGGGCCACGACGGCTACGTCACGGTCGGCCTCTACCCGGACGGTCGGCCCGGGGAGATCTTCTTCCGGGTCACGAAGGAGGGCTCGACGGTCAACGGCCTCATGGATTCCCTCGGGATCTCGATGTCGATGGCGCTCCAGCACGGGGTGCCGTTGAAGGACCTCGTGCGCAAGCTCGCCCACCTGCGGTTCGAGCCCGCCGGAGCGACCAACAACCCGCGGATCCGCTTCTCGAAATCGATCCCCGACTACGTCGCGCGCTGGCTGGCGCTCGAGTTCCTCACGGAGGAAGAGCGTCGGTCGATCGGCCTCGAGGGGCCCCCCGAGGGGAACGGCAACGGCCACGGTCCGGCGAGCGCCCCGGCCCCGAAGGGCGCGGCGCCGTCGGGCGGGAGCCAGACGGTGAAGCTCGAGACGAAGCCGCTCGACGCGTTCTCCGCGGAGCCCGGCGCCCCGGGCGGGGCGAGCGACGACGCGCCGTCGTGCGCGATCTGCGGCGGCATCATGGTCCGCTCGGGGAGCTGCTACGCCTGTACGGTCTGCGGCTCGACGAGCGGCTGCTCCTAGGCCGCCCCGGCCGCGCTAGGGGCCGCTCCGGGCGGCCGAGATCGCGGCGTCGGGGCCGGGGGCGGTCACGGCGCCGGTCGCGGGCACCGGATCGCCCGCGCGGCGCCCGTCCGCGTGGAACCGGTAGTTCCGCAGGCCGAGCGACAGGACGAGCCCGATCGCCGCGAGCGCCGCCGTGAGGGCGAAGACGGCCTCGAACGCGGTCCCCGACGGGACCGGGTGGCCGAAGTAAGAGGTCGTGTAGACGGCGGTGAACGTCGCGGCAACGACCGGCCCGACCGCGCTCCCGAGGTTGCGGAACGTCTGGTTCATCCCGGTCTGGATCCCGAGCTCCTTGGGGGAGACGCTGAGCACGATGATGTTCGACATCGCGATCAGGACCGCGACGTTGCCGACGAGCGTGGGGATCGTGAGCAGGAGGAGCTCGACGATCGTCCCGTGCAGGAGGGTCAGGCCGAGCGCCCCGAACCCCATCACGGCGAACCCCGCGATCATCACCGGCTTCGGGCCCCCCACCGACACCCACCGCCCCCAGACCGGGGCGAACGCGAGCATCGAGAGCGACGAGGGGACCGCGACGAGGCCCATCTGGAACGGCGTGTAGCCGAAGCCGGGCGGCGCCGGGTCCTCGACGAGGATCACGAGGGCGATGAAGATGAGGAACATCCCGATCCCGACGAAGATCCCGTTGACGTTCGACACCCAGATGTTCCGCTGGCGGAGCGCCGCGAACGAGACGACGGGCGTCGGGGCCCTCGTCTCCCACACGAGGAAGAACGCGGTCGCCGCCGCGGCGATCGCGTAGAAGTCGACGACGCCGATCGGGACCCCGCCCCACCGCACGGCCGCGACCGACGCCCATCCCCAGTACGGCCCCTGCGTGATGGCGAACATCAGGCTCGCGAGGGCGGTGCCGAGGCTCGCGATCCCGGGGAGGTCGATCGGATGGGGGGAGAGGTGCGGCGACTCGCGCAGGATGACCGCGGCGAGGACCGCGACGAGCACGGCGACGGGGATCACGGTGTGGTAGGTCAGCTGCCAGCCGTAGCGGAACGCGATGTAGCCGCCCCCGACGAGCCCGAGGGAGGCGCCGGCCGCGAACATCCCCGAGACGATCCCCTGCGCCGGGCCGACGCGGGCCGCGGGGAAGACCTCCGGGATCATCGCGAAGGCGAGCGGGAACATCCCCATGCCGAGCCCCTGGAACGCCCGGACGCCGATCAGGACGTAGATCTGGTTCGCGCGGTCGATCCCGGCGGCGGCGCCGAGGTTGGGGGTGAAGCCGGCGATGCTCACCGCGACCGCGTACAGGCTCATCACGACGACGAGGATCCGCTTCTTGCCGTACTTGTCCCCGAGCTTGCCGAAGATCGGCGTGGCGACGGTGCCGACGAGCAGGTAGGCGGAGACGATCCAGACGACGGTCGTCGCCGGGGGCTCGTCGAAGAACGTCTCGAACGACTTGAACGCCGGGATCACCATCGTCTCGACGTAGGTGACCATCAGCGCCATCACCGCGAAGACGATCAGGACCGCGCGCGCGGCCCGGGCGTCGTACGGGGTCCCCGCGGCCGTCGTGAGCGGGGGCTCCCCTCCGGCGGACGCCATCGGGTCCGGCGCGGCGTCCGGCTACTTAACGGCTCCTCGAGCTCTCCGGGTCAGGCGAGGGCGTAGCGAGCGATCTCGATGAGGTCCCCGGGGCGAGGGACCGAATCCGGGTGCGGGACCGCCTCTCCCCACGCCGCGACGATCGCCCCGTCGGGGAACCGCGGGTCGGTCCCCGCGTTCCAGGCCCCCCAGGCGTTCGGCGGGCCTCGGCGATCGACCTCGAGCAGGACCACGAGGGCCCCCAGGGGACCGGAGCCGGCGGCGATCCCGCCGGCGCGGTCGGTCCCCCAACGCACCACGGTCGCCTCCTCGTCGTGGAGATGGGCGATCTCGGCCGGCCCCCGGCCACGCCCGCGACCGCGCATCGGCCGCCAGGCGATCTTCGCTCCCGCCGCGCGGAACCTCGTGAGGAGCGCCCCGTCGAGCCCCGCGCTCACTCGGCGACCCTCCGGCCCCGCCAGAGCCGGCAGTCCGGCCGGACGGCGCACGGGCCGCAGACGGCGAGGTCCCGCTCCTTCGGGCAGTCCCCGGAGATCCCCGTATGGCAGAGCACGAAATCGAACCGGGTCGGGTCGAGGGGGTCGATGCGGCGGAGCCGCTCGCTGACCTCCTCGACCGCGGGCCACGACCGCGTCCTCCGACCGGTGAGGCCGAGGTGGTAGGCGATCCAGTGGACGTGCTGGTCGAGCGGGATGCGGAGCTCCCCGGTCGGCACCCGGCGCCAGACGCCGAGGTCGGGGAACCGGTCCCGCACCATCCAGCGCACGAACAGGGTGAGCCGCTTGCACGGGCTCGCGCCGGGATCCCTCGGGCTCGGGAACAGGGCCCGGTAGCCGCGGGGCGGCGCCCCGAGCGAGGCGCGCATCGTGTCGGCGCGGACCGTGCGCGCGAGACGGTCGAGCCCTCCCGCGAAGCCGCCGGCCTCGAGGCCTTCCAGGAACGTGTCCTCGAGCGACCTCCCCGAGGCGTAGTGCCGGGCGAGCACCCGAGCGAGGTAGGCGATCTGGTCGCCCCGGATCCAGCGGTGGCGGAACCGCCGAAGGTCGGCCGCGCGGGCCGGGGGGAGTCCGGGGACGACGAGGGTAGCGAGGTCTCCGCCGGCGATCGTCGCCAATCGTCCGATCGCGCCCCGGATCGCGGTCGTGTTGCCGATCGCGAGCGTCGCCCCGAGGAGACCGGCGATCTCCGCCCTGCGCGGGTCCCGGGCGAGGGGCCGGATCGCCGAGATCGGATCGTCCCCCCACGACCGGTCGAACGGGAACCGGACGTAGAGGGCCTCGAGGTGTGCCGGGAGCTCGGGGGTCGGACGGTGCATCGGCCGGTCCTACGCGTAGCGGAGCGGGGGATTTACCCTCCTCCGCGACCGGGAGGGGGCGGCGGGTCTAACTACCGGACGGCCCCTTCCGGGTCCGATGGCTCCGAGCGTGGAGCTCTCCCCGACGATCGATCGGGACTGGCTCGAGCGAGCGTCCACGGACGACCCCGTGACCCACGCCTACGCCGTCTGGGACCTCGACAACTCCCCCGATCGGGTCCGCTTCGTCTCGGCCCGCTCGGGCACCACCACCGAGGGCTACCTCCTCTGGTGGACCGGGGTCCCCTCGATCCCGATCGTGCACTGGGTCGGGGGTCGGGGGGCGACCCGGGAGCTCGCTGCGGCGCTCCCGGAGCGACCGCTGGTCGTGATCGCCCCGACGTGGGCGACGGAAGCGATCGTCGAGCGCCGGGGCCCCGCGCGCGAGTTCACCCTGCTCGTCCTCGTGCGGGAGCGCGGCCCCGTCCCGGACCGCGACCCGTCGACGCCCGGGGGGGAGGTCCGACATCTCGAGCGGGCCGACCTCGAGCGGGTGGGCGCGTGGGCGTCGACCCAGGACGGGCTCGAGGTCGCCGAGTACCGCCGCTTCGATCCGGACCGAGAGGCCGCGTGGGGGGCGTTCGAGGACGGCGCGCCGGTCGGCGTGGCCCGGGCCGCCGTGCGGCTGCCGACGGTCTGGGTCCTCGGTGGGGTGTTCGTCGCGCCGGGGGCACGTCGCCACGGCTGGGGGCGGCGCCTCGTGTCGGCCGTGGCCCGGGCGGCGGACGACGCGGGGGCGCGCCTGCTGACGTTCGTCCGGGACGACCGCACGGCGGCCCGTCGCCTGTACACCGAGCTCGAGTTCCACCCGACCGGACGGCGGGCGTGGATCGACGCCGGGGCCGGGCTCGAACCGTAGGGCGTCGGGGAGCGGTCGCCCGCCGTGACGAGCAACGCGGAGGCGGCGGAGCGGCTCCGCGCGATCGCCGACCTGCTCGATGTCCTCGGCGAACGGTTCAAGCCGGAGGCGTACCGCCGCGCGGCCCGCACGATCGAAACGCTCTCCGAAGAGCTCTCGGAGATCGCTCGGCGCGACGAGCTCACGACGCTCCCGGGGATCGGGGCGGCGATCGCCGAGAAGCTCCGGGAGTACCTCGCCACCGGGACGATCCCGTACTACGAGCGGCTCCGAGCGGAGGTTCCGCCCGGGGTCGTCGAGCTGCTGCACCTCCCCGGCCTCGGTCCGAAGACGGCGCGTCGGTTCTGGCAGGAGCTCGGGATCGACGGTCCGGAAAGCCTGCGCGCCGCGATCGAAGCGGGGCGTCTCGCCGGCTTTGCGGGGTTCAAGGACCGGAAGATCGACAACCTCCGCCAGGCGCTCGCTCCGGCCGCCTCGGGGCCGGGCCGACTTCCGCTCGACGCCGTCTACCCCCTCGCCCTCCGCCTCGTGGAGGGGCTGCGTCGCGCGGCGCCGGTCGACGTCGCGACGATCGCGGGGAGCTTCCGTCGGGGGCGGGAGTCGGTGGGGGATCTTGACGTCCTCGTCACCTCCACGGCGCCCGAGCGGGTCTTCGACGCGTTCGCCACGCTCCCGGAGGTACGGGAGGTCCGGCTGCGCGGGCCGACGAAATCGACGGTCGCCCTCGCGAACGGCCTGCAGGCCGATCTACGGGTCGTGGAACCGTCGGCGTACGGCGCGGCGCTCCAGTATTTCACCGGGTCCAAGGACCACAACGTGCAGCTCCGGTCCCTCGCCCGCGATCGGGGGCTCAAGGTCAACGAGTACGGGGTCTTCCGGGACGCGACGCGGATCGCCGGCCGGACGGAGGAAGAGGTCTACGCGGCGCTCGGCGTTCGCTGGATCCCGCCCGAGCTCCGCGAGGGGCGGGACGAGATCGAGCGGGCGAGCCGGGGCCCGTTGCCCGGTCTCATCGAGGCTCCGGAGCTCGTCGCGGAGGCTCACCTCCACCTTGCCGAGGACGCCGGGCCTCGGGAGGTCACCTCGCTCCGTGAGGCTGCCCGCTCCCGGGGCCTCGAGCAAGTGACGGTCGTCGTCGCCGGGGTCCACGGTGACGGGAGCGCCTGGGAGGTCCCCCCGGGCGTGCTCGCCGCGCTCGAGGACCCGAGCCCCGGCGGGCCCCGGTTCCTCCTGGCCCAGGAGCCCGGGTGGGATCGGACCGTCCCCGAGGCCCCGGCCTCCCGAGCGTCGTGCCGGATCCTGCGCGCCGACCGCTCCCCTCCGCCTGCCGGGCCGTTGCCGGAGGGGCTGCCCCCTCGGCTCCTCGCCCATCTCGCCCCCTCGACGGAATCGCGAGGCCGAGCCGCGGAGATCGCGCTTGCCCGTCGCTGGAAGCTGCCGCTCGAGATCGGCCCAGGCCCGGACCGCCTCGATCCCACGGCCGGCCGGGCCGCGGGCGAGGCCGGGGTGCCGATCGCGATCCCGACCGGCGTCGGCCGTCCCGCGG
>JASHQF010000103.1 GCA_030037695.1 Thermoplasmata archaeon
AGGAAGTTGGTCAACCCGCTGAGGTTCGAGGGTTCAAAGGAGACCACGACCGAGAGCGACGTCGACGCGGGCGTCGTCACCGGCGACGAACCCGAGGCGACGCCGTCGTACGGGGAATCGGCTACGCCGGTCCAGGGCTCGGCCTCGAGCTGCTGAACGAGGGCGGAGGCGTTGGCCGGCGACAGGGGTACGGAGGACCCCGGAACTTCCGTAACGTTCGACGGAGGAGCCGCACCTGCCTGGGGGACCTCGGCGCTCGCCGACGTGGAACCGAGGCCCGAGGCGGTCCACGCCGAGAGCGCGAGGAGCACTACGACGGCGACCCACGCCTGCGACCACGAGGAGGGCCGAAGACCCCGCGGTCTGGGCCGCCCGTTCAACGTTCCGGGACCGTCATGTGACGAATCCGGGAGTTATAAGGATTCGACGATCCTCTTCGCCGATCTGGCCCGGTAAGTGAAAACTGCGAAGTTTCGGATCGTTTTGGCTCACCCCTGCAACCTGGGGCCGAGTGGAGGGCGGCGATCGCGCCGTACGCCCGCTCCGTGCCTCCCTCGCCCGGAAGGATGAGCCGTTAAGCGCGGGGGAATCCTCGACCCGGGTCGAGGCGGGACAATGCCGAAGAAGAGGGTCCGCGGATCGAAACGCCCGGCGCGAAGGCCCTGGATGGCGAGCGTCGCGGTGATGGTCTCCGACGTCGATCGGTCGAAGAGCTGGTACACTGAGCGACTCGGGTTCTCGGTGCTCCAAGACGGGGAGCACTGGATCACCGTCGGCCGCAAGGGTAAGGGGGGCGCGCTGCACCTGTGCCTTGCGACGAAGGAGCAACCTCTGGAACCGGGGAACTCCGGGATCCTGATGATCGTCGACGGCGACCTCAAGGCCGAGTGCGCGAAACTGAAGAAGCGCGGGATCGAGTTCGTTCGCGACCCAGAGCTGCAGCCCTGGGGGGTCTGGGACGCCATCGTCCGGGATCCGGACGGGAACGAGATCCTGCTGATGGACGAGGGCTGAACCCCCCGGCGCCCACCCTGCGATCGCTTCGGCCGGAGCGAGCTCCTTTAGATCGCCGGGCTAGCGCTCCGGCACTCCAGCCCCGCGTCCTCGGTCCAGGGGGTGGGGCGTACTGAGGGAGGGCTCCGCGTCCCCCTTATGGACCCCCAGGTCTCCCCTCGATCCAAGGCGAAAGATGGCCGGTCCGTCGGGGTCGAAGAACTACACGATCACGATCCTCGTCGACAAGACCCCGCAGCAGGTCTACGACGCGGTCAACAACGTCCGGGGATGGTGGACGGGGGAGATCACCGGGACCACCGACCGGCTCGGCGCCACGTGGACGTACCGCTACGAGGAGCTGCATCGCAGCACCCAGAAGATCACGGAGATGGTCCCCGGGAAGAAGGTCGTCTGGCACGTCACGGACAGCCAGCTCAGCTTCGTCAAGGACAGGACCGAATGGAACGGCACCGACATCGTCTTCGAGATCGCGAAGAAGGGGGAGCGGACCGAGCTTCGCTTCACCCATGTCGGGCTGGCCCCCGAGATCGAATGCTACAACGGCTGCTCGGACGCCTGGCGCTTCTACATCCGCGATAGCCTGCGCAAGCTGATCCAGACCGGAAAGGTCGCGGCGAACTCGAGCAAGTAACCGACCGTTGTTATCGGAAGGCGGGACCCCGGTGCCCCGAGGCGAACCCGGGTCGACCCCTGCGGGAAGCTCGCCTCCCGGGAGGGGACTACGGTTTATGCGGGTGGGTATCCCGCTGAGCCGCTGGCCGCACGGTTAGCTGAGTCGCATGAGCGGAAACCCCTCGCCCTCCAACGCCCCGCCAGCGGGCCCGCCGGTCGGCAAGATCTCCTTGAGGATCTGGGGGATCCTGCTCCTCGTGATGTTCCTCGTTACCTCCGCGGTGGGGGGTTCCCTCGCCCTCGAGAGCTCGTACCTTGTCGTCACCCTGGCGAGCCACATCGGCCTCGCCCTCACGACCCTCGCGCTCAGCGCGTACGGCGCGGCCGTATTGGCCCGCCCGTACGGCCCTCGCCCCAAGGCGTTCGTCGGGCTCGCCGCCCTGAGCGCGCTGGGCGGAACGCTCGCAGGGACGGTCTTCCTGCTGTTCGGACAGAGCCCGGTCGCCCTCTACGCGATGGAGGGGTTCGCCGGCCTCGGCATCCTCTCCGCCCTCCTCCTGATGGTCTTTGGCGGTCCGTCCGGTCTCCGGGCCACGACGTCAAACCCTGCGTAGCCCGCCACCGGCCCCGGCGTCCTATCGCCGGCGAGTGCGGCCGGGCGCCGAAACGATTAATGCCCGAGTCCACCAGTTTTTGTCGGGGACGGGCGGCCCCTTTCGATGGCCGACGATCGGGACGCGGCGCGCATCCAGCGGGAGCGGGAAGCGCGGCGGGCCATCGAGCGGCTCCGGATGGAGGAGGAGCGGCGGGACCGACAGGCCGAGCTCGCTCGCCTGAGCGGGGGAGGCGGGTCCGCAGGGTCGGGACGACCCCCGGCGGACCCGGCAGGGCGCTCGCGATCGATTCCTCGTGAGGATAGTGACGGCCGTCTGCCGACCCCCGAGCGGGTTGGTACCTCATCGCTCTCGACGCCGGTCGCTCCGGGGGCGCCGCGGGCGATCGGGGCGGAGATCCGTTCGCCCGAGATCGAGGCGTTCCTCCGCCTCGACCCGGCCGACTCGTTCGACCTGGTGGCGGTTAACTCGATCCGCCTTCCGGCGCTCGACGACCGTGCTCGGGAGAGCCCGGGAACGGCCGAGGCGATCGCCCGGCGGGCAGAGACGATGATGGCCCGGGTCCGTCGGGAGGAGGACGATCCGCTGACCGTGGGGGCGTTCCTGAGGGACCGGGTCCTCGAGTGGTACGCCCGGAGCGGGGAGGACCCCGACTGGGCGGCCACGGCCCCGAGGCGTTGGGGCGGCCTGTACGCGGAGAGCCGCGCCGCCGGGGGTCATCGCGTACCTTGGCTGAACGTCCGCCTCCACAGCCTCTGGCAGCCGGCGTCGAAGGGCCGGAACCTGGGCTCGCGCCTCCGCAAGGGACTCTCACGCGACCGGGCGGGGTTGTCGATCCTCTCCCGGAGCGCGGCCCAGCAGATCCACGCCGAGGTGGCGCAGGCGATCTTGGACGACCTCGCGGCCCAGCCCAGGAATCCCCGGGCCGCGACCCCGCTCGTCCGCCTCAGCGAGCTCGCGGTCCGACGGCAGGTGGTCACGATCAACGACTCCCTCGCCGCGATCCTGGGGGGCCCCGAGACGGGGCCGTTCGTCGTCCTCCACCCGAATCGGTACCCCGACTGCGAAGAGATGATCCTCCGCCCACCGGGCCCCGGAGCGAGCGGGGCAGCCCTCGCCTATTCGCTCGCCGCCGGACGCGGTGTCCGCCGAGGGGCCGGGCGGCCGACCCCGGGGGCCGAGGACACTGCGGGGGTCGGAGGCGACGCCGAGGGGACGGGTACAGGGGCTCCTGGGGAGTTCGCGGTCGACGCCGAATCCGTCTGGGAAGCCGCGTCCGTCACGAAGGAAGCCTGGGCTCGGATCGTCGCGGAAAAGCGCCGGGAGCGGGGCCGGCTCGACCCTCCCCCGAAGGATGACCGCAACCGCGCCGGCTACGAACCCCTGCGGGAACTCGCCCTCGGCAACGCGGAGTTCCGGAAGGCGTTCCTCGCGGCGAAGTGGCGGGGTCGCCCCGCCGGGTTCCCGCTCCTCGTCGCCCTGCTCCAGAAGGGTTCGCTCGCTCCCGAGGTCGCGACCGACCACGAGTACCTCGAAGCGGAGTTAGGAGAGCTCGTGCAGGGCGACCCGCAATGGCGACCGACCGACGCGGTGTGGACCCTGCCCGGCTGGCGCATCGTCCGAGAAGGCGACCGCCCGGGAGAGTACCGCTACCGCGCGGAACCGGGGTAACCGCGGGGACGCGGCCCCGGGTCAGTTCGCCGAGGCGGACGGCAGACGGTGGGCCAGGCGACCGAGGGTCTCGATCAGGGCCCGATATTCCTCGAACGGGTACGACGGCTCCCACCCGCCGGCCGGGGCGAGGGATCGGCGCTGGACCCTCAGCTCGTTCGCGACCAGCTCGGTGGCGAGGCCGCTGTAGAACCACTCCGTGGGAGCGACGGTGAACCCTGCCCCCTTCCGATGGCGCTCGAAGAACGCGGCCGTCTCAGGGTAGTACCGCCGGAGGAGGCGGTCCCCGGTTGCCTTGCGGGCTTCGCGCTTCCATTCGGAAGGGACGCCGCTCGGCGCGTCGAGCCGCCGGAGGGTGTCGAGGTGGATCCGATCGACCTTGGTCACCACGAAGAGCGGGAACAGATGGCGGGACCGACGATCCCGCTCGGCCGCGAGGAACTTGCCCAGGAGGCCGAACGTGCTCGCGAGCAGGCGGTCCGCCCGGGCCAGCGCCAACTGCTCGGCCCCGTCCGGGTCGGGGGAGAGCGTCACCGCGTCGATCAACGGGATCACGACCCGGCTCCGGAACAGCTCCCGGGTCCCGCGGTCCAGGACGGCGTCGTGGGCGTGGAGCTCGGCGGCCTCCTCGGTCGGCAGGCCCCCGACCTGGATCGCGACGGTGTCGAACCCCGGCTCGGAGCCCGCCGACGGATGCGCGAGGCCCCGGAGCCTGCCCTGGCGGAAGCCGAAGACGAACGAGAGCGGGTGCTCCTGCCAGTCGTGGTCGTGCGTCGGGAACCGGCCCGCGCCGAGCTCGCCGTAGATCGATTCGAGCTGGCGGATCGACTCCCGGTCCGCGTGGAAGCGGAACTCGTCCGCCTCGTCGATCCCGAGACGGACCTGGGCGGTGTAGAGCAGGCCGACGAACGTCGTGAGCCCGGACCCCCGATCGGCGAGGACGAGCGCGGAGCTCATCGGACCCTCGGGGGCGGGCTCGGGCGGGCGGAGCGCCTGGGCCGATCCGCTCGGCACGGCCTCACTCCGCGAACGCTTCCCCGACCCGCGCGTACATCGTGTTCTTGCCCCGGATCGGGGGGAGCGCGGCGTGGTCGATGCTGGCGTCGAGCAGCGTCCAGGTCGCGTCGGCGCGGACGCCCCGCGCCGAGATGGCGACCCGGAAGTGGTTCATCGCGCTCAGGGTCGGCGCGTCGCTGATCGCGGGGAACAGCGGGATCTCCCCGCCGGCGGCGATCAGCTCGACGAGCCGGTAGAGCAGCTCGTTGCGGTACTGGTTCGAGCTCCCCCGGCAGAGGACGAGCGTGCGGCCCTGCAGGTCGGCGAGCAGGCGGCTCACGAGCGTGTCGACCGCCGCCTTCGTGATCAGCCGACGGATGCCTCCGCCGGGCGGTCGCGGGATCGCCTCGCCCGTGCGCAGGCGGACCTCCAGGGCGTCGATCTTCCCCCGCGCCTTCGGGTTGACCCGATCGAACTCCTCGGCGGCCGCCTCGACGTCGTAGAACGTGAGGCGCCCCTCGCGGACCGGCTGCGCCGGCACGACCACGGTGTGGTTCTGGATGGTAGGCCGGTTGTACTCGTCGGCGACCCCCCGACCCAGCACGGAGAGCAGGATCTCGTCGTTGGCGGACGCCGGGTGGATCATCCGGGCGTCGATCACCGTGCTCCCGTTCGACGTCTTCTCGACCCGCACGGGCGTGAAGTGGCCCGCGAGGTACCGCAGGTACAGCGGGCCGTTCAGGCTGTGCGACTCCGCCTTCATGCCGTACCCCTTCTCGGGGCTCGCGCCGTAGATCCAGTGCTGGAGGCTCACGGTGGCGGCGCCCTCCGGCAGGGCCCCTTCGCGGACGGCGGTCAACGTCCGCACCCTACGCCGTGGCGGCGGCCGGCGCCGGCTGGAGGGTCGCCTGCTCCACGATCTCGTCCGGGACCTTGTTCGCGACGGCCCGGAAATGCTCGATGAACGCGACGTAGTCGTCGTAGGAGAAGTCCGGCTCCGCCCCGCCGTCGGCCGAGAACCCCTTCCGCACGATCCGGGGCACGCCGACCGGGAGCATCCCGGCCTCGGCGGTCTCCGTCCGGACCCAGCTGAAGAAGTACGCCGCCTGGTCGAAGTTGACGCCCGCGACCTTGCCGCCGCGGATCTGGGAGAGCGTCTGCGGCATGAAGACCCGCAGCAGCGCCTCCGCGTACTCCTTGCGCTTGCGCCGCTGGTCGCCGGGGGGCACGCCGCGGTGGAGCCCGAGCTTCACCAGGACCTCGTCCCGTACGCTGTCGAACTTCGAGAGGATGATCGCCGGGTAGATCACCGGGTTGCCGACGCTCAAGCCCTGCGTCTTCATCCGGGAGAACTCCTGCTTCTTGTACGTCTGGAGCGAGACCAGGAGCGAGGCGACCTCGCTGTCGTACTTCAGCATCTGGCGGAAGACGGGCGAGTCGATCTCGGTCGTCATCTTGCTGCAGTCGACGAGCGTCACGACGACATGGCTCTTCAGCAACTGTTGGATGATCGGGCTCGCCGCGACGCCCGTCTCGATGAACTCCTGGACGTCCTCGCCCGAGACGTCGTACGCCGCGAAGGCGAGCTTGGAGAACGGATTGACCCAGTTCCGCTCCTTGAGCGCCGTCGGGAGCCGCCCGGAGATCGCCTTCCTGTAGCCGAAGACGAAGCCGATCTCCGTCATCTCGTCCTTCAGCGTGGCGCCCGGGAACCGGGCGTCCTTCATCCCCTCGTAGACTTGGCTCATCAGCCGCAGGGACTGTAGCGGCGCGTGGAACCGGAACGAATCCGAGACCCGCGTACCGTACTTCACCTGGGCCGCGTAGAGCAGGCCGAGGAAGGTCGTCTTGCCGCACGCTCGATCCCCCAAAATCGCTGCCGGACACATGGTGGTTTACCCCACTTCTTCCACATCCAGCGGGGCGTGGGGCGCCCGCCTCCCCCCGAACGCCGGCCCCTCGCGGGGCGGCGCTCGGGTGCGAGGGGGACGTCCGTCCCCCGTGGAGTCGTCCTGCAGATCCGGGCGGGCCGTGCCCCCCGGCACCCTCCGGCGCCCGACGCCGAGGGAGGAGGTGAGATCAGGATCGGAGGCGGGATCGTCCGGGGGCGGCCGCCCTTCCTGGGCGATCCGGTCGACCTGGGCGCCGAGGACCCCGACGCTCCGCTCGAGCCGCGCCACGCGGGCATCGAACTCGGGCGCCGTGCGCTCGAGCCCCACGACGGACGCTCCTTCGGCCCCCTCGCGCGGCCACCGGACCGGGCCCGAGGGACCCGCTCCCGGACCGCCCGAGACCCGTGTCAGCTGCTTGACGGCCAGATGCTGGACGACCAGTCCGAGCGGCACGAGGTCGGCGGCGACCGCCGCCTGGATCTCGGAGCCGAGCCGCTCCCAGTCGGGTTCGGCCCCGTCGGGGGGAAGACGGGCGAGGATCGCCGGGATCGCTCCCTCCGCCGTCTGCCGGATCAGGGTCCGGACCTCCTCCTCACCTCGTCCGAGGAGGTTCTCGGCGGCCGCGGCGAGGAGCCCGCCGTCGGCCGGCACCTTCGCCTGGAGCGCGAGGTCGACCGACCAACCCGAGGCACTTCCCCCGCTGCCCGAGTGCAGCGAACGGACGGTGAGCTCGACCTCGACCGGACTGAGCGAAAGGTAGGCCGCGCTCCGGTTCCACGGAGCGACGAACGCCCGGCCCCCGACCACGATCCTCGGGGGGAGGATCTCGGCGCGCGACCCGCCGGCCGGCGCGGGACCCGAACCGGCGGGCCGCGACCCGCCGTAGAGGACCAGCGCCCGGTTCGGGGGCACGCGAATGAAGAAACGGCTGTAGAGAACCCACGCGAGGACCGCGCCGCCCGCCGCTAGCGAGGCGGCCGTCGCCCCCACTAGGATCAGCTGTTCGGGCTCCACGGCGGCCCTCGTCCGATCCCGGTGGGTGCACGGCGCGCGCCTCTAGCGGGGCGTGCCCGATGCCAGCCGGCGACCCGGACTGGGCCAGCAACGTGAGATGATACGCGAGAGAAGAGCGCCGTCGCGGTCGATTCGGCTGGCGGCCGCGACTCGACCCCCACTTCGCTCCTCCCCTCGGATCGGACCACCGGCGGGGCCGACGGTCCGGTTGGTGTAATACGCCATGATGCGTATATGTACGTACGCATCCGAGCCACGCGATGGGCCACGAGCAGGGGGCAAAGAGGGTCTGGGGGCGCCGAGCGCGCTAGCCCGTTGACCCTGAGCCCGAGTTTCCCTGTGGGGCGCCGCCCGGGAGGATGAGGCCGCCGGCCGGTGGGCTCGCCGCTTTGCTGCCGGTGATGATCTGGAGGATCGTCAGGACGAAGGCGACCAACAGGGCGATCAACCCGAGGTAGAACGCGATCAGCCCTTGCCACATCTCGATCACTCCGAGGGCGGCAGCGACCGAGAAGAGCCCCATCGGGACCGAGAAAATCGTCAGGATCGACGCGTAGTCGGTGTTCTTCAGTCGCTCGGGAGCGAGGGCGACGAAAGCAGTGGCGAACGTGACGAGCAGCGCCGAAGCCTCGGTGAGGTCAGAGTACAGGATGGGCATAGGCCTTGAGCTCCGATTCGACGAACGAGCGAAGCCTAGGGTCCACTCGCCGGAGCTGCTCGAGTCGCTCCGCCACATACACCGGGTCTCGGTCCCGGCCCGACAGGTGCAGCTCTTCGGCGATGTGGAAGGCGACGGCCTTCGTGGGGCTCACGGCCCTCGCCAGCAAGCTGAGGTGACGCTGCGATCCGGCCACGACCATCGCATCCCCGTGACGCGCTCACGGATACTTAACCGATCTTCGAGCGACGGACGCCGAAACTCGAGCTGAGAGACACGGATCCAAGACGCTCGTGCTCGAGGGCTTGCGCACGGCCCATCGTCCATTGAGCGACGCATCGCCAATTGCTTGAGGGGGAATTCAGCACTCGACCCGATGCCACGAAATCCCCGGAGGGCTGGGAGTTCCTCCAGCCCCCCCTGGCGCCGAGAGGTGGACCGATTCCTCGAATGGAAGCGAGCCGAATGCTCCGTCGGAGAGGACTGGCTGACGAGGATCCGATGGGAGCTCTGTCGGTTTCCGAATCTCCTGGGCCGAGTGGGCCTGGTGGCCGCGCTCCGGCGACCAAAGGACGTTACGCCCGAGATGGTCGACGCTCTCCGAAGGGGGCTCCCTTGGCAGAAGGCGACGACCGCCCTCCACTTCGCGGCGCTGCGGCAGTTTCTCGCCTGGGGAGGGAACCGCGCGGCAGACCGATCGCGAGTCTGGTCCCTCCCGGGAGGTCAACCCGTCCACCGCCGTTGGCTGACCCGGGACCAGCTGGTGAAGCTGTATCGAGGTGCGACCGGGGCGGCTCGCGTCCTGGTCGCGCTCGAGGGGTTCAACGGATTGCGGCGCGTGGAGGTGCTGCGATTGCGCGTGAAGGACGTGCTCCTGGAGGAGGACGCCCTTCTCGTCCTAGGCAAGGGTAGGCACGGGGGTAAATGGAGGAAGGTACCGATCGCCCGGGCGGGCCGGACCGTGTTACGCGGTGCGATCGAGGGTCACGACCCCTATGACCGCCTGCTGCCCCTGTCCCGGTCGGGTGCAGATGCCCTGCTCGCGAGGGCCGCCCGGGCCGCGGGATTCGATAGCACGAAGGTCAAGGTCTCCCATCACGATCTCCGCAGGACGTTTGGGCGGCTGGCCCACGCCGCGGGGATGGATCTCGTCCAGCTGAAGAATCTCCTCGGGCATGCGTCGGTGGAGATGACCGTGCATTACATCGGGCTCGACGCCGAGACGATGCGGGCTGGCCTCGAGCGTTTCAGCGACTCCGTCCTGCTCCCGGTCGGTCGTGGCGCGGGGGGGAGAGCCCCCATCGGGGCGGCCCACGGGAGCCTGCCTTCTCCGGCTGGCCTCGACGGCCTGTAGAATCGGGAACCGTTCCTTACCCTCCCCGAGGGGTTTATCTGACGCGGGGAGGTGCGTGGCCACCGACCGAGAGGTGTCAGCACTACCATGTCACATCACGCGAAGCTCGACCACGCCGAACTGGTATCCAAGGACCCAGGCGCGACCCAGAAGTTCCTCGAGAAGACGTTCGGGTTCAAGTTCACGGTGATGGGTCCGGAGATGGGGAACTACCGCATGCACGGCCGCAACGAGGGAGCCATCGTGGCCGCGATCGGAATTCGCGAGCCCATGGGCCCCGAGCCCACCGGCTCGATCCCTTACGTGACGGTCCCGAGCATCGATGACGTGCTCAAGGTCGCTCAACCCGCAGGGGCGAAGGTCGTGATGCCGAAGACGGAGGTGCCCGGCGTGGGTTGGACTGCGATCTTCGTCGCACCGGGCGAGGTTGGCATCGGACTGTTCCAGAACAAGTAGGCCCCCCCCTCCCCGACGAGCCCCGCGCCTCGAACAGGACTGACCGCACCCCTCTCCCGCAGGAGGCGGCTCAGGGGGCTCAACCCCTTCTAAGACGACACGCCTAAGATGGTCGCGCCGCTCGCCTCGCCTGGGTTTCCATGATGCCCCTACCTCCGGCCAGCGGTGCGGCGCCCGCCAACCTCGGCTCGATCCAGGTCAAGACGACCGGAGAGCTGGTCCCGGTGACCGAAGTGACCCTCGGTGCTGGCGACTCGATCTACTTCGAGCATCACATCTTGCTCTGGATGGACCCCACCGTGCAGCTCACGGCGAAGGTCCTCAAGGGTGCCGCCCGCCGCATCATGGCGGGGCTTCCCGTCATCGTCACCGAAGCGCACGGTCCGGGGCGGATCGCGTTCTCGCGCGACGGGCCGGGCCAGATCATTTTCCGCCCGATGCAGCCCGGCCAGCCGCTGCTCGTGCGAGAGCATCAGTTCCTGTTCGCGACCTCGGGCGTCGGCTACAGCTACTTCCGGGTGAAGGGTCTCGCGAACCTCATGTTCGGCCACTCCGGGATGTGGGTCGATTCCTTTGACGGCACGGGCCTCGTCGCCCTCCACGGCCACGGCAACGTCTTCGAACGGGTGCTCCAACCCGGGGAACAAATCATCGTGGAGCCGGGGGCCTGGCTGTACCGCGACGCTTCGGTCCAGATGTCCCTCGTCAGCCTGGGCCTGAAATCGGGGCTGCTCGCGGGGTCCACGATCTATCTGAACCAGTTCGTCGGGCCGGGTCGGCTTGCGTTGCAATCGATGTCCCTGAACCTGCCGTCGGCCGAATAGTTCGCGGGTGAAATACCTGTTGCAACCTTAGGTCGGCGACGGGCCTCGTTCTGGGCACCATACTACCACCGAGCGTTTCCCCCAAGCCCACTCCCTACACAGAGATCATAAAGGACGACCTCTACACTTCGTTGAGATTCATTGGCCGAGCCAGAAACGTCTAAGGCTCTGGAAGCGAGGGGCGTCAGCCCGTTTCTCAAGTGGGCA
>JASHQF010000104.1 GCA_030037695.1 Thermoplasmata archaeon
GGGAGCGGCGACGGGGAAGGTACGGGCGAGGCGCTCGCGGTCGTGGTCGCTTCCACCGCCCGACCTCCGGCCGCGGTCGGGCCGCCCACGCCGACCGCGGTATTTGTTGGATGTGGTCCTTGGACGCGGGGCCCGTCGCCGCGCCCCTCGATGCCGGCTCGCGGCAAGGTTATCAACGGCCCGCCGCTCGCATGCGCGTAGCCCCGTAGTGTAGTGGCCAATCATGCGAGACTCTGGATCTCGCGACGCAGGTTCGAACGCCGCGGGCGCCCGCGGCCCGATCGGCCGGAACTCCTGCCGGGGCTACTTGGCGCGCGCGGTCGCCATCACCGTGCGGGGGTGCTCCAGCTCGGCCAATCCGCGCGGCAACGCCGTCGGGGCCAGCGAGGCAGGGCTTAGGACCCTGTTGCCCAGGGCATGCGCCGGTTCAAACGGACGACCGGTCGTCGTGGCCGGTCGCCGGAAACTCCGGCCCCCCGCACTTCCCCTCCGCGCCTGAGCCGTCCGCCGGGGCCCATGGGTTCCCTCCCCGAACGGCCGGAAGAGCTCGTGGCCCTCCCGGCGAGCGAAGCCGACCGGTTGCTCGCGGAGCTCGAGCGCACCGTCCCCCGACGCCCCGCGCTGGTCGAGGTCGAGGCCCGTCCCGGCGCGCGGGCGCTCGTCTTCGGCGACAGCCACGGGGACTGGCGCACGACCGCGGAGCTCACGGCCGCGTTCCGGGGGGCGGAGGCGACGTCGATCCTCCTGGGCCTCGGCGACTA
Organism: Thermoplasmata archaeon; assembly: GCA_030037695.1. GTDB lineage: Archaea > Thermoplasmatota > Thermoplasmata > Lutacidiplasmatales > UBA184 > Lutacidiplasma. Next base: position 762 of record JASHQF010000104.1, read on the forward strand.
CATCGACCGGTCGCCCGAGGATTGCGGCCCGGGCTCCGTCGTCAACGCGCTCTGGCTCCTCTCCCTGGAGGCGCGCTGGCCGGATCGCGTCTACCTGCTCCAGGGGAACCACGAGCTCGCGCGCCGGCTGGGGGCGCAACCCCACACGCTGCCCCGGGAGTGCGAGGAACTCTGGCACGATCGAGGCGCCCGGTACGACCGGGTGATGGCGTTGCTCGAGCGCGGCCCGATCGCCGCGGCCACCGCGAGCGGAGCGTACCTCGCCCACGCCGGCTTTCCGCGCGGCGAGCTTCCTCGGCCCTGGACGACCGCCTTCGAGACCCTCACCGACGAGGCGCTGCTCGAGCTCACGTGGGCGGAGTGCGCCGCCTCCCGACTCCGGAGGGGCGCGGCCGAGCCCTGGGACGAGGACGACCTCGCGCGCTTTCGCGCCGCCTCCGGCATCGCCCTCGTCCTGCGCGGGCACGATCCCGACCTCACCGGCCGTCCGGTCTACGACGGCCACGCCGTGACGTTGCATACGTGCCGGCTCTACGAGCGCTACGGCGGGGTGATCGCAGCCTGGCTGCCCCTCGGCGCCCCGGTCGGGGACGCCCGAGGGCTTACGATCTGGCATCTGCCGACCGAGGGTAGGACGTTCGGCCCGGTCCCGTGAGCCGTTCACGCGGTCGAGCTCCGTCCCGCTCGCTGCGCTCGGCCGCGAGGACGGCCGCTGCGGAGGGGGCCGCGCGGAACCGTTCGAGCCGAGCCCGGTTGACCTCGAAGAATGCCGCGCCGCCCGGGAAGGCACCGAGGATCTCCTCCGCCTCGGCCCCGTGCCCGAGGAGAAAGACCGCCGCCGCGAGCGCCTCCGCGGTGGTGAGCTGACCCCAGCGGCCGTAATGCTGGGGGTTCGTGGCGACGAGCATCGGCAGTCGTCGGGCCGACCGTGCCCGCTCCTCGGTGCCGTAGAGGCGGCTGCGCGCCCCGATCCGATTCCAGGAGCCGTCGACCGCGAGGATCCCGGCCAATTCCGCCCGCGCCCGGTCGCGGGCGGAGAGCGGGAGCAGGGCGAACGGATCGAGGGTGATCGACGGCGGACCGGGCCGCTCGGGGGTGCGCACCGTGCGGACCAGCCCGCGGAGCAGGAGCCGTCGGCCGGTGCAGCGTCGCGGATCGTCCTCGCCGAGGAAACGGACGAACAGGGGGATCGCCCGGTCAGGGCGCAGGCTCTGCGTACTCCCGGAAGATCCCATGGAGCTCCCGGGTGATCCGGAGCGCCTCGGCCCTCGGGCGCTGCCAGAGGTTCCGTCCGAAGATGATCCCGGTCGCGCCGGCGTCGAGCGCGCCGCGCACCTTGGCGAGCAGCTCGGGATCCGCCACCTTCTCCCCACCCGAGACGAGGACGAAGGCGCGCCCGGCGCTCTCCACGACCCGACGGAGGGCGTCGGCCGGCGTCGGCTTCAAGGTCGAGTACGGGGCCGGGCTCTGGGCGTCCTTCTCGGACGGGACCGGGGCGTTCACCTTCACGACGTCGGCGCCGAGCTCGAGGGCGACCCGGGCCGCGTACTCGACGGCGTAGGGGCTGTCGCGACCGCCCTTCTGCGCCACGGCCTCGCCGCGGGGGTAGGCCCATACGATCACCGGCATCCCGAACCGCTCGGCGTCGCGACGCACCTCCAGGAACTGGCGAAAGTCGCGGTCCTGCGACGGCGAGCCGACATAGACCGTGTAGCCGACCGCGTCGGCCCCGAGCCGCACGGCGTCCTCGACGGTGCCGGTGAGCGGACTGAACGCTGCGGCGTCGGACGGGATCGCCGTCTTCCCGTTCAGCTTGAGGATCAGCGGGACCTGTCCCGCGAACTCGTGGAAGTACTTCTCGGCGAGGCCGACGTGCACGGCGATCGCGCTGAAGTTGCCGTCCCGGGCGAGTTCGAACTGGTAGCGGGGGTCGAGCGCCGCCGGGTTCGCGAAGAAGTCGACCGGGCCGTGCTCGAGCCCCTGATCGATCGGAAGCACGAGCAACGTCCCTCCGCCCGGACCGTGTTCGTAGAGGAGACGGCGGAGGCGGGCGCGCTTGCCGCTCGAGAGCCCGAGCTCGGCGAGCCGCGGACGGCCGACCCGCGCGACGGGGCCCCCCGGCCGAACCGTAGGGGTGGGGATCGAGGCGGGTGGCGTGCGGGCTCCGGTCTCGCTCATGACCGCGATCCCGAGCACGGCCGGTCGCAATTTAACGATTGGTCGCGGGCCGAGGGACCCCCGAGGGTCGCACCCTCCGAAGCCCCCCGGCGGGCCCCCCACCCACCGCCTTCCTGGGGTCGGGGAACCATTATCGCTCCCGCGCACGGTGGAACGGCCCTCGGGCAGAACGCATGCGACCCTGGGTGATCCTGTACGCGACGATCGCCCTCAACGCGACGCTCTTCGGAGCGAACCTCGCGGTGGCGTCGGTCACCGGCAGCCGCACGGTCCTAGCCGAGGCGATCTACTCGGTCACCGACCTCGTGGGCAGCGGTCTGCTGCTGTGGGGGCTGCACCTGTCGCGCCGGCCTCCCGACCTCGAGCACCCGTTCGGGTTCGGGAAGGAGCGGTTCTTCTGGGCGTTCGTCTCGACGGTCGTGACGTTCTCGACCGCGGGGATCGTCGCGATGGTCACCGGGCTCGACCAGCTGCTCCACCCCGTGCCGGTCTCCCACCTTCCCGAAGGGCTCGCCGTCGTCGCCGCCACGCTCGCGGTGAGCCTGGTGGGGATCTGGGTGGCCTTGCGCGAGCTGCGCATCTCCCGGGAGACCCTCCTCTCGCTGCTCGAATCGGCCCATCAGGGGCTGAAGTCGATCTTCTTCCAGGACCTCGTGACGGTCCTCGGCTCGGGGGTCGCGCTCGCGGGCCTCGTGGTCATCTGGCGGACCTCCGACTACGCGATCGACGGCGGCGTCGCCGCGTTCGAGGGCCTCCTCCTCGTGGCGACCGGCTTCGTCCTCACCGCCGAGAGCCGGGAGTACCTGATCGGTCGCGCCCTCCCCCCGGCGGCAGCCCAGAAGATGCTCGGCATCGTCGAGCGGGACCCGAACGTCGCCCGGGTCCGCTCGTTCGAGTCGATGCTGCTCGGGCCGGACGACGCGCTGCTCGCCCTTCGGATCAACTTCCAGGACGGGCTCACGACCGATCAGATCGAGGCCGCGATCGACCGTCTGGCGCTCGCCCTCCGAGCGGCCCACCCCGTCCTGCGCCACGTCGTCATCGAACCGGAATCGTAGCGCGGGCCGCCTCGACCCACCGGACGGCGGTCAGGATCGCCAGCACCGCCGTGATCGCCCCGAAGAAGACGTACAGGCCCACGTCCCCCCACGCCGGCACGAGCGTCGCGGCGCCCACGAGCCCGACCACCATCCCGAGCGAGATCGTGAGGGAGTAGATCGCCATCGTCGTGGCGCGGCTGAGCTCGAGGGCGAGGTCGGCGAGGGCGGCCAGCGCCGCGGGTCCGTACCCGAGCGCGAGGACGATCCCGGTGCCGAGCCCCACGAGGAACGGCCAGCGGAGCCCCTCGGCGGTGAGCAGGCTGGCGAACAGCATCACGAGGCCGAAACCGATCGCCCCGATCGTCATGAGGCGCGTACGGCCCCAGCGGTCGGCGAGGCGGCCGAACGACGGTTGCGTGAGCACGAGCACCCCCCCGCCCCCGGCGATCGCGAGGGCGAGGTAGATCGTGTGGACGCCGATGCCGGACGCGGCGGGGCCGAGGAACACGAGCGCCACGCCGATCAGGGCGTAGATCGACAGCCAGGGCAGCGTGACGACGAGGACCTTGCGCCGTAGGGCGCTCCGCACGACGTACCGGACCGGTCGTACGGTCCGGTGCCGCGGTTCCGAGACACCCCGGAGGAGGGCCCGCGTCGCGAAGAGCCCGACGACCAGGACGGCCGCCCCGGTAAGGAAGACGGAGGCGAGCTCGCGGTTCGGCAGGGTCGACTCGACCCCGAGGCCAAAGGCGTACCCCGTCACCCAGCCGGCGAGGTTCATCGCGTCGAACCGGCCCATCTCGTAGCCCCGGACCCCGGCCCCGGAGCGGTCGGCGACGACCGCGAGACTGGAGGCGAGGATCGCTCCGCTCGCGACCCCGAAGACGAGGTTCGCGGCGCCGAGCCAGAGCGGGGTCCGTGTCGTCGCGACGACCAGGAAGATCGCCGCCGCGCCCGCCATCCCTCCGAAGAGGATCGGGAAGCGGCCCCACCGGTCGGCGGCGACGCCGGCGAGCAGGACCGTCGAGAATTCCCCGACCGGGGCGAGGGCGCTCACGATCCCCGCGGTGCCGACCTCCGACGCGCCGAGCCCCGACGTGCGCAGCGTGATGTACGCGGCGAAGACCGCGAGGGTGCTGCCGAAGGCGAACCGCACGAAGAACGTCGCCAGGAACACCGCGAGCAGGGGTCGTTCGCCCTCCGCCCGTCCTTCGAGCCCGTCGGTCACGCTGCGGTCCCGCTCCGGCACGCCCCGTCAGGGGTGCCCGTAGACGACGCGCACCGGCTCGGTGCCCGGCGTCCAGCCCGCGTCGACCCGGACGAAGCCGACCCGCTCGAACTGGAGGATCTGGCGCGCGGACGCCTCGGCGACGGCCCGCTCCGCGAGCCCGGTCCGGTGGGTCCCTTCGACCTCCAGGACGTCGACCGGGACGGCCCCGTCCGCGCCAACCCATTGCAGGCGCGGGAGCCGTCGGTTCGGCCGGTCGACGAACGTGGCCCGGACGGGCCCCCGCTCGTCGAGCGTGGCGGGGAGCCGTACGTTGACGAGATCCTTGAGGCGGATCTCCTCCCCGGGGTGGGCTACGACGTCCCGGCGGGCGAGATAGAACACCGGCCCCGCACGCACCGGACGGGTGCCGAGCTCCGGCCGGTCCGGATGGTTCGCGAGCGGGACGGCGGCGAGGTCGAACGGGTACCCCTCGACCTCGACCCGCACCGGGTCCGCGACGAACGCCCGCCGGACCGTCGCCCCGTCGATCGCCTTGCGGTTCTCGGCGTACAGGGTCTCGGCCGCCACCTCGATGTCGGAGAGCGAGAGGCCGAAGGAGAGGATGAACGTCCGAAGGGCCTCCATCGAGACCCCGCGTCGATCGAGGGAGCGGAGCGACCACGTGCGCGGGTCGGCCCAGCCGTCGTAGAGCCCGCTGCGGACCTCCCGGTTCGCCTTGCTCTTCGCGACCTTCGCCTCGCGCACCCGGAGGAGCCCCCAGTGCAGGAACGGCGGGCCCCGCACCCCGAGAAGGTCCCAGATGTACCGCTGCATCCGGTCCTCGATCACGAGCTCCTTGCCCCGGAGCACGTGGGTGACCCCGAGCTCCACGTCGTCGACCGCCCAGGAGAACTCGAGCATCGGCCAGACGCGGTACTTCCGTCCGACGCGAGGGTGATCGAGATCGCTGATCCGGAACAGCACCCGATCGCGGAACGCCGGGTCGGGGTCCGCAAGATCCGTCCGCAGGCGCAGGACCGCCTCCCCCGGCGCGAAGCCTCCGGAGAGCATCGCCTTCCAGGCGTCGAGCGTCTCGCCCGGGGACTGCGAGCGCTCCGCGCAGGCCCGACCCGCGGCCCGGTTCTCCCGCAGGAGCTCGGCCGGGCAGCGGCAGACGTAGGCGCCGTGCTTTTCGATGACGCGGACCGCCCACGGGTACTGGGCCTCGATCCGGTCGGACTTGTAGAACACGGCGTCCGGACGGACTCCCGCGAGCTCGCAATCTCCCTGGATCAGATCGAAGAACTCCGGCTCGGCGCGCTTCTCCTCCGACCCGATCGTGTCGTCGAAGACGAGGAGGAGCTTGCCCCGGTACCGCGTCCGGTAGTGGTCGTGCACGTACAGCAGGCGGCCGTGGCCGATGTGGAGGACCCCGTTCGGGAACGGCGCCATCCGAAGGACGACCGCCCCCGTCTCGGCCCCCGGCAAGTCGGGGAACGTACCGCCCTCCGTCCGTGGGGGTGGGGGAGGGGCCGCTTCCGGACCCCCCAGCGCGGCGAGGCGGTCGACGAGTTCCGGCACGGGCACGCCATGGAGCGAGGCGATCGCCTCGGAGACAAACGCCCGGATCTCCTCCGCCTGCGCGCGAAGGGCGGGCTGCTGGGCGAGGAGCCGACTCACGACGGGTGCGGCCCGGGCCGCGCCGTCGTGGGCGCAGGCGTTCTCGAGCACCGCCCGCAGGGCGCGACGCTCCGTCTCTGGCGGGAGGGGCACGCTCGTGGCGACCTAGGTCCCGGTTAAAGGCGTTCGCGGTGGAGCGACCGGAGCTCACCCTGCGGGAACCGATCGGGCGCGATGAGCCCGACCGCCTCGGCGAGCGTGATCTCTCCGCGAAGGACCCGGTGGGCCGAGCTCCGCGAGATCGTGACCCTCCCCCCGCTCCCCTCCCGGCTGAGACGTTGGAGGTTCGCGATCTCGCCCGGGGTCACCGGGGCGTGGAGCGCCTCCCGGACGATCGTCCCCGGGGTACGCGCGATCGTGCGCGCCGCGACGGCATCCCGCGGACGGCGTCGGCCCCGGGGCGTCGTCCCGCGCTCGTCGACGAGCTCCACCCAACGATGTCGTTGCAATAGGTCGTTCACGATCCGGTTGCGGGCACGGGGGTCGCCCGAGCCGACCCGGAAGCGAAGGGCCTGCGACGGAAACCGCTGGCGCAACTGGGACGCGAACCGGGCGACCGCCTCCGGCGATTCGAGGTTCCCCTCGCCGAGATGCGCGGGTCCCGCGACGATCGCGTACCCCGGGCGGGGCCCGGGATCGAGCCCGACGACGAGCTCCCCCGACGGGGGAGCGTCCCCGAGGGCGTGAGCGATCGCGGCGGCGAGCGCGCGTCGGTCCCCACCCTCCCGGGCCGCGAGCACGCAGCGATGCGAGAGGAGCGGCCGCTCCGCCTCGGACGTCAGCACGACCGCGACCTGTTCGGGGATGCGGTCACCGGGGAGCAAGCTCAGGCAGGGGAAGTGGCGATCGCGCAGGAATCCCGCCAATTCGTGGTAGAGGCTCGGATCGCGGGTGACGAGAGCCACCGACCGGCGTCGCACCAAGCCACCCACCGAATTATACCGCATTAATCTTCCCCCGGTCGTGCCGGTTTGCCTTCACTGCGGCGAGATGGCCCCCGAGGGGACGCTGTTCTGCGCGAAATGCGGGTACACCTTGCCGCAAGCGGGTACTGCCCCTCCCGTGCCCCCGCCTCGCATCGCCGCCCCGCCGCCTCCCGCCCCACCGCTCGTGCCCGCGTCCGTGCTCCCGCCGCGCGCTGCGGCGATGCCCGCCGCGGCCGGGGGACCGTACCTGTCGCTCGCCCCGCCGGGCGCGACCGGACCGATGCCGGCTCCCCCGTCGGGAAAGTATTGCGTCCGGTGCCGCACCTTGATCGCGCAGCCGGCCGTCTACTGCCCGGTATGCCAGTCCCCCCAGCCGTGAGACGGGGCGGCCGCCGAGGCCGCCGCACCGCCGTCATGGTACGGATCGCCCGCGAGCGGATCGCGGATCTCTTTGCGCTCGCCGAACGAGAAGCGACGCGCGGCGACCGGCGACTTGCGGGCCGCTACGTCGCGCTCGCGCGACGGATCGGGATGCGGTACAACGTTCGACTGCTCGCCGAGTACCGAGAACTGTACTGCCGAGGGTGCTCGGCGTTCTGGATCGACGGCCGTACCGTCCGAACCCGGCTTCGCCTCGGGCGGAGGTCGCGCACCTGCCTCGTCTGCGGCCGGACCCGGCGAGTCCGGATCCGTCCGCCGACCCTGCGCGCAACCCCCGCTCCCGAGACGTTGGCGGCGGCCGCGCAGGACGATCCGGTGCTCGCCCCTCCCTCCGGTGTCGCGGAGGACGACGGGGACGACGGGACCGAACCCGAAGGGGAATAACTCCGGACGTCCCTCGGCCCGGTGCGCCGGGGTGGCCGAGCGGCCAAAGGCGGCAGACTCAAGATCTGCTCTCGCAGGAGTTCCCAGGTTCGAATCCTGGCCCCGGCACGCCCTCCGAGCCGGGACGCGCGCTCGGCCAGCTCCGACCCGGACGCTGCGGAACCGTTCGCGGCCCGCAGGTCGCTCAAGGCGGGACCTCGCCGCGTGGCTCGAGCGGGGGAGTTCCGGCCCCACGAAGGTAGATAACCCAAGAAACCGTACGTCGCCGTCCGTCTCCGGGAGGGCATATGCGAGAGGCGCGCTGGAAGGTCGTCGCGCTGGTCGCCGTGGGCGTCCTGGCCTGGCTGGGCCTGGGTCCTGCCGGAGGTGCCACCCTGGCGGTTCACCCTTCGTCCGGAGTCGGCACGGAGCTCGCTTCCCAGGCCTCGGGGGCCGCAAGCCCTCCGCCAGCCGCCCCCACGGGCCCCGCGACCCCCTATCCTACCGGAGCTAATCTCACCGATTCGATCGCCGAGCGCGCCGTGGCCGCGACCCAGGCCGCGGGCCTCAACCCCGACGTCGTCTACCTCCCCCACGGCCCGGCGAGTCCGGCCGCCATCGCCCGGTCGGAAGCCGAGTCGATCGTCTCGCCCACGAACGTGGGAGCGCCCTCCCCGATGGGGCTTGCCGACTACGGTCTCTCCGGCAGCGGCGACGGGGCGCTCACCCCGAGCATCCTCAACACCTCGGAGGTCCGGGGGATCGTCGACACCAATGCCACCGGCATTCAGGGCGCCGATCTCTACCTCTCCGATCCCGAGAGCTTCAGCATCCAGCTGAACGCCGTCCTCACCGACGTCACCCTGTTCGGCGTTCCGGGCTACACGTTCTGGGCCCAGGACGTGGTCACGTACTCTCCCGGCTCGGGATCGATGGTGCTCGTCTCCAACATCTGGAACTTCTCGGGTGCCCCGATCACGTCCAACGCCATCGCCTCGCACGGACCGAACGGGACGAACGACGCCGGCGATCTTGGATACTACTACTCCGTGACCCCGATCGCCACGGCGGTCTCCTATCCCTTCAATCTGACCTTGACGATGGTCTCGAGCCTCACCGAGGCGGGTCAGGATTCGGTGTCGTTCCAGGCGCAGCTCGTCAGCACGTCGATCCCGACCGAGGACTTCAGCCGCACGTTCGACTTCGTGGACTTCTCGTCCGAGGGGGCATCCAGCGCCTCGCCGTTCGAGATTGACGGGTTCAACTACAACCCCGCGGGATTGCTCGATGATCTCGAGTTGGACATCGGGGGCCCCGGGAGCGGGAGCCAGGTCGATCTCGGAACGGCCGATGCCCAGCTCGGGCTCGCCTACTGGACCGGGTCCGCCTTCAACGCGGTCCCGTCCGCGTACAGCTACGGGTCGGACACGGCCGAGAGCTCGGTCGGCGCGAACGTCGCCTGGAGCAACGATTCGACGGGGGCGCCCGGCGGCTTGCGCGAGTACGGCACGATGACGACCGGTCCGTCCCTCCTGACCGGGCTCTGGGGCCTGGGAGCGCCCGAGGGCTCCTACCCGGTCACGCTCCACGTCTCGCCCGCGAACGCGTTCGAGTTCTTCTTCTACAACGGGACGGCGACCTTCTCAGCCCCGATCGTGTA
>JASHQF010000105.1 GCA_030037695.1 Thermoplasmata archaeon
GCGAACTCCCGACGAACCCGACCAGCTGCTTCAGGCGTTCCCAGCTGCTCGCGGTCGGGGCCGCCACGACCACCCAGCCGTCCGCCGCGCGGTGGAGGTCGTAGGGGTGCAGTCGCGCATGGCCGGCACCGTACCGCCCGCGGACGACCCCCCGGGCGAAGAAGTCAAGCGCGAGGTTCTCGAGCAGGACAAAGAACACTTCGTACTGCGCCACGTCGACGGCCTGCCCCCGCCCGGTACGTTGGGCGTGGTAGCAGCCCATCAGCCCCGCCGTCGCGGCCGCGAGCCCCGTGACGGTGTCGTTGAGGGCCGTACCGGCCCGGGTGGGAGGCTCAGGGTCCGGCCGCCCCTGCAGGGAGAGAAACCCGCTGTACGCTTGCCCGATCAGATCGAAGGACGGCGCCGCCACCCGTTCGGGGACGCCCGTGCGGCCGAACCCCGAGACGTGGACGATGGTGAGGCGCGGGTTGGCCTCCCACACCTCTTGGTCCGAGAGCCCTAACCGATCGTACGTGCCGGGTCGGGACGATTCGATCCAGAGATCCGAGGCTCGGAGGAGGTCCAGGAAGACCTCCCGACCGTCCGGCCGACGGAGATCGAGACCCACGCTGAGCTTGTTGCGGGCGTACTGGACCCAGGACTCCGAGACGCCCTCCGCCCCGCGACCGGTCGGGAGCAGAGGGGGGAGGGTGCGGGTCGGGTCGGCGTACGGGGGCTCGAACGGCGGTCCCTCGATGTGGATCACCCGGGCGCCGAATTCGCCGAGGTAGGTGGACGCCCACGGACCGGCGACAAACCGGGCCGAGTCGAGGACCCGCAACCCCGTCAGGGGGCCGAACGACGGCACCGGCGACGCCGGCGAGCGAGGGGAAGACATCGCTCGGGACGCGGAGCGCGTTCCATAACGGGCGAGGTTTCACCTTGAACCTCGCGGACCTTATACACGAACCAGGTCGGCGACGCGATGCCGGAGCCGCCGTGGGTGCGATGGGAGGGAGCCCGCTTTCGGGACGAGCTCACGAAGTACAAGACAGAGCATCACCCGTTCCGCACGCACCCGTTCTTTAGTGCCCTCGAGCAGGGGTCGGTCCCGAAGCCGGTCGTGCAGGCGTGGGCCAAGCAGTTCTACCCGTGGCTCGCGGCCGTCCCGACCGCGATGGCGGAGCGGTTCACCAACTGCCCACCGGATCCGGAGTACGACCCGTATCGTCGACTGATCCTCGACCAGCTCGTAGAGGAAGCCGGCGACCCGAAGGGGGTGCATCCGTCCCACCCGGAGCTGTGGCTCCGGTTCTGCGAGGGGCTCGGGATCCCGCGCGGCGAGGTGACGGGGGGCCCCCGCCTCGCGAGCACGCTCGTCGCCATCGACGACTTCCTCTACACGAACCGCGTCCATCCGTTCTTCGTCTCGGCCGCAGGGTCCTCCGAACCGCCCAACGTGGAGTTGTGCACACGACTCTTCCCCGCCTTCCGCGACCGGTACTCGGTGGCGGAGGGGCCGCTCGAGTACTACCGGCTGCACGCCGTGGCGGACGTGGAGCACAGCGAGTGGATCGGCCGGATCGTCGCGGCGTTCGCGTCGAGCCCACCGGTGCGCAAGGAGATGTGGGACCAGATGCTCCGCGGGTTCTCGATCCACGCCCTCTTGGTCGACGGGGTCCTGGCCGCGGAGGGCTGGGTCCCTCCGCACGCCACGACCCCCTAGGGCCCTCCGTGGGCCCCTCCGCCCCGGTCGATTCCGACTAGAGCACCACGACGTAGAAGCTCGGCGACGGCGCGAACGAATCGAAGCTCCCTGAGACGGTGGCCGACCCCGACGTGGCGGTGAACGTATACACCCCGACCGGCAAACGGAACACTATCTCGGCCGGCGCTGTCTTCGACTGGGTCAAAGGATAGCTCAGCACGGGCGGACCCGAGGCGATCGCCACGGTCCACGTGGCGCGGGATGGCACCCCCATCTCCTCCCAGTGCACGGGAGCGGTGACCAGGATGAATCGGAGCGGTTGCGTCCACGAGGTCAGCCGGATCGGCACCAGGACGCGACCGGAGAGCGGCGACGCCCGGTAGCCGGCCGGGTACGACAGCGTAAAGCGATACGGAACGCCCGCAGGGACGGTGACCTCGATCGAGGCGCCGGTGCCCCCGACGCTTTGATCGGCCGGCCCTCCGCTGCTCCGCGTCGATCGGAGATCGACGGCCCATGAGGCTCCCGTGTACAGCTGTCGACCGGTGGTCGACTCGTTGAAGAACAGGTGAGTAAGGGGCGAGAACGTCACGTCCCAGGTTACCGGGCCAGGTACAAGGGCGGAACTCTGATCAGGGTCCCCCGGCCCCGAAATCAGCGCTACTCCGTAGCCGCCCGGGGGTACGATCGACAGGGGAAGGAACCCCCTGCGCTCGAGGACCGTGAGGGAGGTGCCCGACGTGGCGTTCGATTCCACACCCCGAGGGGCGGAGACGGTCCAGATCGCCGCCGGTGGGAGTCCTCGCTCCGCGAAGGAGACCGCGACCGGAGCGGAAGGCAGGTACGCCACGGTCTGGAAGGCGCTTGCGTTCTCGACCACGAACGGCTCGGAGGCCACCTCGGACGCGAAACCGACCCAACCGGGGAGGGGCGTGATCTCGAGAGCGTAGTTGCCGTCGGGGAGAAGGTGGTGGGCCACCCCGGATCCGTTGGCCGTGACGTTCGAGAGCGCGACCGTCAGGAGAGCCCCCGCCCCTCCGTTCGGGAGCGAGCCGTTGATCACCTCGATCGTGCTCGCGCTCCCTTGGAGGAGGAACAGGTACCCCGTGCTCCCCTCCGGGACCAGGCCGGCAGGGAAGTCCCCCGTAGGGATCGAACCGACGGGTTCGAGGTCCGACGCGTTGTAGACGGAGACGTCGTCGCTGAACTCGCCCGAGACGTAGACCAAGCCGTTCAGCGGGTCGAAGTAAGGGGCCGTGGGGTACTCCGCGGTGGAGGCGGACTGCAGGAAGGCCCCCGTCGTGGCGTTCACCTCGAGGATCTCGTCCCCTAGGTTGTTGTCGACGACGAACAGATCCCCGTTCGCGCTGTCGAGGGCAGGAGTGGACAAGTTCTCTCCGAGAGCGAACGACCCAATGTCGTCGTCCGACGATCCGTTGATGACCGTCAGATTGTCACCGCCGTAGTTGGCCACGTAGATCCAGCCGTTCAGCGGGTCCACCATCAGGTACCGGGGTTCCACTCCGGCCGGGATCGAGCCGATCACCGTCGCATTGGACGGGGCAATCACGGACACTGTACCGTTGACGGGGCCGACCAGCGACCCCTCGTTGGCCACGTAGATCAACCCGTTCGCAGCATCGTACGCGATGCCAACAGGACCTATGCCGACGGAGATCGAGCCCACCACCGAGTTGTTGGCGGGATCGAGGATGGACACGTTGCTCGAGTTCCGGTTCGTGACATAGACAAGGCCGTTGACCGGATCGAGTGCCGCAATGCGCGGACTCTGCCCGACCGCGACGGTCGCCACGGTACCTCCAGAGGACGCGTTCACCACGACCACGGTGGCTCCCGTAATGATCGGGAGATACAGGTTCCCGTTCGACGGATCGAACACCCCTGCGTGGGTCCCGTTCCCGATCCGATCCCAGCCTAGGATGCCCGTCGTGTTAGCCACCGCGCTGACCGACCAGTTCGTCCCGTTGGG
>JASHQF010000106.1 GCA_030037695.1 Thermoplasmata archaeon
CGGCTTCGCCCTCGTCAACGGTCCGCTCGGCGACGCGGGCTACGCGATCGTCGTCGCGGGGACGCTCGTCGGCGCGGCGGGGTCGCTCCTCACGGTCCTCATGGCCCGCGCGATGAACCGCTCGGTCGGCAACGTCTTCTTCGGCGCCTTCGGCGCGACCGAGGAGACCGGGGGCCCGATCGCGGGCCAGTTGAAGCCGATGGACCCGGCCGACGCGGCAGTGATGATGGAGTACGCCCACGAGGTGATCATCGCCCCGGGCTACGGGCTCGCCGTCGCCCAGGCCCAGCAGAAGGTGAAGGAGCTCGCCGACCTCCTCGAGGCGAAGGGCGTGACCGTGAAGTTCGCGATCCACCCGGTCGCGGGCCGGATGCCCGGGCACATGAACGTGCTGCTCGCCGAGGCCGGGATCGCCTACGACAAGCTGTTCGACCGGGACGAGATCAACGCCGAGTTCCCGACGGCCGACGTCGTCCTCGTGATCGGGGCCAACGACGTCGTGAACCCGGCGGCCCACCGCAAGGGCAGCCCCCTCGAGGGGATGCCGATCCTCGACGTCGAGCAGGCGAAGAACGTCCTGGTGATCAAGCGCGGCCAGGGCAAGGGGTTCGCCGGGATCGAGAACGACCTGTTCTACCGGGACCACTGCCACATGCTCTACGGGGACGCCCAGCAGGTCGTCGGCAAGCTCGTCGCCGCCCTGAAGAAGGGCTAGCGGGTGCATGCCGACGGGCGCCTCCCGCGCGCGGCCCGGCCCGCGGCGGCCGGCGGTCCCCCGTCGGACCCCCCTGCTCCTGCGACGGGCGACGAGCGCGGACCTCCCGCTCCTCCTCGTCCACTGCCGGCGGATGTGGGAGGATATCGGGGGACGTAGCCGCGCCCAGATCGCGCGCCTGATGCCGGTCTACCGGCGCTGGGTGCGGAGGGAGATCGCGCACCGCCGGTTCCTCGCGTTCGTGGTCGAGGACCCCACCGGCCGCGTGGCCGGCAGCGGGGCGATCTGGATCTCCCCCGTCCACCCGCGGCCGGGCCGGCTCCTCCGTCGCACGATGCCCTACGTCCTGTCGATGTACACGGTCCCCGAGTTCCGGGGGCGAGGGGTCGCGAGCCGCATCGTGCGCACGATGGTCCACTGGGCGAAGACGCACGGGTACCGCCGGATCTATCTCCACGCGTCGAAGCAGGGGCTGCCGGTCTACGCCCGCCTGGGGTTCGTGCTCGGGCGGGAGATGCGGCGCGAGTGGTGAGCCCGCTCGGGCCGCCGCGCGGCCGCGTCCCCGCGGTTCAGGCCGGAGGAACGGGGGGCTGCGGGGGTCCTGGGAAACCGAGGGGGGGCGGGACGAACGCGCCCAGGCCCCCGGCCGCGATCCTCCGTTCGATCTCCCGGGCCGCGAGGAGGGTCAGGATCGGCGCGACGAGGTTCACGAACGGGATGAGGTAGAGGATCGTCGCGACGTGGAGCATCGAGTTGCCGTACCGCGTGCCGATCCGCCAGAGCCCGACCAGGAACCCGACGGCGCCCACGAGGACGACAATCAGCGAGACGAGGAGCACCGCGAGGCCCTCGAGCAGGGAGTTCAGGAGCGCGGTGGCGCACGGCGGCGTGGGGGTGCGCCCGAGGTCGCACCCGTTCGCTCCGGTCAGTGCCGAGAGCGTGACCAGGACGCCGAGGACGACGAGCCCCAACCCGACCATGAACACGATCGTCAGCGTCGCCGGGGTCGCAAAGCGTGCGTCGAACGTTTTCAAACGCGCGAAACACAGGTAGTAGAGGACGAGCCCGACGAGCACCACGACCAGGGCCACGCCGACGTTCGCGTCGAGGAGGCCCACCGCGCTGGCGCTGACCGACAACGAGGTGTTGTTCCCCGAGCCGATCGGCGTGACCAGGCCGAAGGCAGTGAACGGGTTCGGCGCCCCCTCCGCGTACGTGACGACGTACGGGAGGAACGTACCGACGACGATCGAGAGGATGCCGACGATCGCCGCGGTCTTGAGCATCCGGATCGCCGCCGTCTCCTGGAGGCGGATCGCGGGGCTGCCCGGGGCGTTCGCCGGCATTCCAAACGGCACCGGGCTCCCCCATCCCGAGGTGGGGCTCCAAGCGGGCGGCCCGCGCACGAAGGGCCAAGAACCCGACCAGCGGAAAAAACCTAGTGCGGGAGCGGTCTCGAGCCCACGATCGTCGTTCGGCCGGACCCGTCGCAGGCGGGAACGCGGACGAAGCCTCAAATCGGACGCCCCTCCTCCAAGGGGGCGATGCCCTCCTCGGGAGCCCTAGCTCCCACACCCCGGCGTCGCGCGCAGGCCGGCCTCGTGTTGGTCGTGGTGGCGGCGGTCGTCGCGGGGGCGGTGGGCACCTACCTCGGAGTCGGGCTCCTCGAACGTCACGCGATCCGGTCGACGGCCCCCGGGCCCACGGAGATCCCGCTGCTCCCGTCGGCCACCACCCGTTCGAGTTGCATCGTGGGAACCCCCGGCACCCCACGACCGACCCTCGCCCTCCAGTTCGGGACCCTGCAGGCCAACACCTACTCGGTGCCGAACGGGACCGTCGGGCACGTCGGCATGTGCTACAACGCGACCGCCGGCAGCCTGTTCGGTTACGCCAACTGGTCGCACGTCGGAGCCGCCGGGGGTTGGTTCTCCTACCCTCAGGTCGCCTACGGCGTGAACGACTACGCGGGAGCGGGCACGACGTACACGAACCAGAGCTCGGCCTGGAGCCTCCCTCAGACCGTCGCGGCGACCGTCCGCGAGAGCCTCTGGGTGACCGCGTCCTACTCCGTGGAACCTCCGAACTCCTCCGACGTCTCCGGCTACGATCTCTCGTTCGACGATTTCTTCAGCCAGGGCCTCCCGCCGACGTTGGAGGTCCCGCCGTTCGTCGAGGTCGAGATCTTCCTCGCCCACAACATCAGCTACCCGTTCTCCTGGCTGAACTGGACCACGCCCACGCTCGTGAACGCGACGCTCGCCCCCGAGCCGTGGGGCGTCGCCTACTACTGTCACGGAGTGGACAACGGCACGAACGGGAACGTCAGCTTCGACTTCTCCTACGGGGGGCCGTCGACGCAGGGCCTCCGGTCGGGCACCCTCGGCGTGAACCTGAGCGCCGTCCTCCAGGAGGTCGAGTCGCTCCTCCCGGGGGCGACGTGCTGGACCGGGCCCACGCACGGCTTCGCCGGCTTCTACCTGGGGGAGGAGGACTTGGGATCGGAGGACGGCGCGGTCGGAGGGTCCGCTTTCAACTACAACTGGACCGTCACGAGGTACTGCCTGCACACGCTCGTCGACCCCCGCGGCGCCTCCGCGGTCGCGTGCGCCGGAACCGACCCCCCCGAATCGGCCCGCGCCGCCCACGGCGCGACGTCCGGAACCGGGTCGCCAGGGGCCACGGTCCCGGAGGGTTCCCGGTCGACCGATCTCCGCGGCTCGGGCGCGCCTCCTCGGGATCCGGGGGTCGTGGCGAACCTCCCTACCCGCGAACTCCGGGCGACGCCGAGGAGCGACGTGCGACTCGCCCGTCCGTGGAAACGGGCGTCCGATCGGTCCCTCCGCGGGCGTCGGAGACGCCTCCGACCCGCCGCAGGTGGCGTGGCTACGCGTTCGCTTCGGGCCGACGCGCGATGACCACGTCCATCGCCTTCCGATGGGGGACGCCCCCCGAGTGGGAAACGAACTCGACTTGACCCGAGTCCAAGATCTGCCAGTCCCCGTAGTAGCCCAGCAACTCTCCCGACCGGAACGGAGAGGCGTGCGGGTTCGTCGTGGAGGGCGGGATGTACGGTTTCGGCACATCGGCGTTCATCGCGTTGATGCCGCCCGGCACGGTGCTCGTTTTGAAGTGTTCAAAACGAGCGGCCCGAATCCGACGGGGGAGATTGTTCAGGACGCCCGAGCTGAACACGACGTCGACCGGGGCCCTCAGTCGGTAGGTCCGAATGTCGCCGACCAGGAACCGAGCGTTGACCCCGAGCCGGGACGCGCGTTGTTCCGCCTTTCGAACGCCCACACTCGAGATATCCACGCCCAGGACCCGGTAGCCTTGCCGGCCGAAGTAGATCGCGTCTCGGCCCTCGCCCGAGCCCAGGTCGACCAGCGTGCGAGGCCGTCGGGGGAGCGAGCGCGCGATCCGCACGAGATCGCGTGCCAATCCGGTGGGCTTGCTCCCCCAGTACAGACCGGGCCGAGCGTATCGCTCGTCGTAGATCGGATCACTCATCGAGCATGCTCCTTTCTCGCGCGGTGTCCGTCTGAGCCGGGCGAGATGACCCGGGGTCCATAAGCCCTCGACGGGCCAAGCCCGCAGGACCCATCACCGCGGGACCGGCTTCCTCCCTCCCAGAGTTGTATTGTCCTCGACCTAGGTAGCGGCGCTTCGTTGGCGGAAGCGCGGCCTCTACCGCAGAGGTGGAGCGGACGATCTCCCCCGGCCAATCCGGATCGGCGGTGCGCCGGCGGGAGGGTAGACCCTTGGCCCTCGGGAGGAGACCCCTTCCGGAGTCGACGAGGCATCG
This sequence comes from Thermoplasmata archaeon, assembly GCA_030037695.1. GTDB lineage: Archaea > Thermoplasmatota > Thermoplasmata > Lutacidiplasmatales > UBA184 > Lutacidiplasma. The sequence goes on from JASHQF010000106.1 coordinate 4,521, forward strand.
CGTGGACGGGTGGCAGTGCCGTTCTCTGTGGTCCTACGCAAGCAGCGTCGTTGACGAGCGCGCTCTCCAACGACTCAGCGCCGAAGGTGAGCTTGGAGTCCCGGACGGGCGTAGCCTAGCGGCGGGAAAAGCGCGCCAGGGAACCGAGCCTCACGCATCCCCAGGCTGAGGACCGGGGCCGAGATCGGGTCGGGCGACCTCGTCCAGACGCCAGATCTGTTCCTCGACCTCGGCTCCCCGAGCGTGAGCGAACCCCCGGTCGGTGCCGACCTGGACGAAGCCGCAGTTGCTGAGCACGTGCTGGGAGGCGAGGTTGTCGTGGACGACCCGCGCGTAAATGGGTCGCCGACTCACTTCGGTGAGGAACAGCCGGAGAGCGCGCGAGGCTATCCCTCGAGCCCACCAGGGCCGGTCGATCCAGTACGCGACCGACGGGAGCCCGAGGAGCTCGAACAGCGCCACATTCCCGACGACCTCGCCCTGGTAAAGGACCGTCCGGTTCCGCACGGACGGGTCCGCGAGGATCCTTTGCCAGTGCCGGTCGAACGCCCCGCGGTCGTTCGGGTCCTCGGCTGTGAAGGCTGCGCGGTGGGAGGAGATCGGGTCCCGCTCGAACTCGAAAAATCGGTCGAGGTCGGTGAGACGCACTTCCCGAAGCGTGACCTCCTGCCCCACTCTCCCTCCCTCGGTCCGGTTCGACGCGGGACGTAGCGGGTCGCCTGGGTATTGAGGTCACCTGGGGCGGTTCCAACGGGAGGGGTGCTGGCCCGCTCGGGAAGTGGGCGCGGCCAGATTTGAACTGGCGACCTTCACCGTGTCAGGGTGACGTCATAACCGCTAGACCACGCGCCCGGCGCGGGCGCCACCGACGCCCGACTCTTATGGCTAGCGGGACCCGACGCGCCCCCTAGCCGTAGCCCCCCGGGAACTGGCCCGGGTCGGCCGACTCGGTCCACTGGTAGTAGCCCATCGAATGGCGCTGGGCCTCCGTCGCCTCCTGCCGGACGCCTCCTTGGAAGGAACCGTAGACCTCGCGGATCTGCTCCTCGATCGAGCGGGCGCGCTGGAGCGCCTGCTGGACGTGCGACGCCTCCACGTACTCCGAGCCCGAGACGGCCGCGAGGTCCCCCGCCGTCCGGATGAGGCCCCCGAGCTCGCGCAGGCGCAGCGTGAGCGCGTTCCTCCGCCCGTCGATCACCTCCGCGCGGCGCCGCGCCTCCTTGATCAGCTCGAGGACCGCCTCCTTGGTCGCCGGCCGGACCCGACCGTCGACGGCGATCTCTTGCGCGCAGAACTGGGCGAGGCGCAGCCGGTTCGCGTCGTTGTCCGGCATCGCCGTCTCCAGGAGGACCTCGTACCCTCCGCCCGCGATCCGGGAGCGCAGCGGGGAGAGGATCCGGTGGAGGTCCTGGATGTTCGCGGCGGCGACCAGGATGAAATCGCACGGCACCCCGTCGACGCGAACGGCCGCCCCACCCGACTGGGGGTTGCGTCCCGAGATCGGGAACCGCTTCTCCTGCATCGCGGTGAGGATGTGCCGCTGGAGGAACCCGAGGTGGGGCAGCTCGTCCAGGAACAGGACCCCCTCGTGGGCCTCGTGGACCGCCCCCGGGATGACCCGCTCGTACGGCAGGGTCCCGAGCTGGGGATGACCGCCGTAGGGGTCGTGACGGACGTCGCCCAGGAGCTCCGTCTCGGTCGCGCCGGTCGCCATCACGAACGAGTTGCGGTCGAGCTTCACGAGGACCTTGCGCGGGCTCTCCTTTTGGAGCGTCCGACGGCGTTCGAGCGCCCGCTGGTCGAGGACCTTGATCCTGTCGCCGCCGCGCTCGTAGGCGACGACCTCTTCGACGCCGTTCCGCAGGCGCGTCGTGCGCACGGACTCCTGCGGGTTCCCCCCGGGGCTCACGGTGAGCTCGAGGATCCCCCCGACGAGGTCCCGGAACGGGTTGCCGCTCCCGGTCCCGCCGGGCACGACCTGCTTCACGTTCCCGCAGCTCGGGCAGTACCGCTCGCCGGGCAGGGAGTAGAAGCTGCAGCGCGGGCAGCGGTAGCCGAGGCGCTCGGCGACCGAGGCGGGCGCGTCCGTGGGCGCGATCAGTTCCCCCTCGACCGAGCGGGCGGCGTCGCGCTCGCGCGACACGTCCTCCCGGGGGACGACCTCGACGCTCGGTCGCTCGGGGTTCTCCGGATTGTGGACGACCCTCAGCTCCGTGCGCGGCCGGTCGAGGTGGAGCGCGAGCGCCTGGGCGGTCATCGACTTCCCGATCCCCGCCGGGCCGACCAGGAGCAGGTGCCGGCGCTGGTAGGCGGCGATCCGGGCGATCTCGACCGCCTTCTCCTGCCCGATCACCCGCTCGAGCGGGTCGGTCGGGATCGCGATGTCCTGCGTCGACCGGATCTCGTCGATCCCCGCCGGCGGCCGGCGGGCGCCGTCGCTCGCGGTCACGGCGGGGAAGGAGAGGGCGCTTGCCCCCTAATACGTTCCCGGGCGGGCTCGCGGTCTCCCTAGCGGCCCGGGGCCGGGCCCGTGAGGTCGGCCCGGGTGAAGACCCGGACCTGCTCGGGGAACTTCCCGATCGGACCGAGGCGGCTCGCGACGACCGTGCCGATCCCCTTCTCGGAGGCGACGTCGAGCAGGCGCTGGCTCACGATCCCGTCGAAGACGACCGCCTTCGCCGGGACGCTCAGTTGCGCGATCGCCTCGATCATCTCCTTCACCGGGCTCTCGCCGACGACGGCGGAATTCTCGTCGACGAACAGGCAGCGGGAGGCGTTCTCCACCTGGCCCAGGAGCTCGAAGTACCGGGCGAGCTCGGGGGGGAGCGAGGCCATCGCCGCCGGGGCGGGGGTGGGCGCGGGTCGGGCCGGCGGGGGACCGCGTTCGCGCTCCTCCCGACGGCCGCCGCCGTCCGCCCGCTCCTCGCGCCGGTCGGGCCGCCCACCGCCTCCGCTCTCGCCCCGCTCGTCGCGCGGCTCGCGGGAGGCGCCGGTCGACTCGAACCCGCTCATCTCGAGGTACTGGTTGATCGGGATCTTGTTCCGCAGGCACTTCAACAGCTGCTTCTGCGTCAGCTCCTCGACCTCGGAGCCGCGGGGGGCGCGGGCGACGAAGTCGATGTCCATCGTCTGCAGCATCTCGCGCAGGATCAGCTCGCCCGCCCGGTCCCCGTCGGTGAACGCGGTGACGGTCTTGCCCCGCGAGAGGTCCTTCACCGTCTGCGGGACGCTGGTACCTTCGACGGCGATGACGTTCTTGATCCCGCAGCGCAGGAGGTTCAGCACGTCCGAGCGCCCCTCGACGACGATCAGGGCGTCGGCCTGATCGATGTTCGGACCGGCCGGGAGGTGCTCGGGCCCGTAGGTCGTGATCTCCTCGACCTGGACGGCCTTGCGCACCGCCTCGGTGAGATCGATCCCCACGCCCTTCGTCCCTTCCTGGAGGCGCCCGAGGATCTCCTTCGCGCGCTCGACGATCTTCTGGCGCTTGGAGATCCGGATGTCCTCGACGCTGACGACCTCGATCTTCGCCCGGCACGGGCCGATCCGGTCGACGGTCTCGAGGCCCGAGGCGAGGATCGCGGTCTCCACCTGGTCGAGCGACGACGGGATCACGACCTCGCCCTCGCTCTTGCCCTTGCGGCTGTCGATCTCGACCTCGATCCGGCCGATCCGGCCGGACTTCTGGAGATCGCGGAGATCGAGCTCGTCCCCGAGGAGACCCTCGGTCTGGCCGAAGACGGCGCCGACGACGTCGGGCTTGTCGATGACGCCCTCGGCGACGATACGGGCTCGGATCTGGTACTTTGCGGCGTTCGGGTCACTCGTCATGGATCTGGTGTTCACTCCTTGCTCGGAAGCGCGCGGCGGGCTCGAAACGAGAACTCGGGCTTCGACCTAGTCGGCGGGCGATACGCGGAGGGGGCGACAGGGGCGAGGGACGATCATGAGTCGCGCTTCCGGATCTCCCGGCGACGGGGGGAGCTTGCCTCCTTCCGTCCCCGGTGCGTGTTCCGGGACGTTGGAGGAGCGGAGGGTATTTAAGCCGACCGTCGGCCCGGAAC
>JASHQF010000107.1 GCA_030037695.1 Thermoplasmata archaeon
CCAAGGCAAGGTCGCGAGGAGCGGCGCGGCAGCGCGACGCGGGGCGAGCGCAAAGGCGATCGCGAAACCGGCGACCAGGACGTACTCGATCAGCCAGCGCGAGATGAGCGCGATCCCGACGCCCCCCGCGACGCGGAGGCCCCCCCAGCCGGGACTGGCCCCCACGGCGCCTAGGACCTGATCCGTCAGGCTGTCCAGCCCCGCCCCCGTGAGCACCGGCGGGAGCCATACCAGGAGTGAGATCCCCGAGACGAGGAGCGCGGTCAGGAGCACCCTCCGCCCGAATCGACCCATACGCTCCGCGATCGTCTTCCCCAGCCCCGGAAACAGCCCGATGGCGACCGCGAACACTCCGAGGAGCTCGTGTTGCGCCACCCACTGATACCAAACTCCGGGGCTGGCCGAGCCCGGTGGGGACGTCGGCCACTCGGCCATAATCGCGAGGGCCCAGGCCAGTCCCCCTACGATCAAGCCGACCCGCAACAGCAGGCCCCCAAGATAGCGTCGGTCGATCTTGGGCGAGACGAGCGGAACAGCCTCCCGCGACGCACCCCGGAACCACCGACCGTAGATCGTGAGCAACAGCTCTTGGGCGAGCAGGGCCACCCAGACGATCACGATCTGGAAGACACTCAGGATCCAGTTGTTGAGCAGCAGCGCCGCGACGGTCGTGCCGGAGGCGGCTGCGATGAGTCCGACCCCCGCCGTTGCCGCGGTCGTCGTAGAACAGCAGGCCCCCAGCGTTACGAGCCCGATCATCGCCGGAGTGAGCCCGGTCGTCAGTCCGACGGCCTTAGTTCGGGCCGCCTCCCCCGGCGCCGGGCGGATCAACCGGTACGCGAGGACTACCGCGACCGTCATGCCCAACCCGACGCCCGCGGCCACGAGGAGCATCACGAGCGTCGATAGAAACGGCAGCGCGAGGACGCCCCAGGGCGCGATCACGAGAAGACCGGGATAGTTCCACCAGCCGAGGCCCGAACCCGTGCCCAGCACGATCTCGACGGTGTAGCCCCCATGCAGCTGGAAGATCGAGAGCATGCCTCCGCCCAGCAGGGCGCCGAAGAGATACAGGAGGGCGAAGAACACCACGCCAACCCGAGAGCGCGACTCCCGTACGAAACGGAAGATTTCCTGCAGGGTCAGCAAGCGACCGAGGTCGACCTGGGGCCGGTGCTCCGGCACGCCCGAACGAAACCGACTCACCTTAAAACTCGGTCGTTAGGGCACCCTCGGACACGCGCCGAACTCCGTCGGTGGTTCCGGAGCCGGTCCTGTTCTGGCAGTTCTCCGGCCGGCACAATCAAACCCTTCCAGGGACCTGTCCAAAGTTCGCACCCGAAACTTGGGAGTGCGCCAGCGCGCGAAGGCCAGCCCCGGTCCGAACGCTCTACTCCGTCAAACAAATCCCGAGCCTTAGGGCCCGCCGCTTGGCTGTGGGCCGATTATCGGTGGTCCATACTCTGATCCCGTGTGCCGCGGCGCCCGGGCTCCGGCGGGTCTGTCAAGCGCGGGGAACTCACGCCGTTCGAGTCCGCTGGACCCAAGCGGCCCCCATCGCCCTGGAAGGCAAATCCCTGCGCGGGACCGACTGAGTTCTTCGACTCCTTTCAGGCTCATCTTTCTGGATGTCTGGTTCGTCGGAGACCGTGAGATGGAGTTCACGGACCTCCGCTTGCTATGGCGGGGATCTTCCGAGCGAAACTTCTATCGTCGCTCGTCAATCCGAAGGCCCAGGGCCCGTAGCTTAGTACCTGGAAGATTATCGTCGGCCCATAGTAGATACTAACTCATCAAGTTTCGGTAGACCTTGGCGGCCCCTGCGACCAACCGGCGAAATATCCTTATAATTGCGAGCTCATGAATACTTCATGAGCTCAACGGATCCGATGTCGAGCATTCCTGCGCACCGCTCCACAATCGAACTCTTGCAGCAGTTCAAGCCGAAGACCAAGAACTGGGATGAGTTCCTCCTGGCCGCCTTTGAGGATTGGTTGCCCCCCGAGACCGTAAGGGAGTTGGATCACCGGGAGCAGAAGGAACGAAGTCGGAGATTTTCTGAGGTCGAGCGTTCTCATCCCAGACTGAGACGTCTGAGCCGGTAGGTTGTGCCGGCCAACCCACTGGCTGCATGGAAGGAACAGTTCACATTTCTCAGGTCGGCAGAGCGCGAATTCCTCGCGCTTCCTGAGCCCGCGCAACGAGCATTCCTTGAGAAGTTCCCCACCTTCGCACGCCACCCTTGGACTGCCAGCTCGGACTTGGATGTCCAGCCACTGCGAAACATGCCCACAAGGTGGCGCCTGAAGGTCAAGGGAGGGCATCGGGGGATCTACAGATCGCTCCAGGGACGGCCGGATTTCGAGATGTTCGAGTCCCGGCAGGAGGTATACGAACGGCTCCGGAGGTACTTGGAGTCCCGAGGGTAATGCCCTCTAGGTTCCGTGGCAGACCCCAGCCTGCTAGGTGCAGCGAGTGCCTCAACTGCAGCACGTCAAGGGCTCCCGTCTGCGCTAGGTCGAACGGGTTAGCTCCTTATCGGTGGAGGACCGACCGGAGCGCGTACGTTCGGCGATGAGGTCGAATTGGCGGGAGAGGTCGGCTTCGGTGATTCGCCCGGAAATGCTCAAATTCGGGCGGATTCCCTGACGGCGGGGCCCATAGCTTAGTTTGGCTGGAGCACCCGGCTGATAACCGGGAGGTCGTCGGTTCAAATCCGACTGGGCCCACAGCCAGGCCTGGATTGTACGAGGACTCCCGTTCTCCCTTGACCGTGGCGCTTGCGAAGGGTGCGGAGAAGAGCTGCTCAAGTATTCCGTCCTCGAAGTACGGTACCGAAATGTCGCTCGGGGAGTTCGTGTGACGGCCGAGGTGCAGATTCGGTGGTCGAAGCTCACGACGAGTACTCCCGAGTCGAGTTCTCGACGCTCGCCCTGAGGCGGCCGCACCGTCCCTAAGCCCGCAGCGAGCTCCTCCGGCTCGGAGTCTCCCCTCGAAGCTCGCTGAGATCGCGATCGCGGCTTTGTACGGCTCGAGTCGAACTATCGCTCGAAGGCGGACTCTACCGCAGCGCGGAGGCTCGGAACGATTCGAAGCGTTCGGACCCTGGACATTGTTGCCCAAACGAACGCCGTGTGCTCGGCAACGTCGATTCGAGGATCCGCGTGATTTAGAGTCCGGCACCTGAAGCACGCCAAGATACTCGGGAAGGGCTGCTCGCCCTTCTGTCGAACCGGCCCGAGCGTCACTTGGACAGGCCCTTCGACCTGGATGCGAAGCCCGGTTTCCTCCCCCACCGACCTACGCAGGGCGGCCTCAAGGTTCAAGTCCTCCCGATAGACCCCGCCCCCCGGGAGATCCCAACGCCCCGGCCAAAGGTTCAGGTCGGGTCGACGAGAGAGCAGCAGGAGCCGCCCGTCGCGTACGAGGACGGCCTTCACACCGACACGTGTCCAGAGCCAGTCGGGTGGACGGCCACCACCGGGCATCGGTTTGCGTCGGAGGTCGGGCATTAGGTGCTGGTCCTCAGTCCGCCCATCGTCGATCCCCCACGGCGCGAGGGCGCTCGGGTGAGAGCGAATACCTCTCTCGTGTCATTTCTACCGCTACTTTCCGGACGCAAAGAGACCTGCGGTGGGTTCCCAGCGAGCAGTCTACGGCACGGGACAGCCCCGTTCCAGATTTCGTTCAGGACCTTCGTCGCCCCGTTTCCTGTTCGGCTCGCTGGGCCCAGGCTCGGGTTGGTCCCCGAGCAGAGCGCGTAGTCACGGTACTTCCACCTGTTTCGCGAGAGCGTTAATCTCGCGGTTGGAGAGCAACGTCGTGGGGGCACCGTGTAGAGCGACCCGGACCATCGCCCGGGCCATCCGATCCGTCGAGGTCATGACGGAGGGAGCCACGAGAGACGCGAGCCGCAAGAACGGGAGGACGAGATAGTAGAGCGCGGCGAACCCGGCGGACGGAAGCCGTGCTCCGCTCGTCGCACGGATGAAACCGGGCCGGAACATGTAGGCTCCTCCGAAGCCCATGCGCAGGAGCTCATTCTCCGTCTGGCCCTTCACCCGGGCCCACATGACCCTCCCCGATTCGGTCGAGTCGGTGCCAGCGCCCGACACGTAGGCGAACGTCATGCGGGGGTTCAGCCGGAGGAGCGTTCGGGCCACAGAGATCGTGAGATCGTGGGTAACGCGTCGGTAGGCACCCTCCTCCATCCCGACCGAAGACACTCCGAGGCAGAAGAATGCCGCATCGAGACCTCCGAGGCGGCTCTCGATCGTCGAAAGATCGCCCACGTCGCCTACCACCGCTACCTCTAGCTTCGGGTGAGCGATCGGAACCGACCGGCGGAGTATGGCCAGAACCGCGGCGACGCGCGGATCCGCAAGGCATTCGTGCAGGACACCCCCACCGATCATTCCGGTAGCGCCGAACACCACGATACGCACGTCCGCCCCCCTTCTACCCTGCAACCCACCGGCAGCCCCCGGAGGCTATCCCGTTCTCTACCTCCGGGAGACAACGGGGCCCCGGTCACCCCTTGGAGTGACCCGGTTCTCCGGACGCAGGGGCCTCCGCTGCGGGGTGGGGCTTTTTGAGGTGGCGGCCCGCGTCGACCCGCTGTCGAGGGCACGGCGGCGCGCGTGGCGATCGATTCCGGCGACACCGCATGGGTCCTGGCGGCCACGGCTCTCGTCATGCTGATGACGCCCGCCCTGGGCTTCTTCTACGGCGGTCTGGTCCGGAAGAAGAACCTCGTTTCGACGATCGTCCAGTGCATGGTCGTCTTCGCGCTCGTCAGCCTCGTCTGGGCGATCGTCGGCTACTCCCTTGCGTTCGGCCCGAACGCAGCGCACGGCCTGATCGGGAACTTCAGCTACGTTCTCCTCAACAACGTCGGGGGCGCCGTGAACGCGGAGTATTCCGCGACGATCCCCCAGCTGCTCTACTTCGCCTTCCAGCTCAAGTTCGCGGCGATCACCCCCGCGCTCATCATCGGAGCGTTCGCCGAGCGGATCCGGTTCAAGGCGATGCTGATCTTCATGGCGGCGTGGACGGTCCTCATCTACGCGCCGATCGCCCACTGGGTCTGGGGCGACGGGGGCTGGCTCAAGACGCTCGGGGTCCTCGACTTCGCCGGCGGGCTTGTCGTCCACACCTCCGCCGGGCTCTCGGCGGTCGCCGCCGCCCTGGTCATCGGTCGTAGGGCCGACGTCGACGAGGCGAAGCACGCTCGCCCGAACAACATCCCGTTCGTGATCCTAGGTTCGGCGCTGCTCTGGTTCGGCTGGTTCGGCTTCAACGGAGGTAGCGCCCTCGCCGCGAACGAGCTCGCCACTTCCGCGCTCGTCGACACCAACCTCGCTGCCGCCGCCGCAGCGCTGAGCTGGATGTTCGTCGAGTGGGCATGGACCGGCAAGCCGACCGCCGTGGGGATCGCCGTCGGCGCGGTCGCCGGCCTCGTCGCGATCACCCCCGCGTCGGGGTTCGTCACTCCCGGGGCCTCCATTCTCGTGGGCATCGGCGGCGGCGTGGTCGCGTTCGTCGTGGCCCGATGGAGGGCCCGGACGCGGCTCGATGACGCCCTCGACGTGTTCGCCTGCCACGGCGCCGGGGCGATCTGGGGCGTCCTGGCTACCGGCGTGTTCGCTACGACGGCGATCAACGCGGCGGGAGCGAACGGCCTCGTCTACGGCAACCCGCACTTGGTGGCCGTCGAGGCGTTTGCGATCGCGGTCGTAGCCACGTTCGCGTTCGTGGGCTCGTTCGTCCTGCTCAAGGTGATCGGTTGGTTCACGCCGCTCCGCGTGACGCCGGGGGAGGAGGCTGAGGGCCTCGATCTGAGTCAGCACGGGGAGTCCGCTTACGGCGACACGGCCGGGTAGCTACGCCGCCCAGCTCTCTCGAGGCTAGCGAGACGCGACAGAAATCTCTCAGGCGCACCGGGGCGAGATCAGGCGCCGCGTTATGGTCCCCTCCCAAGTTCGAGGCCGAGGGATGCGAGCTTCTCCCGCACGGGCGATAGCCTTCGACCTGTTCCATACCCTGGTCGACCCGGAACGGTTCCGGCCCCCGGGCTTCTACCGGCCGAGGGCGGTGGCCCGGGTCCTGGGCCTTCCCGCGGGGAAATTCGTTCGAGCGTGGGAACGGAGCCTGATCGATCGGCAACTGGCTCGTCGTCCTACGCTCGTCCAACGGCTTCGCTCCCTGAGTCAGGGGTACGGCGTGCATCCCAGACCGCCGGCGCTGCGCCTTGCCGACCGGCTGCTCGGCCTGTACCAAGATCGTGCCCTCCTACGTCCAACCGCCAGCGTGGTGCGGACGCTCCAGGAGCTTCGGCAACGGGGCTGGGTCTTGGGATTGCTCAGCAACACGGACGAGCGGGAGATCCGATGCTGGCCGAGATCGCCCCTCGCTCCGCTGTTCGACGCGGTGGTGTTCTCCTGCGACCTCGGGCATGCGAAGCCGGAGGCGGCGGCCTATCGTGCGCTCGTGCCGCGCTGGGGAGGGATCGCGCTCAAGGAGGCGATCTTCGTCGGGGACGGGGGAAGCCACGAACTCCCCGGCGCCCGGAAGGCGGGGTTCGCGAAGGTCGTGTTCCAATCGGGGTTCGTTTCCCGCAATCGACTTCGGAGTCAGCGTGAGAATGCGAGAATCCGCTCCGAGGCGGACTTCGCGGTCGATGGGGTAGCGGAGCTCCTCGACGTCGTGGGCCCATCGCTCTAGATCGCAATCCCTGTCCGGTGCGAATTGCCAGGTCTGGGGGGGTGAATCCCACGCAGCCGGCTGGCCCGCTCCCCCGGCGCGCCCTTTTCCCCCCGCGCACCCCTGCGTTCGGGCGCCATGGACCGGAGCGCTCGGGGCGTGGCCGCCCCTCTGGCCTACGGCTCGTTCCTCCTGTTTGCCCGGAGCGAGCCACTGACCGGTAAGGAGGGGTACCTCGTCGCCGAACAGCAGGCCCGAGCCCGGTGGAGCCGTCTGTTCGTTCCCCTCCCGCCGGAAGCTCCCGTACGGGGAACGGACCCGGCGGACCCACCCCGCGACTTTCCCTGGGACGTGGGCCTGT
>JASHQF010000108.1 GCA_030037695.1 Thermoplasmata archaeon
GGGCCAGGGGGGTTCGATCCGATGGTTCAACCTGGTCCTCGACCTGCCGCGGCCGCTCGACGATCCTCCCCGCCTCCAGGCGACCGGCCCCGAGGCACCGCGGTCGACCGTCGACAACGTCGAGGTGCGTCCGCTCACCGGGTCGCGGGGCCCGATGGTCCCCGCCTCGGGTCTCGAGTCCGAGGCGTGGTTCTTCCCTCAGGACAGCACCACCGTGAGAAAGGTCGGATCCGACCGCCGCGCGGTCGTCTACGCCCTGGCGGGCCAGGGGTCGGTGGACGGACGCGCCGTGGAGACCGGCGAGGCCGCCCTCGCCGACGGCGTGGCGGGCCTCTCGGTACGCGGCGCGGAGGGGTTCCGCGCCGTCTTCGCCACGGCGCCTAGGCCTTCGACGGTCGCCCCCCTCCCGTAGTCGCCCCGGGGGGGACCTGCTCCCGCGGGCGTCGGCGGGGCTCGACCTAGGTGAACGTCACCGGGATCCGCTGGGCCGTTGAGGGGGCGGCCGCGACCGTGAACGTACCGCTCGCCTCGGTCGGGGTCTCCCCCTCGGGCGAGAACACCGTGTAGTGGTACGTCCCGATCGGCAGCTTGAACTCGATGCCGGCGCCCGGACGGCTTTCGAACGAGAACGGGAACGACACGGCGGGGGTCGAGCCGTTGACCAGCTCCACCGACCAGCGGTAGGTGCCGGTGAGCGGGAGCCCGTGCTCCTGAAAGATGACGGTCTCGGTGAGCAGCCGGAACCTCACCGCCTTCTGGTCGCTCGTTCGGCTCGAGATGTGGATCCGCCCCTCGTCGGGGACGACCCGGTACTCGGGACCGGGGCCCGAGACCTCGAACTCGTAGAGGGCTCCCGCCGGGACCCGGAAGCTGACGGCGGTCCCGTTCGTGGAGTTAGTGACGGGCAACGGGCCGCCGCTGGTCGCGGCGGGAAGGAGCTCGACCGACCAGCTCGCGCCCGAGTAGAGGGAACTGCCCCCACCGACGGCCTCGTAGAAATGCAGGGTCTCGAGGACGCCGAACACCACCCTCCAGCTCACGTTCCCCGTCACCGTCCCGCGCGTCGCGTTCGGTCCTTCGGGACCCGAGATGCTGGCCAGCCCGTAGCCCCCGGGCGGACCGATCGCGAACCCGAGAGCGCCTGCCGGCTCGAGGAGGGTCACCGAACCTTGGGAGTTGGGGTACCGTCCCGACCGCTCCGTGACGTTCGCCTGAGCCCCCTGCAGGGTCGCCACCGACCAGGACTCTCCCGGCGGGAGGCCCTGCTCGAAGAAGGAGACGCGGTAGCCGGGGACCCCCACGAAGCTGACGCTCAGCCGCACCGACGTCCCGTGGACGCTCACGTTGCCCTCTGCGGGCGTGGGCAGGTAGATCGTGTCGCCCCCGACGATCACCCGCGGGATCGAGTACGCGTACGTGCCGTTCGTCTCGGAGGCGTTGAGCGCCGGTCCGCCCCCCGCGAGGGCCCCGCCCTCCAGACCTACCGACCACGCCGCCCCGGCCGGCAGCCCGGTCTCCGAGAACGAGACGGTGTACGTCGGGACCACCACGAGCGCGATCGAGGTGCTCGCGCTCTCCCCGGCGGCGTCGGTGACCGTCGCGGTGACGTCGAACGTCCCGACCTCGGACGGCGTGCACGCGAAGGCGGACACGGCCCCGGTGCACCCGGGCGGGAGCCCGTTCCACGCGTACTCATCGTACGGAGGGGTACCGCCGCTCACGTTGGCCACGGTGATCTCCGTCGTCCGCCCGACGCCGACCGGGTTCGGGTTCACCGAGACGTTGCCGGCCGAGAGCGGGGGATCGACGGTGAGGGACGCCGAGGAGATCAGGCGGAAGCCGTTCGCGTCGTCCACCTGGACCCCGATCAGGTACGGCGAGTCGAGGTAGTCTAGAGGCCCCGGAGTACAGTTGAAAGCGGCGACGTCGCCGGGCGCCCCGCAGTCCGACGGCAGGCCGAACCAGCTGAAACTATAGTCCCCGCCCCCACCGCTCGGTGACGCGGTGAACGTCGTGGACTGGCCCACGTCCACGGGGTCCCGGGAGATCGTGACGGTGTCGAGCTCGGCAGGGTCGACGACGAGCTCGAAGCTCCCCGTGACGCGGCCCCCGTCCGAGTCCGTCGCGGTGACCGAGACCGTGTACGGCGAATCGGCGACGTCGCCTCCCACGGGGGTGCAGGTGAAGTTCGCCACGTTCCCCGGCGACCCGCAACCCGAAGGAAGCCCTTGCCAAACGTACGTCACGTAGGTCCCCGAACCCCCGGAGACGTCCGCCTGGATCCGGGTCGCCTGGCCGGCGTCGATGGGGTTCAGGAGCGCGGCCGGCGACGCGTGAAGCTCGGAGAAGGCGACGGAGATCTCCGGGAGCGCGACCCCCGATTCGACGAAACCCCCGCCGGCGGCCGAGTACGCGGCGGTGTCGCTCGCGACGGTGTACGTGTACGTCCCGTTCGGTTCGGGGATCACCAGCGACGAGTTCGTTGAGCTCTCTCCCGCCTCCCCCGAAACGTTCACCCACCAGGTCGAGTCGGCCGGGAGCCCTGTCTCGTCGAACCGCACCGCGTGGGAGAGCATGAGGGCGTAGTAGTTGTCGGCGTTGAGCGAGCCCCAGCCGGTGACGAGATCGTAGCCGGGCAACGTGTGGTAGAGATAGTTCGACCCCGAGGTGACGTCCCGGAACGGCTTGGTCGCCAGCGACCCCAGGTACGCCGCGCTCGCGAAGTCGTAGGCGAGGGGGTTCAGGAACCCGACCCGGGGCTCCCCCGAGGCCTGCAGGGCATGATCGATCTCCGCGATCATGCCGGCCGTCAGCGGGGAAGAGATGCTCGTGCCCCAGAAGTAGTAGAACTCGCCCCCGTAGGTCGCGTCGGAGGCCTTGTACTCGACGCCGTTGATGGAGAGCGTTCCGAGCGTGTTGTTCGCCACCGCCGCGATGTCCGGCACGCCGCGACCCCCGCACGAGATCACATCGTTCGCTTCGGTGTCGGCCTGCCACGCGGGTTCCGAGAAGATGGAGCTGATCCCGCCGGTCGATCCGGCGGGACCGCCGTCGGAGGTGTCCGACGCGGAGATGTTCCAGGCGACCTCGCTGGTCAGCTGGAGCGTCGCGGAGTTGAGCTGGACCGTCGTCCCTCCGACGGCCGTGTCGCCGAAGTCATTGTAGGCCATCGAGGCCGGGAACGCCACCGTCGACCCCCAGTACTTCGAGCTGTGCGTGTTATCGTCGGAGTCTCCGGAGCTGGCCAGCACGCTGATGCCCCGGGCCTGGGCCTCCTCGAGGTCCTCGAACCACGCCGTATCGTTGACCTCGGAGGACCCCCAGGAGTTGGAGATCACGCTGACGTTGTCGAGCCCCGAGCGCACGCTGGCGGAGAAGGAGCTCGGCGGGCTCAGGATGTCGGCGAACGCCGCTTCTAGGTCGGCGAACGTCGGCTCCGGGCCGTAGACGTTGAAGATGGTCGCCCCGGGCGCCGTCGAGCCGACCATCTCGAGATCGAGCGTGTTCTCGTCCTGAGCGCCGGTGCTGTCGCACGAGGCGGCGATCCCGGGGGCTGCGGCCCCGTCGATGGGGACGGCCTCTAGCAGCGCGTGCGGTTGCCCGGAGGGGAGGGTCTCGTTGTAGTAGTCGTAGATGTCCGACGGGACGAACGGTCCGACGTCCTGACCGTCGACGAGGTAGCCGCAGCCCGTGGTACCCGTCGACCCGGTGTAGGTCCCCGCCCACAGGATCGTCGCGATGTCCGAGCTGGTCGGATAGCCCGAGGCGTTGAACAGCGGGGCCTCGTTGTACGCGACCTGAAAGTCGGGAGCGTATTCGAACTGGATCCCGTCGACCGTGGCCGGGGCAAGGTAGCCCCCGACGTTGCCGACGTCCGGCGCCAGGGAGCCCGCGGGGCGCGCCAGGCGGGCGGCGCCGAGGTCGGTCGTGACGAGGATCTTGGAGAACGTCCCGAGACCGGTGACCTCAGAGACCGCGGCCGCGAGCGTGCGGGGCAGCGAAATGCCGGACGTGTCCGCGTAGTACGTCGCGCCGGCCCGGCTGAACTCCCCGATCTCGGTGTGGAACAGCGCCTCGAGCACGGGGACGCTCGCGTTGAACGAGAGGGTGAGCCGATCGTCGTGGGTGGTCACGGAGGTGGCCCCACCGGAGGTGAAGTAGGCAACCGCCGCCTCGTACGCCCCCACCGGAGCTCCGAACCGCGCATCGAACTCCTGGGAGGAGAGGAACTGATGGTACGAGGCCGACGCCGGATCCGCCAGGCGCTGAAGGAAGTTGGTCAACCCGCTGAGGTTCGAGGGTTCAAAGGAGACCACGACCGAGAGCGACGTCGACGCGGGCGTCGTCACCGGCGACGAACCCGAGGCGACGCCGTCGTACGGGGAATCGGCTACGCCGGTCCAGGGCTCGGCCTCGAGCTGCTGAACGAGGGCGGAGGCGTTGGCCGGCGACAGGGGTACGGAGGA
>JASHQF010000109.1 GCA_030037695.1 Thermoplasmata archaeon
CTCCTTCGGGTTCACGAGCGTGGGGTACCCTCGCTCGTACCGTACGGAGGCCCGGGCGCCGAGGCTCGACGCGATCGCGCGGACCCTCCGGCGCAGGGCCCGCTCGAGGAGGTCCCGCGTCGCCGGCGTGAGCGTCCGGACCGTCCCGTCGAGCACCACCTCGTCCGGCAGGATGTTGTGGCGCGTGCCGCCGTGGATCGAGCCGACGCTGACCACGGCGGGGTCGAGCGGATCGCGCACCCGGCTCACGAGCGCCTGGAGGCCGGTGACGATCTCGCTCGAGACGACGATCGCGTCCGGTCCCTGCTGGGGGGTCGAGGCGTGGCCGCCCCGCCCGCGGACGACGATCCGGAACGTATCCGCGGCCGCCATCGTCGGGCCGACCTTCCAGCCGACCCGGCCGAGCCGAAGGCTCGGGTCCACGTGCTGGCCGACGACGTAGTCGACCTTGGGTCGCTCGAGGCAGCCGTGCTCGATGAGACGGAGCGCCCCCCCGACCTTCCCGTCCTCCTCGGCCGGTTGGAACAAGAGCTTCACGGGGCCGGCGAGGGCGGTCGGGTGGCGTCGGAGGAGCGCGGCGGCCCCGAGCAGCGAGGCCATGTGGACGTCGTGGCCGCAGGCGTGCATGCACCCCGGGACCTTCGAGCGGAACCCGAGGCCCGTCGCCTCCTCGAGCGGGAGGGCGTCCATGTCGGCCCGCAGCGCGACGACCGGCCCGGACCGATCGCCGCCGACCAGGCCGACGACCCCTGGGAACCCCCCGAACGTGCGGAACGGGATGCCGAGCTCCTCGAGCGCCCGGACCACCTTCTGCCGCGTCCGCAGCTCGTGGAAGGAGAGCTCGGGCTCTTCGTGGAACGCCGCACGCCAGGCTCGCATGGCCGGCAGGAGCCGCTGGGCCGAGGCGGTCCACCCGTCGATCGGTGCGCCCATCGATCGCGCAGCGGAGCTCGCGTTATAATCGGCTCGGCGCGGGACCGGCGGCGGGCCCGACCGCTCCGGGGCCCCTCGCGCGGAGGAGCGCGGCGAGGTCGGGCGTCGGGATCCACCGGTCGAACTCGGCCACGGGGAGCGCCGCGGGACGCGGGAGATGGAACCGATTGAACCAGATGGGCGCGATCCCGACCGCGAACGCCCCGAGCACGTCGCTGTCCCACCGGTCCCCGATCATCGTCGCCCGGTCGGCGACCACGCCGAGGCGTTCGAGCGCGGCCCGGTAGATCTCGGGGCCGGGCTTCGCCACGCCGATCCCCTCCGGGGTGACGAGGTGGTCGACCGCGCGGGCGAGCCCGAGGAAGCGGAGTTTCGCCTCCTGCTCCGCGAAGGTGTGGTTCGTGACGACCGCGATCGGCAGGGTCCGGTGGAGGCGTCGGATCGCCTGGGGCGCCCCCTCGACCGGCCGCGCCACCCGTCGGTACAGTTCCTGGTACTCGTCCGCGAGCCGGTCGGTCGCCTCCGCGGCCATCGTGACCCCGCACTCCGCCACGACCGCCTTCCAGCGCGCCCGGCGGGCCGCTTGAGGGGTCACCCTTCCGACCGCGACGTCCGGAGTGTCGTGGTCGATCCGAGCCAGGTACCCCCGGTACAACGCGTCGATCGACGGGCGGCGGAGGAAGGCGTGCCTCCGCCGGAGCGCGACGATGGCGGCGCGCACGGTGAGGGTGTGATCGAAGAGGGTGTCGTCCAGGTCCAGGAGGACGGCCTCCGGAGCGAGCGGATCGGCTACGGTCACGGGCCGTCGACCGGGAGGGAGACGGGGCGAAGACGGTTGCGCGCCGCGACGGTGGCGGCCCCCGCGTCGGGAACGCATAACTAGGCGGCAGGGCTGGCGCGCGGGCCATGAGCTCGCTCCGCAGCAAGGTCGTCGGATCTCGCCTGGCGCAGCGCCTCTTTCACTGGGACCGGAACTTCCTGCTCCACCAGGTGCCCCCGGGGGGGGTCGCCGCGGAGATCGGCGTGTGGAAGGGGGACTTCTCCCGGGCGATCCTCGACATCGCGCGTCCGTCGAAGCTTCACCTCATCGACCCGTGGAAGTTCGAGGGCGGGGCCGAGTACGCGGAGTCGCTCTACGGGCGGAACGCGGTCGGCGGTCAGGCCGCGATGGACGCGACGTACGACGCGGTCCGGCGTCGGTTCGCGCCCGAGATCGGGGCGGGCACGGTGGTGGTGCACCGGGCCGCGTCGAGCGAAGCGGTGCGGGACTTCGCCGACGGCGCGTTCGATTGGATCTACCTCGACGGCAACCACCTCTACGAGTTCGTCAAGGGCGACCTCACCGCGTACTGCCCGAAGGTCCGGCCCGGGGGGTTCCTCGCGGGCGACGACTACGGGGTCGCCGGATGGTGGCAGGACGGCGTGACGCGGGCGGTGGAGGAGTTCGTCGCCGCGGGCCATTGCCGCAAGGTCCTGGTCAAGAGCCAGCAGTTCCTCCTGCAGCGGCCCCCCGGAACCGGTCCCCCGACCGAAGCGTAATCCCTCCGGGTTCCGTCCCGGCGCGGCGGGACCGACACGTGCCGCAACGCATCCGCGTGGTCGATTCGCATACCGAGGGGGAGCCGACCCGCATCGTCCTCGCCGGCGGGCCGGACCTCGGGAGCGGACCGCTCGCCGAGCGCGTGACGCGGTTCCGTGCCCAGCACGACCGGTTCCGGCGGGCGGTCGTCGACGAGCCCCGGGGGTCGGGCGTGCTCGTGGGGGGTCTGCTGGTACCTCCGGTCGACGCGGCGTCCACGGCGGGCGTGATCTTCTTCGACGACGCTGCGTTCCTCGGCATGTGCGGCCACGGTACGATCGGCCTCCTGGTCACCCTCGCCCATCTGGGCCGGGCGGGGCTCGGGGTCCACGGGATCGAGACCCCGGTCGGTACCGTGCACGCCACGCTCCGGGATCGCTCGACCGTCTCGGTGCAGAACGTGCCCAGCTACCGGAGCCGGAAGGGGGTGAGCGTCGAGGTCCCTGGCGAAGGGAACGTCACCGGCGACGTCGCCTGGGGGGGCAACTGGTTCTTCCTGGTTCCGCGGGCGCCGGTCGCGCTCCTCCCCGAGAACGCGGGGCGGCTCACGGCGCACGCCGAGGCCGTGCGGGAAGCGCTTCGGCGCTCGGGGGTGAAGGGGGACGACGGGACCCCCCTCGACCACGTGGCGCTGGCCGGCCCCCCGGCCGACGCGCGGAACAGCGCCCGTCATTTCGTGCTGTGCCCGGGGAAAGCCTACGATCGTTCCCCCTGCGGCACCGGCACGAGCGCCACGATGGCTGCCCGGTTCGCGGACGGACTGCTGCGCGAGGGCGAGGTATGGCGCCAGGAGGGGATCCTAGGGACCGTGTTCGAGGGCTCGGTCGAAGCGGAGGGGAACGCGGTCCGCCCCACGATCACCGGACGGGCCCACATCATCGCGGAGGGGGAGCTGGTCGTGGACGAACAGGACCCGTTCGCGTGGGGGATCGCGCGATGAGGTCCGCCTCCCCTCGGGCGACGCGGCGGCGGGGGGCGCCCGGATGAGTTCCGATCGATCGCTCTGGGAGGGTGTGCTGGTGGCGACCACCACCCCGTTCGATCCGGCGTTCGCGATCGATCGCGATGCGTTCGTCCAGCACGCCCGATGGCTCGCGGGCCACGGGGTGCGGGGCCTCGTCACCGCGGGCTCGGTGGGCGAGGGCGCGACCCTCGCCCCCGAGGAGCGCGTCTCGCTCGTGCGCGCGTGCGTCGAGGTCCTGGGCGAGCGGCTCCCCGTGGTGGCGGCGGTAGGCGC
>JASHQF010000110.1 GCA_030037695.1 Thermoplasmata archaeon
GTTCGCGGCTTCGAAGAAGGACCCGTTTGCCGAATTCTGAATTGGCCCGACTCCAGCCCCTACCAGAATTGCCCCATACAGCGCCCCCCGACTCTTCGCATCGAGGATTGTCATATTCGGTGAAGAGGAGATTGTTACCCCTACAGTTTTTGTGGCAGAGTCATACGACAAATCCGTTGCCGGTCCTGAACTGAGCACCGTCGGTATGACCGATGAGCTCGGTGAACTTGCATTAATCGCGGAAACGTAGCTGCTTCCGGAGTTCGCGACGAACACCCACCCGTCGATCGGGTCGTCCGCCAAGGCAACTGGCGCTGTCCCTACGGGGATGCTCGTGTAGACCACGAGCCCCGCTGGAGGGCTAACTATCGTAACATTGTTCGTCGACTTATCGGCCACGAAGAGTAGGTGCGTTGGCGGGTCGTACGCCAGTGCGACGGGGTCCCCTCCCACTTTGTAGGTCGGCCCCGACGGGGCCCCCGTCGTCGCGTTGTAGCCGCCGACCGTGTCGTTGTGAGGCTGGCTCGCGTAGAGCAGACCGTTCGCCGGGTCGTAGAGGAGCGCGGAGGCGTTCGAGATCGCCCGGTCGATCCCCACGAACGTGTCGCGGCTCACGTTGAACTCCACCGCGGGAGCGAGCGAGGCCGGGGACGATGCGTTCCCGGCGTAGAGATTGAGCTGCGGCAGCCAGAGGATCCCGGTCGACGGCACGAGGGCGGACGTTCCGACCTCCCAATCGTCCACCGTACCGAAGAATCCGCCCGGCAGCGACCCGTTGTACCCGGGGAGGTCAGTTTGGAGGACCGAGAGCTCCCCGGGCGAACCTGCCGCTTGCGTCTCCGCGGCCGGTCCCCCGGTCGTGGGGGCGCTCGGGGTAAGCCCGGACGAGAGGATCCGGACCGAGCCTGCGCCCCGCGTGACCTCGCCCGCCGAGCCCGGCAGCAGCATCCCGGCGAGGGCGACGATCGCGACGACGATCGCGAGCGCGGGCCCCCGTGCGGGGCTTCGAAGGACGGCGCGAGCTCGCATCGAGGAACGGAACCGGCGAACGGTAGGAACAGCCGCGGCCCCGTTCTTAAGCGCCGCCTCTCAGCGGAAGGTGCTCGGGCCCGCTAGAACACCGTCTGGATGACCTTCGCCGCGTTCCCGTCGACCAGGATCGCCGCCTTCTTCCCTTTCCGGTCGAGGGTGAAGTACCAGATCGGGACGTGCAGGAGCTCCCCCTCGGAGACCTCGACGCGGCTCTGGAGGTCGGAGACCATGCTGTGCTTCTTGTGGACGATCTCGCTCTGCAGCTGCTCCACGTACGATTTTGCTGCGGCCTGGGCGGAGTCCTCGCCGAGGTCGCCGTTCAGGATCGGGGTGTTCTCGGGGACGTTCTTCTTGTCGAAGAGGGTCCGGCCGTCCAGGGCGAACTGGTAGTCGCGGGGCTGGTAGGAGCTCATCGCCTTCACCGCGACGATCGGGAACTGGTACTGGCCCGAGACCGTCTCCGAGCGGGTCGGGTTGACGACGGGCCCCGCCATGATCGGGACGACGGCGAAGCCGCCCCGGCGGCCCCCGAGCGCCCCGCCGATCAACGACGCCGCGGCGATCGTGCCGACGGTCCCCCCGATCGACGCCGCCGCGGCCTGGTACTTGTACGTCGTCGAGGCGCTCGCAGGCAGGACCCAGAACGGGACGTAGGAGAGCTTCGTCTCCTCGATCTTCGACTCCTCGAACTCGTGGCGGTGGAAGAACCCCTGGTCGACGTGCTCCCGGACGACCTTGAGGGCCGCGTTCGGGTCGGGGACCTTGAGGAGCAGCATCGTGTGCTTGTTGATCTGCTTCCAACCGTCCCCGCCGAGGGTGACGGAGCCGCCGCAGTAGTCGCACGTCACGACCATGTCGCCGAACGTCGGCTTGATCGGGGCGCCGCAGGTGGGGCACTTCAGCTCCTGGACGCCGGCCGCGGCGATCGTCGGGCGCGCCGGGGCGGCCGCGGCGGGGGCCCCCTGCGCCGGCGCGCCGCCCGCGCCCGGGCCGACGCGGTTGCCGCATTTCGAGCAGAACACCGCGTCGTTCGGCAGCGTGGCGCCGCACTTGGAGCAGAACATCGACCCCTCGCTCCTCGGCCGCTACGCGGGCAACGGCGCGCCGCAATTGGGGCAGAACTTCCCGGCGCCCGCCACCGAGGCGTTGCACTTGGGACACGTCCGCGGCGGGGGCGGCGCGAGCGACGCCCCGCAATTGGGACAGAACTTGACCCCTGCCGGAGCGACCTGCCCGCATTTCGGGCAGGGCGGGCCCCCGGCCGGAGCCGGGGCGGCCATCGGATTGCCGCAGGACGGACAGAACCGGGTCCCCGCGGGGACCATCGCGTTGCACTTCGGGCACGGGGTGGCGGGGCCTCCCCCGCCGCCGGGCCCGCCGTACATCCCCTGCATCTGACCGGAGAAGCCGTAGCCGATCCCGAGACCGGCGCCCAGCCCGACGCCCGCGCTCGTGAGCGCGCCCGCGCCGCCGGACGGGTTCGAGGCGGCGGCGGTCATCGCCTGGCCGGCCTGGTACTGCATGTAGTTGACCCCCAGGACGCCCATCGTCGAGCGGGTGTCGACGGCCTTCTGGACCTCGTCCGGTAGGTTCACCGAGATCCCCTGGAGCTGGACGATCTCGACGCCGAGCGGTCCGAAATGCTGCGGCGCGAGGCCGAGCACCCCCTGCTCGATCGTTGAGAGCTGGCCCGCGAGGTCGGTGACGCGGACCCCCTGGTCCTTCAGCTTGCCGAGCGTGTTGTAGACGAGGACGATCATCTGGTCGCGGAGGCGGCCCTCCACGTCCTGGGTCGTCGCGGCGCCGAACGTCCCGACGAACTGGTTGATAAAATTGTCCGGGGCGCCGACGCGCCAGCGGTACGTGCCGAACACGCGCAGCTGGACGAGGCCGAAGTCCGGGTCCCGGAAGACGTACGGCTCCGCGCTCCCGTACTTCGCGTCCAGGACCCGGTGCTGGAGGTAGTAGACCTCCGCCTCCTGCTGGACCCCCGAGAGCTCCTTGATCAGGCCCGACACGAGCCTCGTGTTCATGCTGGTGAGGGCGTACCGGTCGGGGCGGTCGAGGTAGGCGAGGACCTTCCCGTCGCGGTAGAACACCGCGATCTCGTCCTCGCGGACGACGATGTTGTCGCCCCAGTGGATGTTCCGGGGGACGCGCCACATGACGTTGGCGCCCTTGTAGGCGTCCTCCCAGTTGACCGTCGTCGCGCCGATCAGGCTCCCGCCCTTCGCCGGGACCGGGTTGTTCGTTACCATCGGTTCGTTCCCCTCTCCTTCACGAGACGCGGATCCCTTCGATCACCTGGGTGCGGACCTTGAACGCCGTGTCGAGCTGGGCAAGCTGCCCCCGCACGGTCGCGACGAGCTGGGGGACCGCGCCCGGCGCAGCGCCCGGGCCCCCGACCGCGAGGCCGGGGAGCTGGTCGACCGTCTTCGCCAGTTGGTCGGCCGCCTGGGCGAAGCCGTAGTCGTACTCGTACAGGCGATCCAGCTGCTGGGGCTTGATCCGGACGGCCGGCGAGAGGCCCGTGTACCCCTGCTCCGCGTGGCGGATCTCGCCCTCGATCCGCATCAGATCGGCGATGAGCGGGGCGAGGTCGTTGAGCACGAGCAGCTGGCCCGAGTTCGCGAGGGCCGACCGGGCGTTCTCGACCGTCGTGCGGATGTTCTTCACCTTGTCCGCCACTTCGCGGCGGAGCATACTGTCCGCGGCCCGGATGTCCTCGCCCTCGCGGTACCCACGGAACCCGGGGACGAGGAGCTGCAGGCGCTTCAGGAACCCGCGGTCGTCCTCGACGCGGGTCCGAATGTCGAGGGGCGGCGACCCGGACGGGGCGAGGGTGCCCGTGGTGCTCCCTCCCGCGGCGAACAGCGAGGAGCCGCAGGCGTTGCAGAAGCGGGAGCCGGTCGGCACCGCCGCGCCGCACTTCGGGCAGACGGACGGCGCCCCAGGAGGGGTCGCGGCCGGGGCCGGGGGCGGAGGCTGGGCGGTCGCCATGTCAGGGCCTCGCGGGAGGAGGAACGCCGGCCGGGGGAGCCGACGGCGGGGTGACGGGGACGACGGGGGCGTCCGGGGAGGCGGCGGTGGCGTAGGCGAACGCCGACGGCGCCGGCTCCTCGTCCCACGCCTTGCGCGCGACCATCCGCTTCTCGGTCCGCTGGAGCGCGGCGGTCCGCCAGGAGATCAGCGCGACCGCGACGATCAGCACGACCAGCGTGATCAGGAGCCCGATCAACTGCCAGGTGGCGTTGATCGCCCCGTACGTCGGGCCGATCGCGATCGTGAGGAACAGCACGGCGAAGCCGAGGCCGAAGAACGCCCAGGCGAGCGTCCGCTGGGTGACCGGCTCGCGCGAGAACGCCTCGCCGAAGTACGACCCGAGCGCGAAGAGGAGGGAGAGGATCCCGATGGCGAGCAATCCCCCGAAATGGTCGTGCAGAGGGAACGCCGCGTAGACGAGGTAGAACAGGATCGCGGCCGCGGCGAGCAGGAGGAGACCCAGCACCAGCCCGGCCAGGCGGGGCTGGGCTCGAGGGGCGGCCGGCGCCGGGGTCGACATCGATGGATTCGTGAGAGAACGAGCGTGCTGGAGTATTAGAACTTAGGCACCTGACTCCTCAGAGCCGCGGCTCGTCGTCGGTTTTTTCGCGCTTCGTTCGGGCCGGCGGCGCAGGAGGTTCGGCCGGGCCGGACGGCGCCTCCGCGGGTTTCTCGTCCTCTTCGGATGGGTCCGCGTCTTCGGTCCGCTCGTAGCGTGGCTTCGCTTCCTTCGGTTCGGGTTCCGGTTTTCCCTTGGCGTGGGACGGCTTCGGGGGGGTCGGCTCCTCCTTGGCCGGGACGGCGCGGCGTGCGACGTGGGGTTCCCCGCTCGACGCCGCCTTCGACCGGCGGAAAACCCCTTTCAACGCGCCGAGGGGGCCCCCCGCGGCGGGGCCAGAGCTCTCCCGCGCGGGCGTCGGTTCCACCACGGCGAGGGGGTGGAGCGATTCGGGGATCGTCGGTCGGCCGCACTTCGGGCAGGTGGGGAAGCCGCTCGCGCAGTGCTGGCAGAGGGGCGCGCCGCAGGCGTGCCCGAGGGAGGCGATGCCGCCGCAGCCCACGCAGCGCGCGTGCTGGGCGGTCGTGGGCTCGGCGCCCTCGGCCACGGCGTGGTGGTGGCCCCGCGCGTGCTCGGCGGG
>JASHQF010000111.1 GCA_030037695.1 Thermoplasmata archaeon
GCCCGGTGCCCCGTCCTCGCCGCGGCGAACCCGAAGCTCGGGCGGTTCTCCGGCGAACGGCCGATCGCCGACCAGATCGACCTGCCGCCGACGCTCCTCTCGCGGTTCGACGTGATCTTCTCCATCCGCGACGTGCCCGACCAGGCGCGGGACCGTCGGCTCGCGAGCCGGATCCTGGCGTCGCACCGGGACGTCGAGCGCCCCGGGGGCCGCGCGGAGGAGGCGGCGCTGACGCCGTTCCCCCCGGACCTGCTCAAGAAGTACATCGCCTACGCGCGCCGCGAGGTCCGTCCCGCGCTCACCGACGAGGCGCTCGGCATCCTCGAGGACTACTACGTGCGGGTCCGGCGGCAGGGGGAGGAGCCGAACGCCCCCGTGCCGATCACCGCCCGCCAGCTCGAGGCCCTCGTGCGCCTGAGCGAGGCGGCCGCCCGCGCCCGCCTCTCGCCGACGGTCGGCCCGGACGACGCCCGGCGAGCGACCCAGATCATGACGAACTTCCTCCAACGGGTGTCGATGAGCGCGGACGGCAAGCTCGACATCGACCTCACGCAGACCGGGGTCGGGCACCACCTCCGGCAGCGGTTCGAGATCGCCCGCGAGCTGATGCAGGAGCTCCAGGGGGGCCCGGGCGGACATTTCACGTTCGAGGCGTTCGTCGAGGCGGCGGAGAAGCGGTCGATCTCGCGGGCGCAGGCCGACGCGGTCGTCCAGACGCTCCGCAACCAGGGGGAGGTCATCGAGGCCCGCCCGAACCAGCTCCAGCTCGTGCGGTTCTAGCCGCCCGGCCCCGACCCTCCCCTATAAGCTCGGTCCGCCGCCTAGGGAGCTCGAGGGCGCGATGGGGGGCACGGACGGGTTCGTGATGCGGGTCCACCGGGTCCGCTCGGAGTTCGTCGTCGCCGCGTGCGACGCCGAGCTCGTCGGACGGGACCTCCCCCTCGGCGGGAACGGTCGGACGGTCCACGTGTCGCGCCAGTTCTACGGGGAGCGGACCGTGACGCGCGAGGAGCTGCTCTGGGCGCTCCAGCGGGCGACGGTCGCGAACCTGCTCGGCGCGCGGGTCCTCGAGATCGCGCGCGAGGGCGGGTTCGTCGGCCCGGAGGGGACCGGCACCCTCGCCGGCGTCCCCCACGCCGAGATCTTCGCGATCGTCGGCTAGGCCGGGCGGAGGCGGGAGCGTGGACCCCGGCGAGTTCTGCGTCGTCTGCGGCCGGACGGGGAGGCCGCTCACCGACGGGGTCTGCGCCGACTGCGACGCCGACCGGACCGTCCTTCTCACCGCCCCGGAGCGCGGGGAGGTCGTCGTCTGCTCCGGCTGCGGGTCGCGCCGGGTGGGAGGGCGCTGGGAGCGGGCCGGGAGCCCCCTCGTCCCGACCGAGGAGGACCTCACTCCGTTCCTGAACGTCCACCCGGAGGCCGGGCTGCGCTCGGTCCGGTGGGAGGAGCGGAGCGCGACCGCGACCGTGCGCGAGCTCCTCGCCCACGCGACGGTGCGGTTCCGGGGCGTCGAGCGGACCGTCGACGTGCCGTTCTCGGTCCGGACGGTGACCCAGAGCTGCCCCGACTGCAGCCGCCGCAGCGGGCGGTACTACACGGCGGTCGTCCAGCTCCGGGGGCCGGCCGACGGCCGGTCGGAGCGCCCCCGCGAGCTGAGGGCGCGCCTCGACCGGCTCTGGTCCGGGGTCCTCGGGGAGGCCCGTCCCGACGTGCGGGGGGCGGTCTCCTGGCGGGAGGAGCGGCCGGAAGGGTGGGACTGCTACCTCGTGGAGACCGTCGCCGCGCGGCAGCTGGCCCGGATCGCCAAGCAGCGGTTCGGGGCGACGCTCAAGGAATCCGCGACGCTGGCGGGGCGCAAGGACGGCCACGACGTCTACCGCGTGACGGTCTGCGTGCGGTTCCCGGCGGGTCCCGGCCCGAGCCGGCCGCGCGACGCGGCGTGAGGGCGGACCCCTCGAACAATAGTCTTAAGAAGCGCTCCGGGGCTCGCACGCCCGGGAGTGCGAGGCGAGCCACCATGATGAAGAAAGGCGGGATCCTCCGCCGGCACCACGGGACCGAGACGCTGGAAGAGGGGTCGTTCCTGGACCTCGGGGCGATGCAGTTCGAGGACGAGGCCGGGGCCCTCGCGGGCGCCCACGGCGCGGTCCGGCTCGCCGAGATCATCCGGTTCGAGGACCTCCACGAGGTCTCGAAGTTCGCCTACCAGGGGGACGTCGTCCTGCTGGACGTGACGTCGATCTCCAACGACCAGGTGGCGATGAAGCGCATGAGCATCGACCTCAAGAACATCGCCCGGGATACGGGCGGCGATGTCGCCGGTATCGCGAAGAACCTCGTCTGCATCACCCCCGCCGGAATCCGGATCGACCGCCAAAAGTACCGACCGGCCTTCTAGTCCGGTCAAGGTCGCGGTCCGTCTCGAGCGCCGCGAGGCGCTCGCCTCGGCCGCCGACGTCGTCGTCGTCGGGCTCGCCGAGCGCACCGAGGGGCCCGGGCCGCTCCCGGCCCGGTTCGCGG
>JASHQF010000112.1 GCA_030037695.1 Thermoplasmata archaeon
CCTCCTCCTCGACGTCCCGGTGCCCGCGGCGCTGGCGCGGCTGGGGGCCCGGGGCGGCCGCCGGGAACCGTTGGAGCGGAGCCGCACCCTGCGTCGCGTCGCGAGCGCCTACCGCGCGCTCGGCGCGCGACCCCGCTGGCTCGTCCTCGACGCGCGACGCCCCGCTCGGGACCTCGTCCGAGAGGTGCTCGTCCGACTCGAGCGAAGGCTCCCCCGGCGGGCGTCCCGGCGTCCGGCGCAGGGAAGATGATATCCGCCCCTTGCGGCCCGGGGCGCGGACGATGAGTCCCGCCAGCCGGATCCTCGTTCGCGAGGAGACCCTCGACCCGTCCTTCGTCCCCCCGAAGCTCGTGCGTCGGGAGACCGAGCTCGCGCTCCTGTTCCGACGGTTCCGCGAGTCGCTCGGCAAGGGGCTCCCGCACCCGCTGCTCCTCACCGGAGGGATCGGCAGCGGCAAGACGGCGCTCGTCCGCCGGCTCGCGGACGATCTCGAGCGGGGCGGACGGCTACGCGATCTCCCGGTCCGCCCGACGTACGTGAACTGCTGGCGCCGGGCGAGCGACCGTACGGTGATGCTCGATCTGCTGCGCAGCGTGGGCGTGTCGTTGCCGGATCGGGGGTACGGGCTCTCGGAGATGCTTGACGTCTTCGAGCAGGGGGTCCGCCGCTCCCCCGCGCACCACCTCATCCTCCTGGACGAGGCGGCGGCGCTCGTCAAGCAGGGGACGAAGCTCGTGTACCTCCTCTCCCGCTCCCGCGAGGTCGAGCTCGGGTCGATCTCCCTCGTGCTCGTTGCCGCCGAGGATCTCCTCCCGTACCTGGATGCCGCCAGCCGCTCGAGCTTCGGCGTCACGCGACGCCTCGCGCTGGCGCCGTACGATCGCGATGCGATCGAAGCGATCCTCGCCTACCGCTCGGAGCTCGCGCTCCGTCCGGGGAGCGTGGCTCCCGAGATCCTCGGGCAGATCGCCCGGATCGTCGGCCGCGGGGGGGACGCCCGGTTCGCGCTCGAGCTGCTCGCGAACGCGGCGCACGCCGCCGAGGAGGCCGGCGAGGGCGAGATCGGCGCCGAGCACGTGCGCCGGGGGAAGGGGTCGCTCCTGCCGACCGTGTCGGAGAACCAGCTCGAGAGCCTCTCCACGAACCAGCTCGGGGTCCTGCTCGCGCTGTCGCGCAGCCTCAAGGGCAAGCGCTCCACCGTGCCGAGCCAGCGGCTGCGCGCCAACCATGCGGCGCTCCTGGAAGAGCTCGGGGGCCCCGCGATGAGCCGCACGACGTTCTGGCGGACCCTGAAGGAGCTCGAACGGGACGGGCTCGTCTCCCTGGAGTCGGCCGGTTCCGGGGAGTCGAGCCAGGTCGCCATGGACGAGCTTCCCGCGTCGTTCCTCGCGACGCTCCTCGAAGAGCGTCTCGGGGTCGCCCGTTCCGGAAAAGGGTAATGGCGGTCGCGCCGTCCTCGCCGATCGTGGCGACCTCCGCCTCGGGTCTCGACGGCGCCCCGGGGGTCGAGCGACTTCCGGCGTGGATCCGGGTCCGCCCTCCGCGCGGGACCGCCTACCCCGAAGTCAAGGGGATCCTCGAGGAGCTGCGCCTCGGCACCGTCTGCCGGGAGGCTCGCTGCCCCAACCTGCCGGAATGCTGGTCGGAGGGTGCCGCGACCCTGATGCTCCTCGGCACGGAGTGCACCCGGCGCTGCTCGTTCTGCGCGGTCACGACCCGTTGGCCCCGGGGGGTCGTCGACCGGACCGAGCCGGACCGCGTCGCCGAGGCGGTCGGACGGTGGGGGCTGCGGTACGTCGTGCTCACGCAGGTCTGCCGGGACGATCTCGCGGACGGAGGGGCCGCGATCCTGGCGGAGAGCGTCCTCAAGCTGCGCGCCCGGAGCCCCGGAACGTTGGTCGAGCTCCTGGTCGGCGACCTCGGGGGCAGCGAGGCGTCGCTCGCCGCGGTCGTCGGGGCCGCACCTGACGTCCTCGCGCACAACCTGGAGACGGTCCGTCGCCTGTCCCCCGAGCTGCGGGACCACCGAGCGGGGTACGATCGCTCCCTCGAGCTCCTCGCCCGGGCCCGTCGCCTCGGGGGCGATCGACTCGTCACGAAGAGCTCCGTCATGCTCGGCGTCGGGGAGCGGCCGGAGGAGATCGCCGCCACGCTCGCCGACCTCCGTGGCGCGGGCGTCGACCTCGTCACGTTCGGCCAGTACCTGCGCCCGTCGCGGGACCACCGACCGGTCGCCCGGTACGTCCCGCCCGAGGAGTTCGAGCGTTGGCGCGAGGCCGCGCTGGCCGAGGGGTTCGCGGGCGCCGAGGCCGGACCCCTCGTACGGAGCTCCTACCGGGCGGAGGCGCTGTTCCACCGGGCCCGGAACCGCCACGAGGGCTAGCCGATGGCGAAGAAGGTCCGTCAGAACCCGGTGGAGACGAAGGAGGCGGCGTTCGAGTTCCCCGAATTCGACGAGCGGAAGTTCGTCACCAAGGAGTTCGAGTTGACGGGCGCTCTCGTCCTCGCGAGCCTGATGGCGGTCGTCCTCGGGGCGGTCTCCTGGGTCGCCACGTCGTCGCACCTGCCCTGGTACGTACCGTTCCCCATCGGGTTGATCGTCCTCGCCTTGAGCCCGACCGTGATCGGGCGGTTCCGGTCGCGCTCGGACCTCTACACGAAGTCCGATTGGGCCGGGCTTCTCGCCCTCGTGTTCTTCGGCTGGATCGCGGTCTGGTTCGTCCTCGTCGACGTGATCGCCTAGGCGCCGGAGCGCGTCGGTTCCTCGAGCCACGGGAGCCGTTTCGCGAGGAGGCCCGTCAGCGCCTCCGCGAGTGCGGGGGTGTCCCGCGCCGACGCGAGGGGCTGGACGGCGACCTGGGCGGGGTCGGCCGGGGTGAGGTTCTTGCCGAACGACAAGTGCGGGAGCGCCTCGCGAAGGACCCGCTCGAGATCGCGGACCTCCCACCGGGTCTCGACCCCGAGGCTCCCGTCCGGCCGGACGAACGGCCCCTGCAGGACCCCCGCGCCGCCGGCGGTCCACTTCTCGAGGAACTGGCCGACCCGGTCGAGCCCCGCCGGGGGGCCGGTCCGCCCCCGGACCGCCGACCGGTGCGCGTCCGCGACCTCGAGCGCGACGACGACCCGCTCCGCGTCGGCGGCGCTCGCGCTGCCGAGTACCGCGAAGCCGGCCCGGGCGACCTCCTCGGCGACGGCGCGTTCCGCCTTGCGCACCTGGGGGTAGAGCGTATCGTCGACGAGCTCCGGGCGGGCGAGCTCGACGACCGCGACGTGGCTCGCCCGGGCCTCGATCCGTCGGAGCGCGTCCGAACGGTCGATCGCACCGCCCTTCGCCACCTCGAACCAGGCCTCGCGAGGGGCCCCGAGGTACACCGCGCTCCCGACGATCAAGACGCCGAGATTCCGCCGCGAAAGGGCGCTCGCGACGTTCCGGTGGGGGTCGACCGGATCCGGAAGGACGAGGGCGACGTCGTCGGGCAGGCGGGGAGGCCGACCGCCGGGCTCGGAGAGATCGACCGGGATCCGCCACGTTCGGGCCGCGCGCAGCCAGCCCCGGAGGGAGCCGAACCGAAGGGTCAGCAGCTCGACCAGGTACCCCGAGAGACCCTCGGTCCGGGCCTCCGAACCGTAGATCCCGAGCCGGCGGAGGAACTGCTTGGCGAGCCGGATCTGCGTCACCAGCTCCGGAGTCTCGCGCGCGGCGAGGTACTCCTGGTGGAACGGGGTCCGATCGACCGGGGAGAGCGGGTGCGACGGGTCCGCGATGGCGAATCCCGGCACAGCGTCGACGGCGAACCCCTCGAACCGCCCGCGCAGGTACGGGTGTTCCGCGTACCGCATCTCGGGCGTTTCGAGGACCGCCCGGCCGAGGGCCAGGCCTTCGTCCCGGAGCTTCTCCTTGGACAGCTCCGGCGGGAACAGGAGGAACAGATCGATGTCCAGCCGGTCGGCGAGGAACGTTCCCCGGGCCGCGCTGCCCGCCACGACCGCCCGCACGAGCGGGCTCGAGCGCGTCTTCGCCGCCGCCCGCACCCGCGCGGGGAGCTCCTCCCGCAGCCGTTCGACCTTCGCGAGGAACTCGGGGGACGGAGCGAGACGGGGGGCCACGGCCGCCTCGACCCGCTCCGCTTCGGCCTCCTGGGGCGACGCCGGTGCCCGTGCCATCGCAACGAACGGGGGGCCTCCCGTTCATGAACCTTCGGCCGGAGGCCGCCGGCCCGCCCGTACCGCGCGACGGTTATCGGGGCCCCCGCGCTCGTAGGGCGGACGATGGCGGCCGTCCTCGAGCCTCACATCGCCTCCCTGTTCGAGCCGGTCGACGGGGGCAAGGTCCGCTGCACGGCGTGCGCGCGGTACTGCGTGATCCCCGACGGCTCTCACGGGTTCTGCTTTGTGCGCAAGAACGTCGGCGGGCGACTCGTGCTCCTCAGCTGGGGGAGGGCCTCGGCGATCCAGGTCGATCCCGTCGAGAAAAAGCCCCTCGCCCACTACCGCCCAGGGACGCGGGTCCTGTCGATCGGCACGGTCGGCTGCAATTGGCGCTGCCAGTACTGCCAGAACGCCGAGATCTCGCAGGAGCGGGAGGTGCAGGGTCGCCCGTTCCCGCCGGCGGCCGCGGTCGCGGCGGCGGGCCGGTACGGCTGCGCCGGCGTGACGTTCACCTACAACGAGCCGACGATCTTCGCCGAGTACGCGATCGACGTGATCCGGGCGGCGCATGCCGCCGGACTGTTCGCGAACTTCGTCACGAACGGCTACATGAGCCCCGAGGCGGTCGACCTCCTCGGCCCGCACCTGGACGCGGTGAGCGTCGATTTCAAGGGCAGCGGCGAGCCCGGGTTCCTGCGCAAGTACATCACGGCGAAGGGCCCGGACCCGATCTTCGAGACCGCGGGTGCGCTCCAGCGTCACGGCAGCCACGTCGAGATCACCGACCTCATCGTCCCGCAGGTCGGCGAATCGGTCGACGCGACGCGCGCGCTCGCCCGCTACGTCCGGGAGACGTTGGGACCCGAGACCCCGTTCCACCTGCTCCGGTTCCATCCGGACTACCGCATGCTCGACCTACCCGAGACCCCGGTGGCGACCCTCGAGAAGCTCCATGCGGTGGTGAAGGCGGAGGGCTTGGAGTACGTCTATCTCGGGAACGTGTGGGGGCATCCGCTCGAGCACACGTACTGCCCGGCCTGCGGGGCCGTCGCCGTGCGCCGGTACGGGTTCACGATCCAGGCCTGGAACCTCGACGCGCAGAACCGCTGCCGGGCGTGCCGGCACCGGATCCCGATCGTGGGGCGACCGCCCGCCGGCTACCTCCCCACGTTCGCGACGCCGGTGTGAACGACGGGGGACCCCCACTTCGCAGATCCGGTCTGCGGCTCCACGGAA
The DNA here is from genome assembly GCA_030037695.1 of Thermoplasmata archaeon. Lineage (GTDB taxonomy): Archaea > Thermoplasmatota > Thermoplasmata > Lutacidiplasmatales > UBA184 > Lutacidiplasma. The sequence continues at coordinate 5,386 of JASHQF010000112.1, forward strand.
ACCTGTAAGCCCCCCCGGCCGCGTGGTCTGCCGCCAGGCCCGTGACGATCAACCTCCGGGTGAGCCTCGCGATCCTCGCGGCCGGCTTCGGCATCGAAGGCGGGAGCGAGCTCGCCTCGTTCGCCTCGCGGGGGGCTTTCCAGCCAGGCCCGAACGTCCTGTTCGTCCTGCCGGCGGTGATGACGCTGATCGGGCTCCTCTTCGTCTGGATCGGCCGCCACGAGTGGAACCTGCTGCATCACGAACGCGTCCGGAGCGCCCACATCGTCTTCGGGCTGAGCCTCCTCGGCGGGGTCGTGGGGGGCGCGGTGATCGGCGCGCTCGTCGCCTTCCCCCAGCTCGGCACCCCATTGTGGGCGAGCCTCGCGTTCGGGGCCGCGATCGGCTCGCTCGTGCTCGGGACCTTCGTCACGTACGTCCTGCTCGTCTTCCATCTCGTGGCGCGGCCGAGTCAGCTCGCGCTCTTCGGCTCGCTCGCCTGGGCGCTGCTCGTCTCGGTGCTCGTCGCGAGCGCCTTCGCCGCCCACTGCGCCGACATCGTGGGGCTCGCGGTGCACCGCACGCTCACCGTCCCGGCGTTCTTCAGCTCGGTCGATACGCTCACCTCGTACCTCTTCGTCTCGTACTTCCTCCTGCTCGCGGCGTACCTCGTGGCCCACGGAACGGTTGCTCGGGGCCGCGACGCCGAACCGGCGCAGGGAGGCTCCGCCCCGCCCGTCGTGCCCGACGCCCCCGGGGCGCGACCTTAGGGGGCGTCCGGTCCGGACCGCG
>JASHQF010000113.1 GCA_030037695.1 Thermoplasmata archaeon
CGGCCGCCCGGACCGTGCGCCTGCGCCGCGGCGAGAAGCCGGCCCCCGCGACGACGCTGCCCGCGTTCCAGCGCTGGGCGTGGCGGACGTTCGGGGCGCGGGTCAGCGCCCGCCCCCCGGACCTCCTCCTCGAAGAGAACCTTGTCAAGGCCCACATGCGGGTGCGGGCGGACGAGTACCTCGCCAACGTCTACGCGACGACGGTCGTCGCGGGGATCGCGACCGCGGTCGCCGGGGTCGCGCTCGGCGTGATCTTCCTCCTCCACGGCCTCGCCCTCCTCGGGATCCTCCTGCTCGTGCTCCTCCCGGTCCTCGGGACCGTCGGGACGTTCTTCGCCCTCCAGTCGACGCCGTCGTCGCGGGCGAAGGACCGCGGCCGGAAGATCGACCGGAAGATCGGGCCGTCGATGAGCTTCGTCTCCGCGATGGCGTCCGCGGACGTCAACATCGACCAGATCTTCCGCGAGCTCGGCCGGCAGAAGATCTACGGCGAGGTCGCGGAGGAGGCGGCCTGGATCAGCCGGGACACCGAGCTCCTCGGGGTCGACATCCTCACGGCGATCCGCCGGGGGGCCCAGCGGACCCCCTCCAAGAAGTTCCAGGACTTCCTGCAGGGGGTCGTCACGACCGCGACGAGCGGCGGGCAGCTGAAGCCGTACTTCCTGCTGAAGGCCGAGCAGTACGAGCGGGAGGCGAAGCTCGAGATGCAGCAGCGCGTCGAGACGATGGGGCTGCTCGCCGAGACGTTCGTCACGGTCGTCGTGGCGTTCCCCCTGTTCCTCGTGATCATCATCGCCATCTTCGCGGTGATCGGCGGGAGCGGCTCGTTCATGATCGACGTCCTCTGGGCGATCATCGGGCTCATGATCCCGCTCTCGCAGTTCGGCTTCATCTTCTTCATGCGGGCGCTCGCCCAGGAGATGGGCTAGATGGCGACCGTCGGCGCCCCGGCGTCCGTCCGCCGGGTCCGCGCGATCGCGACCGACGTGAACGCCCGCCCGTCCGCGCTCCCCCGCGAGACGCTCGCCCTCATCGGCGGGGGGATCGTCGCCGCCGTCCTCTGGTCGATCGCGGGCCTCGAGTACGTCCAGCGGATCACCTTCACGCTCCGGCCCGGGGAGGCGCTCGGCGCGAACCCCGCCCTCGACTTCTTCGTCCTCGGCCTGCTCGCCTTCGTGGGCCCGTACGGCTTCCTCGCGACCGCGGCCCAGCGGCGGATCAGCCGGATCGAGGAGCGGCTTCCGGACTTCCTGCGGGACGTCGCGGAGGCCGGCCGGTTCGGCATGACGCTGCCGGACGCGATCGTCGTCGCCAGCACCGGCCGCTACGGCCTGCTCACCGCCGAGATCCAGAAGATGGCGAGCCAGATCGAGTGGGGGGTGCCGGTCGCGACGGCGCTCCGCCTGTTCGAGGAACGCGTGCCGACGCCGCTCACCCAGCGGGTCGTCTCGATCGTCACCCGCGCGAACGAGGCCGGCGGGAACGTCGCCGACGTGCTGTCGATGGTCGCCCACGACACGCGGGAGACCCAGCTCAACGACCAGTCCCGGAAGATCTCGATGCTCACGTACGTGACGGTGATCTACATCGCGTTCTTCGTCTTCCTCGTCACGATCTACATCATGGCGGCGATCTTCCTGCCGCAGATGATCAAGGCCGGGCAGGGGATCGCGGCGTCGTCCCTCGGGGGCGGCGGGGTCGTCACCCTCAACTTCGCGTTCGTCCCGATCCTGTTCCTCGCGTTCCTGGTCGCGGTGATCGTCCACGCCGTCGGGGACGGCGTGATGGCCGGGGTCCTCTACAACGGCCGGGTCGCCGAGGGGCTCCAGCACGCCACGATCATGCTCGCGGTCGGGTGGCTCATCATGCGGTTCGTCGTCACGATCCCGGGGGCCTGAGGGCCGATGGCCGAGAGCCTCGCCCCCGCGTCCGACGACGACGACGCGGGCACCGCCTACGCCCGTCCGCGGGGCCGGGGCTCGGGGTCGTTCTCCCCGTGGCTCCGGATCGGGGCGGCGCTCCGCAAGGGGACCCCCGGCCCGCGGCCGGTGAAGCTCGCCCGGCTCGGCGTCTCGGGCCAGGGGGCCGAGCGGGACGTCACCCCGGTGCCGGCGCTGGACGACCCCGCGCTGAGCGAGCTCGAGATCGCCCCGATCCTCCCGGGGTTCTCCTACGTCCGGATCACCTACCACGGCCGGCGGAACGAGCACCTGTACGAGGTGATCGAGCCGCCGATGACGGCGCTCGAGCGGGAGCTCACCGAGCGGCTCCGGACCGCGCTGATCGCCCAGTTCGAGCCGCTCGTCGGGCGCGACACCGACGCGAAGTACGCCGAGCTCCGGCGGATGGTCGACCACCAGCTCCAGCTCTGGGAGCTCTCCCCGAGCCCGACCACGAAGGGCCGGATCGTCTACTACCTCGGGCGGGAGTTCGTGGGCTACGGCCTGGTCGAGGTGCCGATGACCGACGCCGAGGTCGAGGACATCTCCTGCGACGGGGTCGGGATCCCGATCTACATCTACCACCGGAAGTACGGCTCGATCCGGTCGAACCTCAAGTTCGCGACCGCCCAGGAGCTCGACGACTACGTCGTCTGGCTCGCCCAGCGCTCCGGTAAGCACATCTCCGTGGCGAGCCCGATCCTGGACGCCACGGTGCCGGACGGCTCGCGGCTCCAGGCGACCCTGGGCACGCACGTCACGAAGCGCGGGAGCTCGTTCACGATCCGGCGGTTCCGGGACAACCCGTTCACGCCGGTCGACCTCCTCAAGTTCAAGACGATGAGCCCGGAGATGATGGCGTACCTGTGGATCGCCATCGAGCACGGCCAGTCGATGATGGTCTGCGGAGGGACGGCGAGCGGGAAGACGACGACCCTCAACGCGACGCTCCTGTTCATCCCGCCCCAGATGAAGATCGTCTCGATCGAGGACACGCGCGAGCTCAATCTCCCGCACGAGAACTGGGTCCCGTCCCTGACGCGGGCCGGCTTCGGCGCGAAGAACGTCGTCAGCGGCAAGGCCCCCGGGGAGATCGACATGTTCGACCTCCTCGCCGCGGCGCTCCGGCAGCGGCCGCAGTACCTGATGGTCGGGGAGGTCCGGGGCGCGGAGGCGTTCATCGTCTTCCAGGCGATGGCGACCGGGAAGACCTGCTACACGACGTTCCACGCGGAGAGCGTGAGCGCGATGGTCCACCGGATGGAGAACCCCCCGATCTCGCTCCCGCGCTCGCTCGTCTCGGCGCTGAACCTGGTCCTCTTGCAGCGGCAGGTGAAGGTCGGCCAGAAGATGACGCGGCGCGTCCAGTCGCTCACCGAGATCGTCGGGCTCGACCCGGAGACGAACGAGCTGATCACGAACTCCGTCTACTCCTGGAACCCGGCGGACGACACGTTCCAGTTCTCGGGCCACTCCTACGTCTACGAGCGGGTCGCCCTCCTGAAGAACTGGACGATGAAGGAGATGGAGAAGGAGGTGCGCGGCCGCGTCGAGATGCTCGAGTGGATGATGGCCCGGGACGCCCGGGCGACCCGCCAGCGGCCGTTCACGCACCGCGACGTCGGGCAGATGGTCGCCTACTACTACAAGGAGCCGGACAAGGCGCTCGCCGAGGCGCGGGCCGATCTTGCG
>JASHQF010000114.1 GCA_030037695.1 Thermoplasmata archaeon
GGGTATCTAATCCCGTTTGCGCCCTAGGGCTTCGTCCCTCACTGTCGGATTCGTTCTAGGTGAACGCCTTCGCCACCGGTGGTCCCCCCCGGATTACAGGATTTTACCCCTACCCCGGGAGTACCTTCACCCTCTCCCGATCCCAAGCCGAGCAGTGTCTCCCGAATTCGGACCGTTGGGCGGCCCGATTTACCGGGAGATTTGCCCGGCCAGCTACGGACGCTTTAGGCTCAATAATAATGAGCACCACTCGGGCCGCGGGTATTACCGCGGCGGCTGGCACCCGTCTTACCCGGCCCTTACTTCTCGAGCGTTCTAGACTCGAGAACAGCCCACACACAGTGTGGGCACTTGGAGTTCCCCCATCGTGGTTGCCCACAGTGTGGAGGTTTCGCGCCTGCTGCGTCCCGTAGGACCTGGATTCGTGTCTCAGAATCCATCTCCGGGCGACTTCTCCCAAAGCCCGTACCCGTCCACGGCTAGGGGGTCCGTGAAACCCCCTACTACCTGATAGGCCGCAGACCCATCCTCGAGCCCCGCAGGATTTCGATCTGGGAGCCTTCCATCATCCCAGGTCTATCGGGTATTATCCCCAGTTTCCCGGGGTTATCCCCGTCTCGAGGGCAGATTGTCCGCGTGTTACTGAGCAGTGCGCCGAGGGCTTACCCCTCTCGACTCGCATGGCTTAAGCGAACTCCAATAGCGGTGCCCGCCGGCAGGATCAACCGGATTGATGGACCCGTCGGAACGGGTCCGGGAATACGTTTCGGATCGTGACCGATCAGACGCTACCTGGCGGAATTGTTTGCGAGAGTTTTAGCTCTTCACTTACGTAGTGTGCGCATCTCTCCTCCGTCGGACCCGAGAGGTCACCTCCCGTGACCGGGAGGGGGATCTCGGGGCCCCACGCCCTGCGAGGGCCATCTGTGGCGCCTTCCTGGAAGAGCGCGGATCACCGAGTCCCCGGCTCGCCGTGAGGGCGTCACCGCCGCCGATCGTCGCGAGGACGGTCGGAGCGGCCCCCGAACGAGACGGGTCGGATACTTAAGGGTGCGGCCGCGGGGCGTCGGTCGCCCCCTCGCGCTCGAGGCGTCGGACGACGAGGGGGACCTCGAGGAGGGAGGTGATCTCGGGAGGGTCGTCCCCGAAGCCGGTCCCGTCCCGATGGAGCCAGACGCCGTGCAGCCCGGCGGCGCGGGCCGCCCGCGCATCCGTCCATTCGAGGTTGCCGACGTAGAGGGCCTCCGCCGCCGGGACGCGCAGGCGGCCGAGCGCGCGGCGGAAGATCTCGGCGTCGGGCTTCGCGACCCCTTCCGAGCCGGACGAGACGACCTTTTGGAAGAACTCCACGATCCCGGTACGGTGGAGGATCCTTCGCACCGCCGCCTCGCTGGTCGAGTTCGAGACCACGGCGAGCTTGCGACGCTCGGCGTCGAGCGCCTCGAGGCAGCGTCGGGCGTCGGAGAAGAGGGGAGGGGAGCGTTGCAGGGCGGTCTCGCGCAGCCCCGCGAAGAACCGCTTCGCCGTCCAGGGATCGACCTCGCGCCCCGAGGCCAGGGAGAGCGTCCGTTGCCAGAACGCCACGACCCCGGCCTCTTCTTCCGCCGGGGGGACCTCGGCGTCCATCGACCGCTGAACCTCCTCGTACGCCCGGGCGAGGGCGTCCGGTTCTAGCTCCAAGGAAAGGCGGCGAGCCTGCTCGGTCCAGCCGCCGAAGTCGCGCTCGTCGACGAGCGTGCCACCGAGGTCGAACAGCACGGCCTGGATCCGCACGGGGCCCCCGGAACGTTCGGCGGTCCGAGCGAGCCGGGCGTTTTACGGTGGCGGCTCCCGTCGCGGCGAGCTCGGACCGAGGTGCCGCGCGTCGGTTATGTCCCCGTGTCGGTATAGAGCGGTCGATGCAGGCAGCGGACGCTCCGGCCCCCGATCGCTCGGGAGGGGCGTCCGAGCCGGGCGCCGGGGGGCCGTTCCCCCGCGTCCTCTGGGCCCTCGACCGGTCTCCGGCGGGGGCCCGGGGCGACCCGATCGTGGCGACGCTAGTGCGTCAGCTCGGCGCCGGGGTGACCGTCTGCCACACCGTGTTCCGCCCGACCCTAGGCGCCGCCGACGAACTGGACGGATCGCCGGCGGGCCCGGAGGAGGTCACCTTAGCGCAGGAGCTCCGGGCGCGCGTCACCGTGGCGCTCGGGGCGGCGGGACGTGACACCCCGATCCGGATCCTGCACGGGGACCCGGGCCAGCGCGTGTGCGAGTACGCGGAGTTCCTCGGGACGGACCTGATCGTGCTCGGGCCGCGTTCCCCCGGTTCCCTGGCGCGGGCGCTCCGCGGCAGCGTGAGCCGCTACGTCCTCGAGCACAGCCGGCGCCACGTCCTGATCCTCGGCGATCCGGCCCCCCCGCCCGCGGCACGGGGCGGCGGTCGTTCGTCGGAGGACCGACCGTCGGGCGGCCGGTAGCCGAGGAGCCGATGGCCGCCGCCTCCGCCTCGAACGAAGCGCTCCCGAGGGCGACGGAGCTTGGGGATTTCTCGAGCGCGACGTCCCGGCTCCCCCTCCTGGTCGCCCTCGGGCTCGCGGTCGGGGCGGTCGCCGCGTTGGTCGCGGTCGCCCTGCTCGGCCTGATCGGTCTGTTCACGAACCTGTTCTACTACGACCGATTCTCTGTCGCGTTCGTCTCGCCGGCGGGGAACTCCCTCGGCCTCCTCGCGATCGGCGTGCCGATCCTCGGCGGCCTCGTGGTCGGCCTGCTCGCGCGGTTCGGCTCGGAGCGGATCCGGGGGCATGGGATCCCGGAGGCGATCGAGGCGATCCTGATCCACAAGAGCCGGATCGAGCCGAAGGTCACGGTCCTCAAGCCGGTCGCGACGGCGATCTCGATCGGCTCGGGGGGGCCGTTCGGCGCGGAGGGGCCGATCATCATGACCGGCGGTGCGTTCGGGTCGGTCGTCGGTCAGTTCCTCCGCGTCACGACCGTCGAACGGAAGACGCTCCTCGTGGCCGGCGCCGCCGCAGGGATGGCCGCCACGTTCAACAGCCCGCTCGCGGCGGTGCTGATCTCCGTCGAGCTGCTCCTGTTCGAATGGAAGCCGCGGAGCCTCGTCCCCGTCGGGGCCGCGGTGGCGACGGCGACGTTGCTCCGCTGGCAGCTCCTCGGCTCGGGCCCGCTGTTCCCGATCCCGACGACCCTCACGCCGGTCGCGGCCACGCTCGCCTCCGCGGTCGCGCTCGGCGCGGCGGCGGGGTTCGCCTCGATCGCCCTGACCCGCGCCGTCTACGCCTCCGAGGACGCGTTCCGGCGGCTGCCGATCCACTGGATGTGGTGGCCCGCGCTCGGCGGCCTCGCGATCGGGATCGGCGGGCTGCTCGAACCCCGGGCGCTCGGCGTCGGCTACAACTCGATCGACGACCTCCTGCTCGCGCGGCTCGCGGTCGAGGTCGTGCTCGGGCTGGTGCTCGTCAAGGGGGCGATCTGGGCGATCTCCCTCGGCTCGGGGACGTCGGGCGGCGTCCTCGCGCCGCTCCTCCTGATCGGCGCGTCGCTCGGCGCGCTGCTGGCCGGCCTCCTGCCCGGCGGATCGGTCGGTCTGTTCGCCGTCGTGGGGATGGGGGCGATGATCGGCGGGACGATGCGGGCCCCGTTCACGGGGGTCGTCTTCTCCCTCGAGCTCACGCACGACGTCAACGCCGTCTTCCCGCTGCTCGTGGCGGCGCTCACCGCCGACGCGATCACGGTGCTCGTGCTGCGCCGGTCGATCCTCACGGAGAAGGTCGCCCGGCGGGGCGTCCACGTCGCGCGCGAGTACTCGGTCGACCCGCTCGAGCGCATCCCGGTCCGGGACGTCGTCCGGACCGCCGTGCGGCCGGCCCCCGCCGAGCTGTCGGTGGAGGAGGCGCTGCGGCTCACCGGTCCGGCGGGGCGCGAGGAGTTCGGCCTCGCCCTGATCGACGACGGAGGCCGGCCGGCGGGGTTCGTTGCCCGCGCCGATCTCGCCCGGTTCGTCCAGGCGGGGGGAAGCGGGGCGACCCCCGTCCGCACGGTCGCCGCGCCCCTCGCGATCGCCGTCTTCCCCGACGAGCCGATGCGCGTCGCCGCGGACCGCCTCGGCCGTCGGGACGGCGCGGCCCTGCCGGTCGTCGATCCGGGGGAGCCGACGCACGTGATCGGGTTCGTGACGCGGGAGGCGCCCCTCGAGGCGCGGGTCCTGTGGAACCGGCTCGAGGAGGAGCGGGAGCGGTTCCTCGCCTGGCCCGCGTGGTTCCACCCCCGGCCCGGGGGCGGAGCGCCCCCGCCGCCGTCGGACGCGGGGACGGGCTAGCGCGCTAGGCGACCGAGACGCTGACGATGTCGGTGTGCCGCAGGAGGATCGCCCGGGCGACCTTGAGGTTCTTGCCCGCCTTGCCGATCGCCCGGGCCTTCCAGGCCGGATCGACCGTCACGGTGGCGTGCCGCCCGCGGCCCTTCGGGGCGAACGCGACCTCCTTTGGCGAGTACCAGTAGAAGATGTTGCGCACGAGCGTCTCGGGGTCGTCGGAGAACTCGACGACCTGGAGCTCCTTCTTCATCAGGCCCTTCAGGCGATCGACGATCACGCCGCCGGGCCCGACCGCCTTCGGGATGTCCCCGGGCTCGACCAGGTAGACGACCTTCTCCTCGGCCTCGAGGCAGTCCTTGACGCGCGCCCCGGTCCGCTCCTCGAACAGCCGGATGTAGCCGAGCGTCTCGGTGTCGAACGCGAGCTCGGGCATCGCGGGGAGCGTCCCCTCCCCTCACGTCTCGAGCGTGAGGATCCCGCTCGACCCCGGGTCGACGACCGCCATCGCGCTGATCGGGAACGGCTTGCCGCACGCCTGGCCGAGATCGACCGCGGTGCCGTCGAAGTGGTAGACCGGGATCTTCCCGAGGGCGCGCTCCCCGCGGAGCTTCACGTCCGGGCAGGAGCGGGTGACGATCACGAGGCGCGCCTTCTTCGCGTGCGCCGCCTCGAGCGTTTCGGCCAGGCCGAGCTTCACCTTGCCCGTCTCGAGGGCGACCTTCAGGGCGTGGGAGAGGTCCATCTACGCCCCCTCCTTCGCGGGCTCCGCCGCGGCGGCGAGCGGGCGGTAGACCAGGTTGACGGCCCCCGTGCCGAGGGTGATCGGCTGCCCGACGATGATGTTCTCCGCGACCCCCTTGAGCTCGTCGACCTCGCCCGTGATCGCGGCCCGCAACAGATGCGCCGCGGTGATCTCGAAGGCGGCCCGGGCGAGGACGCTCGTCTTCTTCCCCGAGATCCCGTGGCGGCCGATCGCGCGGATGTCCCCCTCGTTCGTCATCACGTCGGCAACGAGCATCAGGTGGCGGATGTCGACGCCGAGCCCCTGCTCGGCGAGGGTCCGGTTCGCCTCGTGGATCAGGGCGGCCCGCGCCGCCTCGACCCCGTAGACCCGGTAGATCTCGAAGATCGAGTTCGTCGTGGTCCGGGCGCCGTCGACGCCGGCGATCTCGAGGACCCCTTCCAGGTTCGAGCCCTCGGTGTAGATCACGTACTCGTCCTTCTCCTTGCGGATGAGGGCCCGGCGGATCCCCGAGACCCCCTTGATCCGGATCCCCTTCGCCGCCTCGCTCGCGAGCAGGAGCTTCTTGAACGGCATCTCCTCGACGAGCTCCTCCTTCTTGGTCTTCGTCGCGCCGGCCGGCGACTCCTTCAGCCGGACCTCGAACGAGCGGGTCTCCCCGCCGCCGGAGCCCGAGCGGACCTCGAACAGGCGCGGGTCGAGGTTCTCTCCGAGCGCGGCCTCGAGCTCGGAGCGCTTCACGCCCCGGGCCTCGAGGAGCGCCGCCTGGGGGGCGACGACGACCTTCAGCTCCTCGACGACCGTCCCGATCGACGCGACGTCGGGGATCGTCGTCACTTCGATCTGGAGGGCGATCTTCTGCACCTCGTCGCGGTCGGCCCGCAGCTTGCGCTCGACGTGGACCGTCATCATCGGGGTCGACGGCACCCGACGCGCGTCGACCAGCTCGATCAGGCGCGGCAGGCCGAGCGTCACGTTCATCTCGGCGACGCCGGCGTAGTGGAACGTCCGGAGGGTCATCTGCGTCCCGGGCTCGCCGATCGACTGGGCGGCGAGGATCCCGACCGACTCGTGGGGGTCGACCTCCGCCCGCTGGAACCGGGCCGCCACCTCCCGGACGATCTTCGCCGCGTCGCCGGGCGGGAGCCGGAGCCCCTGCAGGCGCTCCTTGAGCTCCCCCGCCAGCGCCGGCGGGAGCGGCGCGCCGGTCTCCTTCTGGGCGAGCTCCTGGATCCGCGCGAGCGCCTCGCGCGGCGCGGCCTTCGGGGGGTCGGGCACGATCACTCGCCCCCGAACTCGGGGCCCTCCTCGGGGGCCCCGACCTCCTCGGCCTCCTCCTCTTCCGCCTCTTCCTCGAGCTGCGCCTCCGCCTGGAGGTCCATCTCCTCCTCGGTGACCGGCGGCGCGCCGCCCGTGCCGTCCGGGCGCCGGGTGTCGCTCGAGTGGATCCGCCGGCCGAGCACCTGGGCGACGACCTCGTCGATCGGCACCGGCTGGCCCTGGAACGAGCGGGTCGGGTCGATCCCGTCCTCGCCGTAGCGGTACTCGATCACGGTGCCGGCGGTGTTCCGGACCGTGCCGTCCTCGGCGACCTTCAGGTCCTCGAGGGCGTTGATCAGGCGGCGCTGCATGTACCCCGAGCGGCTCGTCCGCACGGCGGTGTCGACGAGCGACTCCCGGCCGCCCATCGAGTGGAAGAAGTACTCGGTCGGCGAGAGGCCGCCCTTGTAGCTCGAGCTGACGAACCCCCGGGCGTCGGCCCCGAGGTCGCCGCGCTCGTAGTGCGGGAGGGTCCGTCCGACGTAGCCGCGCAGGAGCCGCTCGCCCCGGACCGACTGCTGCCCGACCGCGCCCGCCATCTGCGTCAGGTTCAGCATCGAGCCGCGGGCCCCCGAGCGGGCGAGGATGACGGCGGGGTTCTCGAGCCCGAGGTACCGGCCCGCGAGGTCGCCCGCGGTGTCCCGGGCCTGACCGAGCTCCCGGCGGACCATCACCTCGAGGGTCTCGTCCAGGCTGCGCCCCGGCATCTGCTCGAGCTCGCCCTTGCGGTACAGCTCGACCAGCTCGTTGACCTTGATCCGGGCGGCGCCGAGCGCCCCCGCGATCTCCCGGCGGGCCCCCTCGGGGACGTCCTCGTCGTCGATCCCCGTGGAGAGCCCCTTGAGCGCGATCGCGGTGATCGCGAGCCGGCTCATCTCGTCCAGGAACTGGCGCGCCCGGCCCATCCCGTCGGTCCGGGCGATCGCGTCCAGGATCGCCCCCTTCTCGTAGGCGATCGCCTTCTTGTCGATCGCCCCGGCCTTGAGGACCCCGTTCTCGATCACGACGTAGGCGTCGTGCTTGCAGCCGAGCGGCGGGCAGTCGCACCGCGCCCAGATGTTCGAGCGGAACTCGAGCGTGAGGTCCTTCGGGAGCGTGAGGCTGAACAGCTGCTTCCCCGTCCAGAACGGCGCCCCGTCCTTGTCCTTCCCCGCCGGAGGCGGGATCGGGTACGGGAGCTTGGAGAGGAGGTACGTCACCTCCGGCTGCGTGAACGTCGGGTTCTGGTAGGTGAGCAGGAAGGCGGCGGTGATGTGGTCGTGCAGCATCCCGATGATCGGGCCGCCGTACCGGGGGGAGAGGATGTGCTCCTCGACCTTCATGAGGACCTTCGCCTCGGCGCGGGCCTCCTGGCTCTGGAGGACGTGCAGGTTCATCTCGTCGCCGTCGAAATCCGCGTTGTACGGCGGGCAGTCGCACAGGTTGAACCGGAACGTCTTGTGCGGGAGGATCCGGACGAAGTGGGCCATCATGCTCATCCGGTGGAGGCTCGGCTGCCGGTTGAACAGCACGATGTCGCCGTCGATCAGCTGCCGCTCGACGATCGACCCCGGGGTGACGAGCTCGGCGCAGGCGTCGGCGTTCTTCTCCATCACCTTGATCCGCTGGCCGTCCTCGCGGACGAGGTAGTTCACCCCGCAGCGGTACGTCCCGTCCTCGGCGGCGGGCGGGCTCGGGCCCCGCTTCACGAGCTCCTTCGCCACCTCCTGGTTGTGGGCCGTCACCTCGAGGGGGACGGTGAGCCCGCGGGCGATCTCGACGGGGACGCCGACCTCGTTGATCGAGAGCAGGGGATCCGGACTGATCACGGTGCGCGCCGAGAAGTTCACCCGCTTCCCTGAGAGGTTGGAACGGAACCGGCCGTCCTTCCCCTTCAGACGCTGGGCGAGGGTCTTCAGCGGCCGGCCCGACCGGTGGCGGGCGGGCGGGATCCCGCTCGTCTGGTTGTCGAAGTACGTCGTGACGTGGTACTGCAGGAGCTCCCAGAGGTCCTCGACGACCAGCTGCGGGGCGCCCATGTCGCGGTTCTCGCGCAGGCGCTGGTTGATCCGCAGGACGTCGACCAACTTGTGGGTGAGATCGTCCTCGCTCCGTTCCCCGCTTTCGAGGGTGATCGACGGGCGGACCTGCACCGGGGGGACGGGGAGGACGGTGAGGACCATCCACTCGGGCCGACCGAACCGGGGGGCGAGCCCGAGCGCCGAGACGTCCTCGTCGGGGATCCGCTCGAGGCGGGCCCGGACCTCCTTCGGCGTGATCTTGTGGGAGTCCTCCCGGAACGTCGTCGGCTTGTCGAGGGTGATCCGGTGCTGGACCTCGTGGCAGAACGGGCACGCCCGCTCCTCCTTCGGCTCGCGGGTGCGCGGCGCGGGCGCCGCGTCGTCGGAGTCCGGCGCCTCCCCGCGCGACGGCGGGGCGCCGGGGAGGATCCGCCCGCAGGCCCGGCACGTCGACTGCAGGAGGCGCTTGATCTCCTTCGCGTAGCCGACGTGGATCACGGGCATCGCGAGCTCGATGATCCCGAAGTGGCCGGGGCACTCGTTGACGCGGCCGCCGCAGGTGCGGCACCTCAGGTTCGGCTCGATGACCCCGAGGTGGAGGTCCATGAGGCCCATCTCGATCGGGTAGCCGTCGTCGTCGTAGGTGTCGGCGGTGATGATCTTCACCGCGCTCATCCGCCGGATCTCGTCCGGCGAGAGGAACGCGAACTGCAGGCTCTTGATCCGCTTCGACAGTCCCTGCGCCATCGATCCCCCTAGCGCATCTCCTCGAGCTGGAGGCGCATGATCACGCCGAGGCTGATCAGCTCCTCGAGCAGGAGCTTGAACGAGTAGCTCATCTCGACCGGGTAGATCGACGAGGTGTTCCCGCAGCTCGGGCAGCGCAGCGAGCTCGCCCGCGTGTCGGGGATCGCGATGTGGCCGCACTCGGTGTTGCCGCAGACGTACTGGATCGTCCCGTCGGACTCGTCGAGCAGGCGGTCCTTGATCACCATCGCGACGCCGTGGCCGATCAGGCAGTCCCGTTCCATCTCCCCGAACCGCAGGCCGCCCTGGCGGGAGCGCCCCTCCGTCGGCTGGCGCGTGAGGATCTGCACCGGCCCTCGGGAACGCATGTGCATCTTCCCGGCGACCATGTGGTGGAGCTTCTGGTAGTAGATCAGGCCGACGAAGATCTCCGCCTCGAACCGACGGCCGGTGACCCCGTCGTACAGCGTCTCGCGCCCGGACGGGTGGAAGCCGAGCGCCTTCAGGTCCTCGCGGAGCGCCTCCTCGCGCGTCCCCGAGAACGCCGTCCCGTCGACGGTGCGGCCCTTCAGCGAGCCGACCTTCCCGCCCAGCATCTCGAGGACGTGGGCGACCGTCATCCGCGACGGGATCGCGTGCGGATTGATCAGGAGGTCCGGCGTGATCCCGTCGCGCGTGAACGGCAGGCTCTCCTGCGGGACGATGAGGCCGATCACCCCCTTCTGGCCGTGGCGGCTCGCGAACTTGTCGCCGAGCTCGGGGACCCGCTGGTTGCGGACCTTGACCTTGACGAGCTTGGAGATGTTCTCCCCCTCGGTGAGGATCACGTTGTCGACCCAGCCGGA
>JASHQF010000115.1 GCA_030037695.1 Thermoplasmata archaeon
TCGACCTGGAGGCTTGCTACTTCGATGTCGGTTCTGCCTATCCTGGTGGTGCAGCAGCTACCAAGGGTGGGGTTGTTCGCCCATTAAAAGGGATCGTGAGCTGGGTTTACACCGTCGCGAGACAGGTGTGTTACTTTTTGGCGGAAGTGCGAGGGTCTCTGACGAGAAGGTTCCCACAGTACGAGAGGAACGGGGAACCGGCGCCTCTAGTCCATCAGTTGTCCGGCAGGGCATCGCTGAGCAGCCACGCGCTACGGGATAAGGGCTGAAAGCATCTAAGCCCGAAACCCCCTCGAAAACGAGAGACCTCGGAGGACATTCGTAGAAGACGAGCTCGATAGAGCCGGGGTGTACGCGGAAAGCCTTCGGGCGATCCGCTCAGCCCGCGGCCACTAACGTCCGCAGCTACGTAACCTGGTTGCGCTCGGCAGTTACACAGAACGCGTGTGGTTTCTTTTTTCCCCGGAACCCGGGCGGGCGGACCCGCTCCCCCGCGAGCGTAAAGCCCCCGCGTCGCTCGGTCGGTCGTGGGTTCGCTCGGCGTCAGCCGTACCCGCTGGCCGGTCGCGGCGTGGATCCGCCTTACGCTCCCGACCCGCCCGCCGCCCGTGATGCTGACGGGCGGGCCCCCGCCGCTCCCCGGACCGCCGCTCGATCTGCTCGTGCCGAACCCGGTGCCGACCGACCCGCGCCGCCGGGTCTTCAGCTTCGAGGAGGACCATGACGCCTGGGTGCTGCGCCTCGTCTGGGACGCGGAGGACCCCGGGATCCTCGAGGCCGAGTACCGGGCGCCGATCTACGGCGGCCGGGCCCCGGCGACCGAGGTCCCGAAGTTCTGGGCCGCGGTGAAGCGCCTCGTCGCCCCCCTCGGTCCGCTCCCGGTGGAGAGCGCGGATCCCCGGCCATGACCGACAGCGCGGGGCCGGGGGCGAAATCGGCCGTCCTGCGGGCGACGTTCGTCCATCTCCCGGGGATCGGCCCGGCGACGGAGGTCGGCCTCTGGCGCCGGGGGATCCGCGACTGGGCGGAGCTGAGGACGACGTGGCTCGGCGGGCGCTCCCCCGGGCTCCTCGCCGCCCTCGACGGGAGCGAGACCGCGCTCGTCGAGCGCGATCCGGCCTGGTTCGGGCGCCGCCTCCCGCCGGGGGAACGCTGGCGGCTCTACCCCGAGTTCCGGGAGGCGACCGCGTTCTTGGACATCGAGACGACCTCGCTCTCCCCGTTCGAGGGGATCGTCACCGTCGTCTCGGTCCACGCGCGCGGCTCGACCCGGTCGTTCGTCGCCGGCGAGGACCTCGAGGAGCTCCCCGCCTACCTGCGCCGGTTCCCGCTGCTCGCCACGTTCAACGGCAGCCGGTTCGACGTACCGTTCCTCGAAGCGACGCTCCCCGGCTTCGTTCCGCCCCCCGTCCACCTCGACCTGCGGTTCCTCCTGTACCGCCTCGGGCTGTCGGGGGGGCTCAAGCGGATCGAGGCAACCCTCGGGCTGGGCGACCGGAGCGGCGTGGAAGGGATCGGGGGGCTCGAAGCGGTCCGACTCTGGCAAGAGCACCGGCGCGGGACCCCGGGCGCGCTCGATCGTCTCGTGCGGTACAACCGGGCCGACACGCGCAACCTCGAACCCCTCCTCGACCACGCGGTCGGGGCCCTCGCCGCACGCCTCGGGCTCCCGGAGGCCGCCGCGCCCCGCTCCTCCGCGCCGGGACTTCTCCAGGAGGCGTGAGCCGCCGATGGCGCCGGTCCCCGAGCTCGCCGTGGTCGTCGGGGCGTTCGAGCGCGACGAGTTCCTGCCGAGCGCGCTCCGCTCGGTGGTCGCCCAGACCCTCCCGCGGGAGCGGTTCGAGCTGGTCGTGGTGAAGAGCTTCCGCCACGACACCATCGACCGGGAGCTCGCCGAGCTGGGCGCGACCGTCGTCTTCGACCGCTCGGTCGAGGCGGGCCGGTTCCTCCGCCGCGGCGTCGCCGCGGCGCGCGCTCCGTGGATCGCGTTCCTCGACGACGACGACGAGTTCGAGCCGACGCGCCTCGCGCGGATCGTCGAGGTCGTCCGGGCGCACCCCGATCTCGCGCTCTACCGCAACCGGGTCCGCGTGATCGACCGGGCCGGCCGACCCGTGCCGATGGGCCGGTGGCGCCGCCTCGAGGTCGACGCGGCGTACGACCGCACGGGTGACGTCTACCTGGCGCAGGACGGCAAGCGGGCCGCGTTCGAGGCGTCGGCGGTCCGCACCTGGTCGACGTTCAACTCGAGCACGATGGCGATCCGCAAGGAGCTCCTGGACGGCGAGCTCGGGGACGCGCTCGAGCGTCAGACCCTGCCCGACACGTTCGTCTTCCTCGCCGGCGTCGTCGGGGCGGGCGGGCTCTACCTCGACCCCCGGCGCCTCACGCGGTACCGCTCGTGGGAGGCGAGCGCGACCCGCTCTCCGCGTTGGTTCGAGGCGGCCTCCCGCTCCGAGGAGGAGCTGGCCGCGGTCGCCGCCCGGTACGGCGAGCCGGAGTTCGCCCGCTGGTTCGGCGCCCGGGCCGTCCACTACCGTCGGATGGAGAAGGGGACGCGGCTCGTGGGCGAGATCGCGGGCCGGGCGGATCGCCGGGCCGTTGCCCACCTCGCCGCGGACTACCTGCGCTTCCTCGGGGTCCACCCGGAGGAGCGTCGGCTCACGCTCGATGCCTGGGCCGCAGGGTTCTACGGTCTCAGCTACGCCCTCCTCCCGGGGGCGGTCCGCGAGCTCGCGGAGGCGCGCATCACCGACGGGCATCGGGCGTGAGCCCCGCCGACCGGCACCGGCGGCCACCAACCGTTTAATCTCCTCGAGCACGGGGCCCGCCGAACCCGATGCCGATCGTCATCGCCGTCCCACGGGAGTCCGCCCCCGGTGAGCGTCGGGTCGCGCTGGTCCCCGAGGTCGCCGGCCGGCTCGTCAAGGCCGGCCGTGTCGTCCGCGTCGAGGCGGGGGCCGGCACGTCGGCAGGGTACCCGGACGCCGAGTTCACGGCCGCCGGGGCGCAGGTCCTCCCGGAGCGCAAGACGATCCTCGCCGGCGCCCAGATCGTCGTTCGGCTCCAGGCCCCCCCGCCGGGCGACGTCGCCCAGATCGACCGGGGCACGATCCTCGCGGCGGTCCTGAACCCCTCCCGGAACCTGCCGACCGTCGCCGCCCTGCGGGACCGGGGGGTCACCGCGTTCGCCCTCGAGCTCCTCCCCCGGATCACGCGCGCGCAGAGCATGGACGTCCTGAGCTCGCAGGCGACGGTCGCGGGGTACCGAGCGGCGCTCATCGGGGCCGGCATGAGCCCGAAGTTCCTACCGATGCTCACGACGGCGGCCGGGACGATCCGACCGGCGAAGGTCCTCGTCCTCGGCGCCGGCGTCGCCGGCCTCATGGCGATCGCCACCGCCCGACGGCTCGGGGCCGTCGTGGAGGGATACGACGTGCGGCGGGCCGCCGGGGAACAGGTGCGGAGCCTCGGGGCCAAGTTCCTCGAGCTGGCGATCAACGCCGAGGGATCCGGAGGGTACGCGCGGGAGCTCACCCCCGAGGAGAAGGCGCAGGAGGCCGAGATGGTCGCCAAAGCGGTCGCCGAGGCGGACATCGTGATCTCGACGGCCGCCATCCCTGGCCGGCGCGCCCCGATCCTCGTCACCCGCCCGATGGTCGATCGGATGCGGCCCGGCGCAGTGATCGTCGACCTCGCCGCGGAGACCGGGGGCAACTGCGAGCTGACCCGTCCCGGCGAGGAGGTCGTCGTGCACGGGGTGACCGTGGCGGGGCCCCTCAATCTCCCCAGCCAGCTCCCGTTCCACGCGAGCCTGATGTTCGCCCGGAACGTCGCGGCGTTCCTCGACCTCCTCGTGGCGCCCACCGGGGAGCTCGTGACCGGGTTCACCGACGAGATCCTCGCGGCGAGCCTCCTCACGTCGGCCGGGGAGGTCCGGCACAAGCCGACCGCCGACCTGCTCGCCGCCGGGGGCCCGTAGATGGCCGCGGACCTCTGGACCGCCCTCCTGATCGCGCTCCTCGCGGCGTTCACCGGCTACGAGGTGATCGGGCGCGTCCCGGTGCTGCTCCACACGCCGCTCATGAGCGGCTCGAACTTCATCCATGGGATCGTCCTCGTCGGAGCGATCGTCGCCCTCGGCCTCGCGACGACCAACCTCGAGCGGGCGATCGGCTTCGTCGCCGTCGTGATGGGGGCGATGAACGTCACGGGCGGCTACGCGGTGACCGAGCGGATCCTCGCGATGTTCGACCGCTCCAAGCGGCCGGGGAAGCCGTCGTGAACCCGGACGTCACGACCGCGGTCGACGCGGTCTACGTCGTGGCGATCCTCGCCTTCATCCTCGGCCTCAAGGCGATGAGCTCCCCCGAGACCGCCCGACGGGGGATCCTCGCGGCCGGGGCGGCGATGCTCGTCGCGGTCGTCGCGACGTTCTTCGGTTCGGTGCCGGGCAACCTCGTCTGGATCTTCGTCGGGATCGCGGTCGGCGGCCTCGCCGGGTGGTACTGGGCCCGGGTCGTCCAGATGACGGCGATGCCGCAGATGGTCGCGGTGTTCAACGGGATGGGGGGCGGGGCGGCCGCGGCGATCGCCGCGGTCGAGCTGCTGCGCTCGCTCGGGGACCACGTGAGCGCCGGCCTGAGCGCGGGGGGCGCCGTCATCGGCTCGATCTCGATCGCCGGGAGCGTCATCGCGTTCCTCAAGCTCCAGGGCTGGCTCCCGTCCAAACCCCTCGTCCTCCCGGCACGCCAGGTCGTCAACACCGCCGTCCTCGCGATCGGGGTCGGGGCGGGCGGGCTCGGGTTCTGGACCGGGCACGAGCTGTGGTTCCTGCCGTTCTACGTGCTGCTCCTCCTCTACGGGATCCTGCTCACCCTGCCGATCGGCGGCGCCGACATGCCGGTCGTCATCAGCCTGTTCAACGCCCTCACGGGCGTGGCCGTCGCGCTCGACGGCTTCGCCCTCGTCAACGGTCCGCTCGGCGACGCGGGCTACGCGATCGTCGTCGCGGGGACGCTCGTCGGCGCGGCGGGGTCGCTCCTCACGGTCCTCATGGCCCGCGCGATGAACCGCTCGGTCGGCAACGTCTTCTTCGGCGCGTTCGGCGCGACCGAGGAGACCGGGGGCCCGATCGCGGGCCAGTTGAAGCCGATGGACCCGGCCGACGCGGCGGTGATGATGGAGTACGCCCACGAGGTGATCATCGCCCCGGGCTACGGGCTCGCCGTCGCCCAGGCCCAGCAGAAGGTGAAGGAGCTCGCCGACCTCCTCGAGGCGAAGGGCGTGACCGTGAAGTTCGCGATCCACCCGGTCGCGGGGCGGATGCCCGGGCACATGAACGTGCTGCTCGCCGAGGCCGGGATCGCCTACGACAAGCTGTTCGACCGGGACGAGATCAACGCCGAGTTCCCGACGGCCGACGTCGTCCTCGTGATCGGGGCCAACGACGTCGTGAACCCGGCGGCC
>JASHQF010000011.1 GCA_030037695.1 Thermoplasmata archaeon
CAGGATGCGCATGTTGAACTGCGTCCGGCGGTGGTAGCCCTGCTGGCCGGCCTGCGGGATCCGGTACGTCACAAAGCTCGGGTTGTGCGGACCGAGCGTCCCGATCATCCGGCGGTGCTTAGAGTTCTTGCGGGGCTGGAGCTTCACGCCCCAGCGCTGGATGTGCCCCTGGAAGCCGAACCCCTTCGTGACCCCGAGGACGTCGACGAACTCCCCCTCGCGCGTGAGCTCGGAGGCCGGCACGTCCCGGCCGAGCTGGGCGAGGGCGAACGCCCGACGCTCGTCGAGCGCCTCGCCGGACACCCGCACCTCGAAGAGCGTCGGGGTCTTCGAGGGGCTCCCCGTGACGAGCTCGGGGTGCGTGTGGACGATCAGGCGGACGTCGTCGGCCGCCGTCGACTTGAACCGGTCGATCGCCTCGGCGGCGCTCGCCGGATGCGGCGGGATCCTCCGGGCGAGGTTCTCCGCCGGCTCAGGTCCCCAGACCTCGGCGACGACCCGCGACCCGTACGGGGCCCGCGCGTAGAGGCGGGCGCCCGCGACGCGGAGCGGGGGGACCTCGACGACCGTGACGGGCACCGAGACCTCCTGGCCGGCCGTCGTGGAGCGCTTGCGGTAGTCGACGATGAACGCGTGGGTCATCCCGACCTTGAACCCCGCGAACCCCTCGATCGCGGGCTGCTTCGGTCCGGCGGCCCAGCTGCGGATCCGGGGCACCGGTCGGACCGACCGGGACCGGGGGGAGAACGCGAGCGAGCCCCGTCGGGGGCGATGACGTCGGGCCATCGGTCGATAGCGTTGCCTCCTGGTGCGAGGGGCGGGGAGCGAGGTACCCTATATAAGGGACGCGGAAAATCGACGAACTTTCGAGGGCGGCGAGCGTTCCGCTGGCGCTGGGGGGCGGGCCGCGCCCGAACGCGCGCGTAGAGGGCGGGGCCCGTCCGGGGTTCGGCCGCGCTAGATCAGGCGGAGCTCCCGGCCCACGGTCCGGAACGCGGCGATCGCCTCGGTGAGATCGTCGTCGGTGAGCGCCGCGTTGAGGATCGTGCGGATCCTCGCCTTCCCCTTGGCCACCATCGGGAAGACGATCGGCAGGGCGAAGACCCCGAGGTCGAACAGGCGCTCGCTCATCTTCTTCGCGGCGGAGCTGTCGCCGACCATCACGGGCGTGATCGGCGTCGCGGTGGCGCCGAGGTCGAAGCCGAGCTCGCGCATCTCCTTCTGGAACCGACGGGTCCGGGTCCAGAGGCGCGCGACGTGCTCCGGCTCGCGCTCGAGGACCTCGACGGCGGCGAGGCAGGCCGCCGCGACCGCCGGCGGGTGCGAGCCGCTCAGGAGCCAGGTCCGCGACTTGTTGAACGCGAAGTCGATCAGCGCGCGCGAGCCCGACACATGGCCGCCGACGACGCCGAACGCCTTCGAGAACGTCCCCATCTCCGCCTGGACCTCCTCCCGCCCGAGATGGAAATGGGAGACGATCCCCCGACCCCCCTCGCCGAGGACCCCTTCCCCGTGGGCGTCGTCGACGTAGACCATCGCGCCGTGCTCCCGCGCGAGCCGGGCGATCGCGGGGAGCGGGGCGATGTCCCCGTCCATCGAGAACACCCCGTCGGTGACGACGAGGACCCGGCGGGGGGCGGGGGCCTTGCGCTCCGCCTCCGCGAGCACCCGCCCGAGGTCGTCGGCGTCCCCGTGCCGGTAGACCGCCCGCTCGGCGCGGGAGAGGCGCAGCCCGTCGATGATGCTGCCGTGATTGAGCTCGTCGCTCACGACGAGGTCCCCCTCGCCGACCAGCTGCGGGAGGAGCCCCGCGTTCGTCGCGAAGCCGCTCTGGTAGACGAGCGACGCCTCGGCCCCCTTGAACCGGGCGAGCCGGCGCTCGAGCTCGACGTGGAGGTCCATCGTCCCGGCGATCGGGCGGACCGAGCCCGACCCTGCGCCGTGGGTACGGGCGGCGTTCGCCGCGGCCTCGACGACCCGCGGATGCGTCGAGAGGCCGAGGTAGTTGTTCGAGCAGAGCATGAGGACCTTGCGGCCGTCGATCGTGCAGCGCGGCACGCTCGGCCCGTCCAGGACCCGGATCTTCCAATCGAGGTCCTGGGCGACGAGGGCCCGGACCTCCTCGCCGAGGAAGCCGGTCGGGTCGCGCGGGGCGTTCACCAGCGCGCCTCCAAGGAGACCTTCGCCGCCTGCTGCGAGGCGATCAGTTCCATCGCGCGGCCGAGCTCGGGGATCGGCACGCGGTGGGTGATGATCGCGAGCACCTTCTCGCGGAACGCCGCCTGGGCGAGGAGCGCCCGGACCTGGAACCAGGTCTCGAACATCCGGCGCCCGAAGATCCCGTGGACCCGGGCCGCCCGGAAGACGATCGCGCTGTCGAGATCGAGCGTGGCCGGCCGGTCGAACAGGCCGAGCATCGAGACCCGGCCCCCGGGCGTGAGCGCGGCGAACGCGGTCGCCAGGGCGTCCGGCCGTCCGGACATCTCGAGCGCGACGTCCGCCCCCCGCCCCTCGAGCTCGCCGCGGATCTCGGCGGCGAGCCCGTCGCCGAGCTCGGCCGGGTTGAAGACCCGGTCCGCCCCCATCGTCGCGGCGAGCTTCTGGCGGAGCGGGTTCACCTCGGTGGCGACGACCCGCGCGGCGCCGTAGGCGCGCGCGGCGGCGATCGCGAGGAGCCCGATCGGCCCGCAGCCGGTGACCAGCACGGACGCCCCGGGGAGGTCCGGGGCACCGCCCTCGGGCACGAGCGCGTGGACGGCGTTGCCGAGCGGCTCCTGGACCGAGGCGATCGCCGGATCGAGCTCGGGATCGTTCTTCCAGGCGTTCATCGCCGGAAGGACGGCGTACTCGGCGAACACCCCGTCGCGATCGACCCCGAGGACCTCGACGTTCTGACAGATGTGCATCCGACCCGTGCGGCACTGGTAGCAGGTACCGTCGACGATGTGGGTCTCGGCCGAGACGTGGTCGCCCGGGGCGAGGTCGCGTACCCCGGGCCCCACCCGCACGACCTCCCCGCTCAGCTCGTGCCCGAAGACCATCGGGACGCGGCGTACGCGGCTCTTCGCCCAGGCGTTCCACTCCCAGATGTGGACGTCGGTGCCGCAGACCGAGGAGGCCCGCACCCGGACGAGCACCTCGCCCGTCCGGGGCTCGGGATCGGGGACGGTCGCGACCTCGCCGCCCGGACCCCGACGCCGCTTGACGACCGCCTTCACCTCGACCCGCGGCGCGAGCGGGAGGTCCCCCTTAACCCTTGGCCCGGCCGAAGGCGTGACGAGGTTACCTACACCCCATCGAGGGGGTAAAGAAGGGTACGGGCCCTCGACGGGATGCTAGGCGATGCCCGACCCTGCCCCGACCGCGGCGCCCGACCTTCCCCGCCCCGCGCACCTCTGGACGGTCGCCGAGGCGGACGCGCGGATCGCCGGTCTCGCCGACCTGTTGGGCCGGCTGCGCGAGTGGGCGGAGCGTCTGGACGAGGTTCGGGCGGGGTACGCCCGGCTCGTCGGGTTCTGGGGCCGGGAGATCGACGCC
This sequence comes from Thermoplasmata archaeon, assembly GCA_030037695.1. Classification (GTDB taxonomy): domain Archaea; phylum Thermoplasmatota; class Thermoplasmata; order Lutacidiplasmatales; family UBA184; genus Lutacidiplasma. The sequence goes on from JASHQF010000011.1 coordinate 3,538, forward strand.
GTCGACCACCCCGACCACGCCGTGGCGCTCCGTCTCGGCAACGAGCAGCAGAACCTCGCCCGGCGGCTCGAGGAGGGGCTCGCCGCGCTCGCGGCCGAGGGGATCGAAGTGAAGGACCTCGCGACCGGTCTCGTCGACTTCTACGCGCTCGTCGACGGGGAGCTCGCCTACCTCTGCTGGCAGCGCGGGGAACCGGCCGTTCGGTTCTGGCACACCCTCACCGGAGGGTTCCGATCGCGCCGGCCGATCCTCGATCGACCGGCGAGGGTACCGTCCGGTCTGCCGGGCCGATCGTAGCGGACGCGCCGCTACGCGTGCGGCACGGGCTCCGAGGCGAGGCCGACCTCGCTCGCCCGGAGGGTCAAGGCGAACGTCCCGAGCGCGCCGGCGGCCGCGGCACCGGCCGCGACGATCGGGAAGATCGTCCCAAGCGACAGGAACAGCACGGTGATCGGCGCCGCCAGTCCGGCCGCCCCGCCGACGACGCCGACCGCCGGTCGGTCGGACCGGATCGTGACGACGGCCGCGATCGCGGTCACGGCCGCGATCAGGCCGAGGAGCGCCGCCTCGCCGCCGAGGTACGCGACGAACGTCTCGAGGTCCGGGAACGGGCTCAACGAGACGTTCGTCCCGTTCGACACCGGACCCGCGGCGAGGCCGATCGTGAGGCCGCGGGAGCCCGCGTCGTATACGGGGGAGACGAACGAGCTCACGTTGATCGGCGCGAAGCCGGTCTGCGTCACGTTGAGCGTGAAGCCGCCGCTCGGCACGTCCGGGAACGAGAAGGCGCCCGAGGGACCGGTCGTCACCGACCGCACCTGTCCCGGGTCGTCGGTGAGCGCGACCACGGCCCCGTGCGCCGGCACGCTCCCGCCGCCCACGAGGTCGACGATCGTCCCCGACACGGTGTACGAGGCGGGGGCGGCCGCCCGGAACCCCTCGGCGACGAGCACCCCGGCGACCGCTACGGCGAGCCCCGCGATCAGCGCGAGCGAGATCGCGACGAGCTTGCGGACCGGCCAGCGTCGGGGTCGGGGCACCGGGAGCGGGGGGTAAAGCCCCGGCACGACCTCCCAGGCATACAGCGGAGGGAGCTCGCGCGGGACGACGACCGGGACCGGGGTGCCGCAGTGAGGGCAGGGAAACCATTGCGTAGGGGGCGCGGGAGCGGGCGAGGCGCGCAGGTCGGCGCCGCACGCCGGACACCGCAGCGCGACGGACGGCGCCGCCATGCACCGTCGCGCACCGGCGCCGGGGTCTTAGCGTTGCGGCGGGCGATCGGGAAGGCCCATCCTCGACTCGTCGGGGTCGACGACGGGGCGTTCCGGCGGGGCGACCGCGAGGCGCCGATCGCCGCGGTCGTCGTCGCGCTGCCCGACGGGATCGAGGCGGTCGGGATCTCCCGCGTCACGGTCGACGGCCGGGACGGCACCGCGCGCGTCCGCGCGCTCGTCCGTGCCGTCTCCCCGCCCGAAGGGGTGCGGGCGGTCCTGATCGACGGGCCCGTGGTCGGCGGGTTCAACGTCCTCGATCTGGGGGCCCTCCACCGGGCGCTGGGCGTGCCGGTCGTTGCCGTGACCCGCCGGCGGCCCGAGTTCGCGAGGATCCGGGCCGCGCTCGCGAAATGGTTCCCGCGGTCGGCCCGGGCCCGGTACGCTCTCCTCCGGCGGCACCGGCTCCACCGGGTCCCGACCGCCGGGACCCCGATCTGGGCCGCGGCGAGCGGATGTCCCGGCCGCGACGCGGTGGCGCTCGTGCGGCGGGCGATGGTCCGCGGCTACTGGCCGGAGCCGCTCCGGCTCGCCCACCTGGTCGCCTCGGCGGCCGGCGCTCGGAGCCGAACCGTTAAGGGGGGCCCTCGCGGTTCCCGGACGGGCCTGTAGCTTAGCCTGGAGAAAGTACTGGCCTTCTAAGCCAGAAGACTCGGGTTCAAAGGCCCGGGGGGACCGACCCCCCGGGCGGAGGATCCCGACAGGCCCGCCCGAACCTGTCAGGCGACGCCGACGTCCTGCGCGCAACTGTCGCACAGGATCCACGCCGACCCCGGCGTGAGGGCGCGGCCGCAGAGCGGGCAGGAGGCGCGCGCGTCGGCCGCGGCGAGGAGCTCCTGCACGCTCGACCGCAGTTCGGGGGAGGTCGACGCGGCCGCCGTCGACGTCGCCCCGCCGTCCACCGTGGGAAGGAACGCCTCGAGCCGGGGGTGGTAGAGACCGGTTCGGGCGTCGTACGTGGCCACCTTCTGGTCGACGAGCCCTCGCAACGCCGCGTCGACGAGCCCCCGAACCCCGCCGAAGATGTGGGCGAGCTCGACGCTCGTGAGCCCGTTCGACTCGACGATCACTTCGAGGCAGCGCGCCGACAGGAGCGACAGATGGCCGGTGCCGACGCGATGATCGACGCCCCAGGCGACCCGCGCGGGCCGGGGGACGCGCTTCGCCGCGGAGAGGCGTCCGGCCCGGGGGTCGGCCAGGACCGTCCCGTGCACGAGATCGAGCTCGTACCGCACGCGCTCCTCGGCGAGGTAGAGGAGGATCGCGACGGAGAACGGGAGGACGGGGACCGCGCGGCAGATCGCGAACCCCTGGTTCGCCGCGCCGATCAGGCGCGGCAGTTCGCGCCGGGGCGTTCCCCCCGGAGCGCCGGGCCCTTCGGTCGAGCCCGCGCGGAGCAGGTGATGTTCGCGCAGGAGGACCCGGGCGATCGCCCGGCGGCGAGGGCCGCCGCCGGGCGGTGCGACCTCGGCGGCCCCGTCGTCCAGGAAGACGATCCGCTCGAACGGGACGAGGAACTCCCAGCCCGGCCGGTCGTGGACCGGCCCCGCGACCGCGATCTCGCCGCGGTCGAACCGCACCTCGGGATCGGCGAGCGCGGCGTACAGCGAGCCGAACGGGCGGCCGTCGGCGGTGACGGCGAACGGGGCGATCGTCGTCCGCCGACGCGAGGCGAACTCCTCGTACGCCCGCCCGAGCGAGCGTCGCGCCTCGTCGTCGAACCCGTCGCCCGCGAGCCGGCCGGCGAGCGTTTCGAGCTCAGGCAGGGACACGACCGGCACGGCGCCGCTTCTCCTCCGTGACGAGGCGGTAGAGGGAGATAAAGCGCCCGGCCATCGCGTCGAGCGAGGCGTTCGCGTCGACCCAGGCGGTCGCGGTCGAGGCGATCCGCCGGCGGGCCGCCTCGTCGCGCAGCAGCCGCTCGATCGTCCCCGCGAGGGCGTCCGGCGAGCGGACGTCGGTGGTGACCCCCGTGATCCCCTTCATCACGACCTCGGACGGCCCTCCGATCGCCGGGGCGACGACGGTCGCACCGCACGCCATCGCCTCCAGCAGCGCGACGCTGGACGTGTCGCTGGTCGACGGCAGGACGAACAGGTCCGATTGGCCGAGGAGCGCCGCCTTCTCGCTCTCGGCGATCGGCCCCACGTAGCGGACCCGCGCGGCGAGCTCGGGCGAGCCCGCGATCCGCTCGCGGACCCGGGCCTCCTCGGGCCCGGCCCCGCCGACGATCCCGGCGACCGGCGTCCGACCCGCGACGCGCGCCAGCGCGTCGAGGAACCGGTGGACCCCCTTGTCGACGGTGAGGCGTCCGAGGTACGTGACGAGCGGCGCGTCGCCGAGCCCGCACCGAGCCCGCCAGTCGGGCACCCGCGCGCCGGGGCGGAACCGCTCGGTGTCGACCCCGTTCGGGATCACCTCGATCGGGGCCCGGAACGGCTTGCGGGCGTTCGTCGCCAGCACCGCGCGCGCCGCCTCGCTCGGCGCGGTCGCCCGGTCGCACCGCCAGTACGTCCCGAGGTTGTACCACCAGGCGATCCGGAAGAACAGCGGGACGAGCAGCTTGCGCGGGACGCTGTCGGCCATCTCCCGCAGGTTCGTGTGGAACGTCCCCACGAGCGGGAGGCCGAACCGGCGGGCGACCAGGAACCCCATGCTCCCGATCGGACCCGGCGTATGGAGGTGGACGAGGTCGGCGTCCGCGCCGCCGGCCGACTCGCGCAGGAGGCCGAGCGGGAAGACCGGCCAACGGTACTGGCCGTAGAGCGGTACCGGGACCGAGCGCAGGCGGCGGACCGTGATCCCGCCGTCCGTCGCCTCGGCGCCGGCGGCCCCCCGCACCGGGCTCGGGGTGACGACCCGGACGGAGTGGCCGAGCCGGACCAGGGTCCGGGCGAGGCCCCCGGTGACCGACGCGACCCCGTCGCGCTGGGGGAGATAGGAGTCGGTGAAGAAGGCGATCCGCATCGTCAGGGCGGGACGTTCCCTACTCCGGTGCGCGACGCCGGCGGCGGCGCTCCGCTCACGCGCCCCCGACGACCTGACCGAACGCCCGTTCGAGCCGGCTCGCTTCCCGGGCCTCGAGCGCGCGGGGGTCGAGCGAGACGAGGAGCGCGGCCCCCGAGCGCTGCACCTGCTCGACGAGCCAGTGGACGAACCGCGCGGCGACGTCCGGGCCGTCCTCCAGCACGAAGAACTCGAGGGCGTCGACGTACACGAGGGCCCCCGCTTCCGTCGGTTCCTTGAGGCGGCCGCCGACCTCCCCGAGCGACAGTCGCTCGGAGCGGTCGCCGCCCGCGCCGACCGTGATCACGGTCGTGCGGTCCGTGAGCGACGGCGGCAGCTCGGGCGGACGCGCGGAGACGATCGCGATCCGGGGGAAGCGGCCGGCCTCCGCTCGGAGGATCGCGAGCGCCCGCTCGGGCCGTTCCTCCCGGACGAGGACGCTCCGTCCCCGTTCGAGCGGCACCGTCGCGGACGAGGCGGGGACCGACGTGACGGTCGTCCCGGGGAACCTCGGGGCCGGCCCCCAGTTCGTGCGGCGCGGCGGCGACAACAGGGCGCGTCGCTTCAGTTCGACCTCTTCGGCGAGCCGGGCGAGCCGTCCCTGGACGAGCATCCGGACTTCCTGCGGGGTGTGGCCCCGCGTGAGGTGCTCGAGGACCTCCCGGAGCGCGCTCCGCAGCCCCTCTTCGTAGCCGGCGGCGTACGTCCGGGCGTACTCCTCGTCGGCGGGCGGCTCTTCCGACGGGCCCCGCGGGTCGACCCGTCGCTCGGGGGGGTTCACGCCTCCGCCCGGTCCCGCACGGCGCCCTCGGCCCGGGCGGCGACGGCCGGGGCGCGCGGCGGCGGAGGCTCGTCCTCCCCGGTGGGGGCGAACTTGTAGCCGTAGTGGATCACGCCGGCCTTCCCCTCCTCCCGGAGCTTGCGGAACGTCGCGTGGACCTTGAGGCCGATCGCCACGCTCTCGGGCTCCACGTCGACGATCTGGCCCGTGAGCCGCGGACCCTCGGGGGTCCGGACGAGGGCGAGGACGTACGGGACCTGCATCTCGAACCCCTCGGCCGGGTCGTGCACGATCGTGAACGACTCGACCTCGCCCTCCCCGGAGAGCTGGAACGGCGCCATCTTCCCGATCGACTGACGATGGTGGGTGCACGTCGGGCAGACGACCCGGGGCGGGAACGCCACGGTGCCGCACGTGAGGCACTTCGACCCGCCGAGGTTGTAGCGGCGGGGGGTCTCCCGCCAGAACCGAGCGATCGACATCGATCTACCCCGCCCGCTCGAGGAGGTGGACGACCGCCGTCGCCCCCGTGCCCCCGAGGTCGTGGGCGAGGGCGAGCTCCGTTGCCGGAGCCTGGCGCTCCTTCGCCTCCCCGCGGAGCTGGCGGACGAGCTCGACGACCTGGGCGACGCCGACGGCCCCGAACGGGCACCCCTGGGCCTTGAGGCCCCCCGACGGGTTCACCGTCACGCGGCCGCCGAGGGCGAACGCCCCGTCGGCGAACTCGGGACCGGCCCGGCCCCGCTCGGCGAAGCCGAGGTCCTCGAGCGCGATCAGGGCGCCGATCGACGTTCCGTCGCTGATCTCGGCGAGACGGACGTCCTTCGGGTCCCGGCGTGCCCGACGGAACGCGGCCTGCGCGGCCGCGACCGTCGCCTCGCCGATCGTCGTCTCCCGTCGATGCTGGAGCGCCATCGCGTCGCAGGCGACCTCGCTCGCGCGGATCCGGACCGGGGTGTCGGTGTGCTTACGCGCCGTCTCGAGCGGGCCAAGGACGACCGCCGCCGCGCCGTCGGACAGCGGGGCGCAGTCGAACAGGCCGAGCGGTTCGGCGACCGGCGCGGCGTGGAGGACCTGCTCGACGGTGATCCGGTTGCGGAAGTGCGCGTTCGGGTTCTTGGCGCCCATCTCGTGCGCCTGGACGGGGACGCGGGCGAGCTGCTCGCGCGTCGTGCCGTGCAGGTGCATGTGGCGCCGGGCGACGAGCCCCCAGAGGGCGGGGAGGGTCGCGCCGAAGACGACCTCCCACTCGTGGTCGGCGGTCGAGCTCAGGATCTGCGCCGCCGTCGCGTCGGCGACGTCGGTGAGCTTCTCCGCCCCCCCGACGACGACGTAATCGTAGAGGCCGCTCGCGACGGCGAGGAACCCCTGGTGGAGGGCGAGCCCCCCCGAGGCGCCGCCGCCCTCGATCCGGACCGCCGGGAGATGACGCCCGGCGAGCCCCGCGTAGTCGAGGATCAGCGGGGCGATGTGCTCCTGCTCGATCAGCGCCCCGCTCGCCATGTTGCCGAGGAACAGCCCGCCCAGGTCCTCCGACGACAGCTTCGCGTCGACGAGCGCCTGGAGCCCCGCTTCGATCCCGATCTCCCGGAACGACCGGTCCCAGAGCTCGCCGAACTTCGTCTGCCCGACCCCGAGCACCGCGACGTCGCGCACGAGCTAGCTCCCCGCGAGGTGGATCTTGCCGCGGAACTTCGCGTAGACCGCGTACGGGATCTCGACGCCGTGGTCGAGGTACCATTGGACCGCGCGGCCGTGGTTCCGGTCGAACCCGGGGAGCGCGTCGGTCGTCTCGAGGTCGAACGCGTCCGAGCCCGCCCCGCTCCCGTAGCCGACGACGAGGATCCGTTCTCCGGCACCGGCATGGTCGAGGACGTTCGCGAGCCCGAGGAGCGCGGCCCCGGAGTAGGTGTTGCCGATCCGGGGGGTGACGAGGCCGTAGCGCATCTGCGCCTCGGAGAACCCGAGCTGACGCCCGACCCGCTGCGGGAACTTGCCGTTCGGCTGGTGGAAGACGACGTGCCGGTAGTCCTTCGGCTCGAGCCCGGAGATCTCCATCATCCCCCGGGCGCACTCGGTGACGTGCCGGAAGTACGCCGGTTCCCCCGTGAACCGACCGCTGTGGCTCGGGTACTTCTGGCCCTCCCGCCGCCAAAAGTCGGGAGTGTCGGTGGTGTACGACCGGGTCCCGTGGACCCGGCAGATCACGCGCTCCCGACCGACGACGAACGCCGCACCCCCCGCGCTCGCGGAGTACTCGAGCGCGTCGCCGGGGGCTCCCTGAGAGGTGTCGGTCCCGATCGCGACACCGTAGCGGATCATCCCCGCGCCGACGAGGCCGAGGCAGGTCTGGATCGCCGCGGTGCCCGCCTTGCACGCGAACTCGAAGTCCGCCGCCGTGAGGTTCGGCGTCGCGCCGACGGCTTGGGCGACGACGGTCGCCGTCGGCTTGACCGCGTACGGGTGGGACTCCGAGCCGACGTAGATCGCCCCGATCTGCTGGGGATCGATCCCGCCGCGGAGGAGCGCGGTCCGGAGCGCCTCCGTCGAGATCGTGATCGTGTCCTCGTCCGGCGCCGGTACGCTCTTGCGCTCGACGTTCAGCCCCTGGCCCACGCTCGTCCCGTCCGAGCCCCAGACCCGCCCGATCTCCGCGGGCGTGATCCGGTACCGCGGGACGTACGCCCCGTAGCTCACGATGCCTGCGTCCATGGACCGTGACGTCCGCCTCCTAGAGCCCTTCGAGCCGCTCGAGCACGGCCGGGGCGTGGAGGGAGGTGGTGAGGAGGGGGATGTTCTCCACCTCCGAGAGGCGCACGGCGAGCGGGTCGATCTTCCCCGGGCTGGCGAAGACGACCGCCGCCGGCTTCAACGGATGGGCCCGGATGGCGACCATCGGCGAGCGCCCGAAGCGGACGTTGGCGAAGACGAGCGCGCGCTGGGTCGTCCAGCCGTAGACCTCGACGAACCGAGACGCGTCGATCGAGAGGATCGCGCGGGGGGCGTCGATGACGGTGAAGCCGTGGATGTCCCGGTGGAGGTCGACCCGGCTCACCGCCCGCGCATCGAGGTGGCCCGCGAACTGACGCAGCGGCATGGCGACCGCGAACTCCCGCATGCCGAGGATCCCGTCGGAGCGAGGGCGGCCCCCGAGCCGCTGGCCGACCCGGCCCCCGTGGCGGGCGTCGAGCGCGACGAGCGCGTCGACGTACCGGTGGATGAACCCCGCGCCCGGGCTCCTCCGCCGCTCGGCCTCGTAGTCGCTGATCACGGACGGCACGGTCGCGAGCTCCTTGGCGAGGTCCCGCTGGGAGACCTCGAAATCCTCGCGCCACTTGCGAAGCGTCCGCCCCGGATGGGGAGAGAGGACGACCTCGCCCGCGATCTTCTCGCGGAGCTCCGCCTCCACGAGGGCGAACGAGGGGCGCCCGGTATAAAGCGGTGCTTCTCCTGTCGGTCCCGGTCTACGACAGGTGCCGATGAGACCGGCGGGGCGGCGGGGTCGGCCGGATGGACCGGGCGAGAGCTCCCGGCCGCGGGGGAAGGCCCCGGAGCCGTTTGAACTCGCGACCTCTACCTTGCCAAGGTAGCGATCTTCCGCTGATCTACCGGCCCACCGCGCCCGCCGTGCCCGAGGTCGGAATAACGTCTTCGCGCGGCGCGGACCGGCCGGTCCCGGTCGCCGGTCCGGCCCATAATCCTTTACCCTGAACCGCCTGCCCGCCTCCGGGCATGGCCGAGGAGCCGGGCTCGGGGGAGCCGATCGACATCCTGGTGAAGAGCACCCGGGACCTCCTCCGCCCCGAGGAGCTCGTCCGCGAGGCGACACGCGAGATCGTCAAGGACGAGATCCGCCACCATCTGGAAAAGACGCTCAAGGACGACCCGAAGCTCGACCGCGACCTGCGCGAGGCGGTCCGGGACCTCCTCTCCGCCCGGGCGAACGAGTACGCCGCGCTCGTGCGCGTCGGGACCGCGACCGCGCGGCTCGGCCTCGCCGCCCTCCCGCCCGAGGTCCGCAAGCAGCTCACGAAAGGGATCGTCGACCTCCTGTCCAAGGAGCTCGGCGAGATCGTCGAGAGGTCCCTGTAGGCGATGGCGTCGGACGACGTGCGGATCTACGAGCTGAAGCGCGTCGACGTCGAGGGAGCGATCGTCATCGACGGGTTCCCGTCGGTCGGGCTGGTGAGCTCGATCGTCGCGAACTACCTGGTCGACACCCTCGCGATGGAGCAGATCGGGATCGTCGAATCCCCCGCGTTCCCGACGGTCTCGCTGGTGCGCAACGGGACGCCGCAGCACCCGGTCCGGATCTACGCCGGACGGCCCAAGGCGGACCGGGCCGGCCGCGGGGCCGACAAGCTCGTCGCGTTCGTCTCCGAGTTCCACCCGGCCCCCGCGATCATCCACCCGCTCGCCACGGCGATCCTCGACTGGGCGGAGGAGCAGAAGTGCTCCCTGCTCGTCTCCCCCGAGGGGCTGATGGTCGAGGCGGGCCCGGCGCCCGCGCGAGGGCCGAGGAGCCCCCGCCTCGGCGACGTGAAGGTCTACGGGATCGCGAGCACGCGCAAGGCGCGCGAGCTGTACATCGAGCCGAACACGATCCCGTTCGCGGAAGGGGTGATCACCGGGATCGCGGGCGTGCTCCTGAACGAGGGGCACCGCCGCGATTTCGACGTCCTCACGTTCCTCGCCGAGGCCCAGCCGGACTACCCGGACGCCCGGGCCGCGGCGAAGGTGATCGAGACGATCAACCGGATCCTGCTGCGGACGCCCCTCGACCCGGTGCCGCTCTACGCGGAGGCCGAGCGGATCGAGCAGCAGCTCCTGTCGATCCAGCGGCGCGCCGCGGAGCGGGGCGGCGGCGAGCCGGCGGCCGCTCCGTCCCCGCCGATGTACCGGTAGC
>JASHQF010000116.1 GCA_030037695.1 Thermoplasmata archaeon
GCATGCGGCGGCGACCTCGGCCTCCGTGACGGAGCAGACACTGCACAGGTCCTGGGTGAGCAACAGGTCGGGGCGAAGGGCGCGTAGCGCGGGGAGGTCGAGCCAGTACAGGCTCTCCCCGCGTCCCCGGGTCGTTTGGACGCGCGCGTCGATCTCCCGCGAAGGCGCCGACGCGTCCAGGGTCTTGGGCCGCATCACCGCAGGGAGCTCCGTTACGGCGGCGGGGTAGTCGCACTCGGAGCTCCGACCGACCAATTCGGCACCGTGGCCCAGCGCGCAGACGATCTCGGTGGCGCTCGGAAGGAGCGAGACGACGCGCACGACCCGCCTCGGGGCGGTCTTCCGGGCGGCCGCTACTTACGTTTGCGGGTCGTGGGTCGGACGCGGCGGCGGGAGGTCGGCGCCCGGCGCGAGGCCCCGGCCCGGGGGGACCTGGTCGCGGACTCGCCCGGGGTACCGGACGCTCCCGGCGCGGGCGCCGCGTACGTCGTCGAGATGCCCGCCGGGAGCGGGCGACGCGGGGAGGGCAGGCCCAAGTGCTCGCAGAGCGCCACCTCTCGCTCGAACGGTAGCCCGAGACGCCGGGCCTCCTCGCGCTCCGATTCGCCGAGGTCCGACCGGCCCGTCCGGATCAGAGCCACGCCGTGGAGGAACCGGAGCTGGGCGTCCTCGGGGGTCCGAGAGAGCATCGCCTCGATCTCCACGAGCGCGCTCGACCAGTCCCCGAGATCGACGAGCGCGGCGACGAGGTGGGCTCGGACCTCGGTCCGGGCGTCGTCCTCGGCGAGGAGCGCACGGTAGACCTCGACCTCGCGTCGGGGCTCGGCCTTGGCTCCTAGCACCGCGGCTTTGCCGAGCCGAGCCTCGAGATCGTCCGGCCGTACCGCGAGCACCTCGTCGAACAGCCGGTCCGCGTCGTCGCTGAGGCCGAGAGCCAGGAGCGACCGGCCGATTCCGACCTTGGCCGGGAGGAACTCCGGCTTCATCTCGGAGGCCTGGCGGTAGAACCGGAGGGCGAGCGCCGGCACGCCCCAATCGAGCCAGGTCCGGGCACGGTGGACGACCTCGTCCAGCTGCTGCGCGCTCGGAAGGAGCCGCGGATGCGGGGCGCGGGCCGGCCGAGGCTCCTCCCCCAAGAGACTGCCGAGCCCGAGCTGGCGCGTGAGCTCGGCGAACCGGGGCCCCTCGAGCACCGTCCCGCCCCGCTTCACGATCTCCTGGGAGAGCAACAGCGGCAGCCGGCCCGGCGTGAACACCACGAGCCGCGCCGAGACATTCCCACCCTCCCCGGACAGCTTGCGAACGGCCTCCAGCGAGACCTTCGTGGGGTCTTCGAGGAAGGCAAAGAGGAAGCCGTCCCCCGTTTCGAGCAGGAGCCCCTCGTCGATCGGTTTCGCGGCACCGAACGACTGCCCCATCGCGGACACGAGCTCCCCGGCGAGCTGCGTGAACGGGGCGGACGCCATCGGAGCGTGCGAACGTGCGGTGCGTTAAATACCATGAGAGTCCACGCGCAGGTTCGTGGACCTCGCGGCGCTCTACCGTCACGTGCCGGCGGTCGAGCGATGGCTGCGCGGGTCGTACGCCGGGGCCCGCAAGGCGGCGCCGCGGAGCGCCCGCGCCTATCTGGATGTCACGACCGAGTTCACCCTCCGCGGGGGCAAGCGGTTCCGTGCGGTCCTGGTGCTCGCGGGGTACCACCTTGCGACCGGACGCTCCCCCGCACCGGTCATTCCCGCCGCGGCCGGGTTGGAGCATTTCCAGAGCTGGATGCTGATCCACGACGATATCATCGACCACGCGACGCAGCGGCGCGGGGGTCCGACCGTCCACCTCACGATGGCCGGCCGGCATCGCGCCGAGCGCCTTCAGGGGAACCCCGAGGAGTACGGCTCCGGCGTCGGGATCACGCTGGGCGACCTCGAGGAACCGTTCACGGTGGAGGCGATCCTCGCCGTCCGCGCACCGCCCGGGGCCCGGCTCGCCGCGGTCGAGGAGTACGCGCGGATGACCCGGCTCACAGCCTACGGCCAGTTGCTCGACCTCCGCAACGGGAACCTCGATCCGGCCCAGGTGACGGAAGAGGACGTGCTCGAGGTCCATCGCCTCAAGTCGGCGGTCTACACGGTGGCGGCGCCCCTCGCGATCGGGGGGTTGCTCGGCGGAGCGTCGCGCGGTCGTCTCGCGGCCCTCGAATCGGCCGCCCTCGACCTCGGCATCGCCTTCCAGCTCCGGGACGACCTGCTCGGCGCGGGTTTCGATGCGGCCGGGATCGGCAAATCGGCGAACGACCTCGTCGAAGGGAAGCGGACCCTGCTCGTCGTGGTCGCCTGGCGCGAGGGCTCTCTCGCGGACCGGCGTATCTTGCGTAGCGTGCTCGGGAACCCGCACGCGAGGCCCAAGGAAGTTGAGGCCGCGAGGTCGGTCCTCCAACGGACCGGTAGCGTCGACTATTCCGAGGCGCGCATCCGTGCGCTCACCGACCGCGCCCTCCGAACGATCGCCCGAAGCCGGACGATCCGGCCGGGGGCCCGTCCCCTCCTAGGGGAGATCGCCCAACGCCTGACGCAGCGGTCCGTCTAGGGCAGGGCTAGGCGTCCCCTTCCTCGGTCCGCTCCGGGGTCACGCCCGCGGCCTGGAGCTGCTGGGCGAGGTCCTGCTGCATCGTGGTGTACCGCTCCTTGAGGTGGTTCTCCTGCCGCTCGGCCCCCTTCTGGCGGACCTCGAGGGTCTCCTTCTCCTCCGTCAACAGGTCCTCGACCTCTTTGCGCCCCTTGGCGCGGACCAGGAGCCCGCCGATGGGGCGGTAGATCACCGCGTCCTCAGCGACCGACTTGAGCTCGTCCAACGTGTGCGTGATCTCCCGCACGCGCAGATCGAGCTGGAGGCGCTGCTGCTGGGTGGCGCCGAGCTCCTGCTGGAGCCGCTGGAACTGCTTGAGATCGTTCTGGAGCTTGGCGGGCAGGGCCACGGCGGCCCGACCGGGGGCGGGAGATAACGGCTTCGGGAGGGGACGCGCGCCGGGCGGCGCGCTCCGCCGACCGGGCGGTGGCCAGGACGAGCCCGGTCCATCCGAGCAGGGTGTTCACCGCCGCGCGGAGCGCCCCCGCGTCGTCCGCCCGCAGGGTGATCTCGACCACCCGGCCCTGCCGTGTGCCGATCGTCGCCCGGCCGCGGGGGGTCTCGCGGGCGAGCTCGGGCCGGAGGATCCGGACGAGCCGATGCGCCTCGCGCGCACCGGAGAGGGCGACGTCGATCGAGGCCGTCCAGCCCCGGCTCATCCCCTAAGCTCGTCGTCCAGCCGGGCCAGGATCCGATCGGTCTTCTCCGCCGCGGCCTGGACGTACGGCGCCGGGTCGAGAGCCCGCTCGATCTCCTCGGGAGGGAGGAGCTGACGTACCGCGGGGTCGTTCCGCACCCGCGTCGCGAGGCTGGGGCCGGTCCCGCCCTCCAGGGCGAGCCGCCGGACCGTCGCATGAGCTTCCGCACGGGCGAGCCCGTGCCGCGTGAGCGCGAGCATGAGGTTCTCCGACATCACCGCCCCGGCCGATCCGTCGAGGGCCGAGCGCATCCGCCCGGCATCGACCTCGAGACCGGCGAACACCTCGGTCAGCTTGGTGAGGAGGTCGTCGGTCAGCACGATCGCATGGGGGACGACGATTCGCTCGTTGGCCGAGTTGGCGAGGTCCCGTTCGTGCCACTGGACCATGTTCTCGAGCGGGACCGGGGCGAGCGCCCGCACGAACCGAGCGAGGCTAGTGACGTTCTCGGTGACGATCGGGTTGCGCTTCTGGGCCATCGTGCTCGAGCCGACCTGCCCGGTGCGGTCGAACGGCTCAGCGACCTCGCCGATCTCCGTCCGCTGAAGGTTCCGCACTTCCGTGGCGAGCCGCTCCGCGGTCGACGCGACCAGCGCGAGGAAGCCTGCGAGCTCGGCGAGGCGGTCCCGTCCGACGATCTGCGACGGCGCCTCCTCCGCGCGAAGATCGAGACGGTGCATGACCCCCGCCTCCACCTCCGGACCCTTCCCGGCGAATCCCGCCCCGGTTCCGACCGCGCCGGCGACCTTGCCGACCAGGAGGCGAGGGGCGAGCTCGTCCAGACGCCGCCGGTGGCGGGCGACCTCCGCCGCCGCGACCGCCATCTTGTAGCCGAAGGAGAACGGAACCCCCTGCTGGCCGTGGGTCCGTGCCACCTCCGGGGTAGCGCGGTGACGGCGGGCGAGGGCGGCCAGGGTCGTCGCGAGCTCCGTGAGGTCGGTCCGGAGGAGCTCCACGCACCGGCGCAGCTCGAGGGCGGAGGCGGTCTCCGTGATGTCGGCGCTGGTCGCCCCGAAATGGACCCATCGACCGGACGGACCCGCCGCCTCCGCGAGCGCGAGGGCGATCGCCATCACGTCGTGGCGGGTCGTCCGCTCGAGCTCGTCGACGCGGGCGAGCGAGACCGCGGTAAGGTTCGCGGCCCGGCCGATCGCAGCAGCGTCCGCCCGAGGGACCAGGCCCGCGTCCGCCTCCGACTCCGCGAGCGCGGCCTCGACCTTCAGCGCGCGCTCGAGCCGCGCCGCGCGGGAGAAGATCTCCCGGACCTCCGCGCGACCGTAGCGGAACTCCAGCGGACAGAACAGCTCGGCGGTATCGTCCGTCACGGGCCCGAACCGGGTTCGACGTATTTATCGCTGGCCGGACGCGCGCCCCGGTCGAATCTGCCGGCTCGGTCGGTCGGCGGTGCCGATTTGAACCGGGGAGAGGCTCGCTGCCGGTCGACGATGCCGGGAGCGCTCGTGGCCCTGGGAGGGAACGCCCTGCTCCCCCGGGGGGCTCGGGGGTCGTGGGAGGAGGCCCGGAGCCGGATGCGGGCGACCGCCCAGACGCTCGCCCGGATCGCGCGACGCTACCGCCCTCTCGTGCTCACGCACGGGAACGGTCCCCAGGTGGGGCTCCTGCTCCGCCAGTCCGAGCTCGCGGCCCGCGAGGTCCCCCCGTCTCCCCTCGACGTCCTCGACGCAGAGACCCAGGGCGAGGTCGGTTACCTCATCCAGAGCGAGCTCGAGCCCGCCCTCCGGCGCGCGGGGAGCCGCCTCGACGTGCTCGCGCTCGTGTGCCGCACCGAGGTCCGGGGGAGCGATCCGGCGTTCCGGCGACCCACGAAGCCGATCGGTCGGTTCTACAGCGAACAGGAAGCGCGACTCCTCCGCAAGCAACACGGCTGGACGATGGCGCACGACCCCGCGCGCGGAGGCTGGCGACGGCTCGTCGCCTCGCCCGTGCCGCTCCGCTGGCTCGAAGGTCCGGCGGTCCGCCGACTCCTGAGCTCTTCGGCGGGTCGCTCCTGTGTCCTGGTGGTCTCGGGCGGGGGCGGCATACCGGTCGTCCGGCGGAGCCGGGCGAACTACGCCGGGGTCGAGGCGGTGATCGACAAAGACCGGGCCGCCGCGTTGGTCGCGCACGAGCTCGGGCTCCCGACCTTCGTGATCGTCACCGATGTCCCCGGAGCTGCGGTCAGCTTCGGTCGACCCGGCGAGCGGTGGCTCCACGAGACCTCTCGCGAGGAGTTGGAACGCTACTGGCGCGCAGGGGAGTTCGCCGAAGGGAGCATGGGTCCCAAGGTGGAGGCCGGGCTTGACTTCCTCCGGCGGGGCGGCCGACGCTTCGTCATCACGGACATCCCGTCGCTCGCCCGAGCCCTCGACGGTCACGCGGGCACCCGAGTGACCTAGGCAGGGCCCGCGGTCCGGTCCCGAAGCCAGCGATCGATCCCGGTACCGTACTGCATCGCCCGCTTGGGGCGGTGGGCGACCACGTCGGGTACTCCCCGACGTACGGCCCATCGACGGAACTCCGCCTTCGGCTCGCCGGGGGAGTAGCGCGCCGCGATCGGGAGGGAGGTTGCGGCCTGGACCACCGCGGGATCCAGATACGGCGCGACCACCCGGCGTCCCATCGCCGCCGCGATCCGCTCGGTCCGCGGCCAGTCGTCGTGCTGCAGTTGCTCGAGATCCTGGCGGCTCCGTTCGGCCGCCGCGTCCGCGGTCAGGCCCTGGAAATGTCGGTACCCGAGGAACAGTTCGTCCGCTCCCTGGCCGCAGAGGATCGTACCCTCCGGGGCGTGCTGCACGGCCGTGGCGAGCGCGAGGAAGATCGCCTGACGTGCCCGGGGCAGCTGTGAGAGCTCGCTCCCGGCCGACCGCAGCCCGCTCTCGAGCGCAGCGTCGTCGACGACCGCTCCTCGCCAGGGAAGGTCCAACGCGCTCGCCGCTTCCTTGGCGGCCGACAGATCCGCCGCGCCGGGCCGTCCCACGGTCAGGAGGGCGAGGTCGCCCCGGTCCCGAAGCATCCACGCCAGCACCCCCGAGTCGACCCCGCCGGAGAAGAGCACGACGAGAGGACCGGGCGTGGTTCGCCAGGGGGCCAACGCGGCGTCGAGGGCGGGACCGAACGTCCTCTCGAGGTCCGCCTCCCCTTCCCCGGACATCGGCCTACCGTTCGACCCAGCCGGCGCCCGCGACCTTATCTCCCTTGTCGGAAGACCGCAGGCGATGGCGGGCTCCGGGGCGTCCGCAGGACCCCCCCGGCTACGTCGGGCGCTGTTCGTCGATCGCGACGGGACGCTCGGTCCCGACCTCCACTACCTCAAGGAAGCGCCGCGCCTCGAGCTGTTCCGAGGGGTGGGGAACGCCCTCAGCCTCGTGCACGCGCACGGGGAGCTCGTCGTCTGCGTCACCAACCAGTCGGGGGTCGAGCGCGGTCTCTACACCGTAGCGGACGTGGAGGCGATCCACGAGCGGCTCAACGAACTTCTCCGACCGTTCGGCTCGTCGGTCGATGCGTTCTACTACTGCCCTCACGCCCCCGAGCACCACTGCGCCTGCCGCAAGCCCGGCACCGAGCTGTTCGAGCGCGCTCGAGACGAGCTCCATCTCGACCTCGCCTCGTCGGCGCTGATCGGGGACAGCGCCGCGGACATCGGGGCCGGCGCACGCCTCGGCGTCCTGACGACCCTCGTTCGTTCGCGGGGCCACGAGCGCGAGGTCGAGCGCGACCTCGCGGAGGCGGGCCTCGTGCCGGACCTGCGGGCGGAGACGTTCGAGTCCGCGGTCCTTCGCGTGCTCGCCCGAGGCTAGCGCACCCGCCGCGCGTGGCGACTTCCGTCCGCGCGGAAGCCGTTAAACCCGACCGACCCTCGGCACGGGAGCGCCTGTGGTTCTTCCCCTTCCGTGGGCCACGATCGGGGTGGCCGTCACCGTGGCCCTCGCCGCGGCCGCCGTCTTCGCCCGGGCCCTCACCACCTCCGCAGGGCTCGTCGCGGCAGGGTTCGGTTCGGTCATCGTCGTCCTCGCGGGGTTCCCGTTCCTCCTCTTGCTCGTCGTCTTCGTCGTCACGAGCTCGGTCGCAACGCGCTACCGGTTCGCCGAGAAGCGACGCCGGAACGTCCAGGAGGGCACGGCAGGGGAACGCGGAGTCTCCAACGTCGTGGCCCACATCGTCCTCCCGGCGGTGATCGCGAGCGCGGGGGGGCTTCGCCTCGTGCCGCCGGCGCAGGCCGCGGTCGCCTACGCGGGGGCGCTCGCCTTCGGCGTCTCCGACACGCTCGCCAGCGAGTTCGGGGTCCTCACCGGGGAGGCCCACAGCCTCCTCACGGGGCGGAAGGTCGCGAGCGGAACGAACGGCGGAGTCTCGGCCGTCGGGGAGCTGTTCGCGTTCGCCGGCGCCGGCGGTACGGCGGTCGTCGGCTGGGCCCTGTTCGCTGTCTTCCACGCCCCGGTCGGCCCGATCCCGGTGTTCCTCGCGGCGGTGATCCTCGCCGGGTTCCTGGGGTGCCAGGTCGACTCCGTGCTGGGGGAGACGCTCGAGAACCGGGGGTACCTCACCAAGGGAAGCACCAACTTCCTGGGGATGCTCGCCGCGGTCGGGCTGGCCCTCGCCTTTGCCTGGGGGATCGCGGGGCGCGGATGAGCCGGACGCGGTCGGGTCGGGGTTCGGTCGTCCTCCTTTCCGGAGGGGTCGACTCGGCCACGTGCCTCGCGATCGCCTCCCGGAGCTCTCCGCCCGTGCATGCCCTCACGGTGGGGTATGGCCAACGCCACCTTCGGGAGCTCCGCGCCGCACGCGCCGTCGCGCGCCGCTTCGGGGTGGCCCGCCACCTCGTGCTCGACCTTCCGCTCGCGCCCCTCCTCGACTCGGCCCTGACCCGCCCTCACCGCAGATTGCCCGCGTCGGAGCCCCGCCCCGGGACGATCCCCTCGACGTACGTCCCGGCCCGGAACACGATCCTGCTCGCGCTGGCCCTCGGCTACGCCGAGAGCCACCGCCTCGGCTCGATCTACCTCGGCGCGAACGCGGTCGACTACTCGGGCTATCCCGATTGCCGGGGGCCCTACCTCCGCTCGTTCGAGCGGACCGCTCGCCTGGCCACGAAGGCGGGGGTCCTCGGACGCCGGACGATCCGGATCCGGGCCCCGCTGCTCCGACTGTCCAAGGCGGAGATCGTCCAGCTCGGGACCCGGCTGGGGGTCCCGTGGGCCCAGACCTGGAGTTGCTACGCCGGGGGCCGCGTGCCGTGCGGTCGGTGCGCCTCGTGCCGCATCCGGTCCCGGGGGTTCCGGGACGCCGGGATCCGGGACCCCGCGACGCCTAGGGGGTCCTAGGCCTCGGGCGTGACGGGCGACGTGCAGAACGAGCAGCGCTTCGCCTTGAGCGGGATCTGGGAGAGGCACTCCGGGCACTCCCGGGTCGTGGCGGCGGGCTTCGGAGCCTTGGCCGCCTTGCGATCCTCGTAGCGCTGGTACGGCAGGGCGATCGCGAAGAAGACGACGATCGCGACCGTCACGAACGCGATCAGGGCGTTGAGGAAGGCGCCCTGCTGGAACTCGCTCCCTCGGAGCGAGTACGTCCAGCCGGCGAAGTTGAAGTGGCCGGCCACGCCGATCAGCGGCGTGAAGATGTCGGCGACGAGCGCGGTGACGAGGGCCGAGAACGCGGCGCCCATCACGAACGCGACGGCGAGCTGGATCAGGTTGCCCTTGCGGATGAACGTCCCGAAGTCCTCGCGGATCGAAGCCATGTTCGCCTCGCCGTTTCGACCGGGTCTTGGTACTTGGACCTTTCGTCGGGAGGCGGAACTGGTCCCGATCGACCCCTCGTTTCCCGCGAGCCCCTTACGCCGAGCGCCGGGATAGACGCGACTCGCTCGGTGCCGTGAGGCACGGAGGTCCGGGCGGGGCCGGCTCCCGCGGACCCCTTTGGACCCTTACCTTCACATCGCGTCGAGGGGCTCGATCGCGAGCAGCCGCAGGGCGTTGGCGAGCGTGGTCCGGACCGCCGCGACGAGGGCGATCCGGCTCGCGCGCTCGTCCCCCGAAGTGAGCACCGGCACGGCGTGGTAGAACCGATTGAACCGGTCCGCGAGCTCGTGGGCGTACCCCGCGACGGTATGGACGTGGGCCGTGCGAGCGGCGTACGCGACCGTCCGGGGGAACCGGGAGACCACGCGGGCGAGCTCGATCTCTTCCGGGTCGACGAGCTTCCCGGCGTCGAACGGGTACGGGGGATGCTCCGCCCCGCCCTTGCGCAGCACGCTCGTCGCCCGAGCGTGGGCGTACTGCACGAACGGGCCGCTCCGGCCCTCGAACGACAGGGCGTCCTCCCAGCGGAATCGTACCGGCTTATCCGGCGCCACGCGCACGATATGGTATCGTACGGCCCCGGCGGCGACCGCCTGCGCGATCGCCTCGACCTCCGCCGGAGGGAGGTCGGTCCGCCGCGCGAGGACCTCGGCGCGGGCGCGCTCCACCGCCTCGTCCAGGAGGTCGTCCAGCCATACCGCCGACCCCGATCGGGTCGACATCCGGCCCCCCTCGGGGACGGTGATGTCCTGGTAGATCAGGTACTCCGGCCGGCGCGAGGCGCCGACCTCCGCGAGCAGGGCGTCGAGCGCCCGCGCGTGCAGCTGATGATCCTGCCCCAGCACGTCGACGGCCCGCTCGAACCGTTCGAACTTCCCGAGATGGTAGGCGACGTCGCGGGCGATGTAGAGGCTGGTCCCGTCGCCCCGCTCGAAGACGACGTGCGTCGACTCCTTCGGCAGGCGGTACGTCGCCGCGTCGATCGCCCAGGCCCCGTTCTCCTCGCGCACGGCGTGCGGGGCCGAGCGAAGTTGGCCGAGCGCCCGGGCGACCGACCCGTCCTTGAGGAGCCCCGATTCCCACACGAACTCGTCGAACGAGATCCCGAGTCGGGCGAGGGAGGCGAGCATGCCGCCGAGGATCTCCTCGGCGAGCGGTCGGTGCAGCGCCGGTGGCTCGCCGAGCTCGACGGACCGAACGACCCCCGCGACCTCGGAGGCGGCGTCCGGATGCTCCTTGAGATACGCGCTCGACGGGGGGTACGGCCGCCCTCGCCAGCGATCCGCCTTCTCCCCGGGCGCCCGCTCCGGGCCCGACGACCGGATCGGGTCGGGCCATCGTTCGACCGGTTTCGACCAGATCCAGGTCAGGATCGCCGCCTGGCGCCCCATGTCGTCGACGTAGTACTGGGTCGTGACCGGGGCCCCCGACGCCCGGAGGATGCGCGCCAACGTGTCCCCCAGGATCGCGTTGCGCACGCGTCCCACGTGGAACGGCCCGGTCGGGTTCGCGCTGGTGTGTTCGACGCATACGGTGCCGGGCCGGGGCGGACCGCC
>JASHQF010000012.1 GCA_030037695.1 Thermoplasmata archaeon
GTGTCGAGGATCGTCGCGTAGACCCCGCCGTGGACGACCCCGTTGATGTTGAGGTGGCGGGCCTCGACGCGGCCCGCTACCGTCACCCGGCCCCGGTCGCTCGCCGCCGGGACGACCCGAAAGCCGACCTCCTGATGGAAGCCGCCCCGGCGGGCCGCACGGTACAGGTCCGGGAGGGGCCGGGTCGGACGGGGCTCGGCCCGGGCCCGAGCGCGGACCACGGTCTCCCGAGCGGGGGGCGGGCATAAGTAGTGTGCGCCCCCGTCGCCCGCCGGTGCCGCGGCCGGTCGGTGCGGCGACGTTCGAGGCCCCGCCGAACATCGCCCTCGTCAAGTACTGGGGGTTGCGGGACCGGGCCCGGGTGCTGCCGTACAACTCCTCGATCTCGATGACGCTCGACCGGTTGCGCAGCCGCACCACGGTGGTCTTCGACCCGAGGCTCGACGACGACGTCGTGCAGCTCAACGGCGATCCCGCCCGTCCCGGACCGCGGACGGCGGTCGTTCGCCTGCTCGACCGGGTACGGGCGATGGCGGGCGTAGCGGCCCGGGCCCGGGTCCGCTCGCGGAACAACTTCCCGACCGCGAGCGGCCTCGCCTCGAGCGCGAGCGGGTTCGCGGCGCTCGCCGGGGCGGCCAGCTTCGCGGCCGGCCTCCGTCTCTCCTCCGCCGAGCTCTCGCGGCTCGCCCGGTTCGGTTCCGGCAGCGCCTGCCGCTCGATCTTCGGCGGGTTCGTGGAGTGGAGGGCGGGCCGCCGGCCGGACGGCGGCGACTCCGGCGCGGCCCCGCTCGCGCCGCCGGGCCACTGGCCGACCCTCCTCGACCTCGTCGTGCAGGTCCGCGGGGCCCCGGAAAAGGAGGTCCGTTCGCAGGATGCGATGGAGCGGACCGTCCGCACGAGCCCCGCCTACGGACGCCGCTTGGCGGCGCTTCCGCGACGGCTGGAGGCGATCCGTCGAGCGATCCGGCGCCGGGACGCGCGGTCGCTGTTCCCGCTCGTGATGGAGGAGTGCGATAGCTTCCGGGAGGTCTGCGAGACGACGGTGCCGAAGCTCGACTACCTCACCCCCGCTTCCCGGCAAGTTCTCGCGCTCGTGCGCCGGATCAACGCCGAAGCGGGCCGTCCGGTCGCCGCCTACACGCACGACGCGGGCGCGCACGTCCACGTGTTCGTCGAGGCGAGGGACGCCCGACGGGTGCGTCGTCGGCTCGGGGAGGTCGACGGCGTCGATCGGATCCGTTCGCTGCGGGCCGGGTCCGGCGCCCACCGGGTCCGGGCCGCGCGATCCGCCTAGGGTTCGCCGCGCGCGGGGCCTCAGGTGATGTGCCGATCGAACCCTTCGGGCGGAGGCGTGAGGCCCATCGTTCCGAGGACGCCGCGGACCTCCTCGATGAACTTCTGGCGAGCCTCGGCGTTCGTCCAGCGTTTCAGGCCGAACTCGATCGCACGCCGGCTGGTCGCGGAGTTCGAGTGGCCGAACATGTCGAGCGCCCGAGGGTACCACTTGTTGACCGACGCCTGGGCCTCGTCCTTCGAGCCGTAGTACTTCGGCCCGTCGTGCGCCATCCTGCGGAGGACGCTCGCCCCGAAATTGAGATGGAGCTGCTCCTCGCTCAGCATCAGCGGCATCGCCCGAGCGAGCGGCCCGTACGAACACTCCTGGAAGGCGCGCAACTGGTAGACGCCGACCCGGTCGACGAGGCAGGTGAACGCGCCCGCGTCCGACCACCGGTCGAACGGCATGTTGAACGCGTCGAGCTTGTGGTGGCCCTCGGGCTTGCTCAGGAGGTCGTCGATCAGACCCTGTCCCTCCTCGCCGAAATCCCGGAGGATCCGGCACGCCTGGAGGCCGTGCCGGGCCTCGTCGGCGACGATCCGCGCCTCGATCCATCGGTCCTCGAGGGTCGGGGCCCGGTCGAGCCAGGGACGGTGCTGCTGGATCGACGCGAACTCGGTGTCGGCCTGGACGACCATCAGTTTCACGATCAGCGCCCGCATGTCGGCGGGGAGCTCCTCGGCGCTCTCGTACTTCCGGGCGCCCGCGGCGGTCCCCCACAGGATCTCGCGGACCGGCTCGACGGTGCGCCCCTGCTTCAGGCTGGACGATACCGGGGCCCCTTCCGTCGGCCGGGGCGAACTCGCCATCGCGCCGCTCCTCGCTCCGCTAGGGGCTAACGGCCCTTAAAGGCCGGCGGGCGCTTCTCGAGGTAGGCGGCGAGCCCCTCCTTCGCGTCCTCGGTGACGAACAGACGGTTCTGCAGCTCCCGCTCCAGCGCGAGGCCGGCGGCGAGCGGGGCCTCCGACCCTTCCAGGACGGAGCGCTTGATGAGGCTGATCGCGCGGCTCGGACCCCGGGCGAGCTCGGCGGCGTACGCCTGGACGTCACGGGCGAACGTCTCCTTCGGATAGACGTAGTTGACGAGCCCGATCGCGAGCGCTTCCTTCGGCGTGAGCAGGCGGCCGGTGATCATGAGGTCGAGCGCTCGGGCGGTGCCGATGGTGCGCGGGAGGCGCTGGGTCCCGCCGGTCCCCGGCAGGACCCCGAGCTTCACCTCCGGGAGCCCGATCTTGCCCGAGTCGTCGGCCATGACCCGCAGGTCGCAGGCGAGGGCGATCTCGAGCCCCCCGCCGACGCAATGTCCCGAGATCGCGGCGATCACGACCTTCGGGGTGTTGGCGAACTTGTTGAGCGTCTCCTGGCAGAACAGGCAGAACATCGCCTTGAAGTCCGGCTGGCTCGCCCGCAGCATCTCGATGTCCGCCCCGGCGCTGAAGAACCCCGGGAGCGCGCTCGCGAGGACGAGCACGCGGGCGTCGTCGGCGAAGCGGAGCTCCTCCACCGCCGCGTCGAGCTCGTGCATCATCGCGAGGTCGTACGTGTTCGCCTTCGGCTTGCCGATCTCGATGTAGCCGACGTGGTCCTCGATCCGCGTGCGAACGTACTTGCCTTGCATCGACCCGCTCCCCGGCGTCGGGGGCCACCGCTCGGGGGGGATAAGTTGCACGACGGCCGGGCTCACGCGGCGCGGCCCGGGGCGAGCCGCTCCTCGACCGCGCCGTCGGGCGAGCCGACGATCACCCGCTCGGCGAGACCGACGAACAGCCCGGTCTCCACCACCCCCGGGAGCTCGCGGAGCTCCCGGTCCGTCCGGCCGGGGTCGACGAGCGGCCGGGGCGGGGTGAGGTCGAGGATCTCGTTGCCGTTGTCGGTGACGAACGGCGGACCGCCGGGTCGGCCGCGCAGCGCCACCGCGTAGCCGGCGCGTTCGAGGTCGCGCGCGACGACCGGCCGGGCGAACGGCACGACCTCGATGGGCACCGCGGCGCGCTCCCCGAGCGCACGGACCAGCTTGGAGGGATCGACCAGGATGACGAGGTGGGCGGCCCGGCGCGCGAGCAGCTTCTCCCGGAACAGGGCACCGCCGCCGCCCTTCGTCAGGTCGAGCGACGGGGAGACCTCGTCGGCGCCGTCGAGCATGAGGTCGAACCGATCGTCCGCGCGGAGCGGCCGCACCCCAAGGCCGAGCTCGCGGGCGAGCTCCTCCGTCGCCCGGGAGCTCGCGACGCAGTCGAACGGCGTCGTGGGGTAGGTCGCGCGGATCTCCCGGATCGCTTCGGCGGCCGTGGAGCCGGTCCCGAGCCCGAGCGTACGTCCCGGACGGACGAACCGCCCGACCGCGAACCGGGCGGCCGCCCGCTTGGCGGCATCGGACGGGGCGGCCACGTCCGGGAGATACGGGGACGGGCTCCTATAGGCTCCGCCGGCGCGGACAATACCGATAAGCCCCGGTCCCGCTCGGGGCGTCGATGCCGACCGCCCGCCCCCGAGCGCGGCCGGTCGTGGTCTCGATCGGCGGGTCGGTGCTCCTCACCGGCGAGGGCGATGTCCCGTACCTCGAGGGGCTCGCGGAGCGCCTGGGCCGGCTCGGCCGCGATCGGCCGCTCGTCGTGACCACCGGCGGGGGGCGCACCGCCCGGGCCTACATCGAGACCGGCCGGGCCCTCGGGCTCACCGATGTCGAGCTCGACGAGCTCGGCATCGATGTGACGCGGCTCCATGCTCGCCTCCTCGCCGGTCGGATCGGGCCTCCGACCCCGTCCCATCCGCCGGCCACCGTGCGCGAGGCGGTGGAGTCGGTCCATCGCGCCTCCCCGGTCGTCCTCGGAGGGACCGAGCCCGGGCACACGACGGACGCGGTCGCCGCGCTGATCGCGGTCCGGCTCCGCGCCTCGCATGTCGTGAACGCCACGGACGTCCCCGGGGTCTACGATCGCGACCCGAAGCGGGATCGGACGGCGCAACGTCTGTCCCGCCTTGGCTGGGAGGAGTTCCGGCGCCTCGTCGCCGCGGGGGCTCCCGGGACCCCGGGGCAGGCGTTCGTCTTCGACCGGCTCGGGGCCGAGTTGCTCGCCCGCGCGGGGATCCCGCTCTACGTCGTCGCCGGCCGGGACCTCGGGAACCTCGAGGCGGCGATCGGGGATGCTCCGTTCGAGGGATCCCGGATCGGGCCGTAGCTCGTCCCTCGCCCGCCTGACTTATACCCCGGGTCCGGTCGCGGGACCGTGCCCTGCCTCGTCTTCCTCGGGCCGCCCGGTTCGGGCAAAGGCACACAGGCTCCGGCGCTCGCTCGCGAGCTCGGGATCCCGCACCTCTCCACCGGCGACCTCCTGCGCGCGGCGGTCGCCGCCGGGACGTCGCTCGGCCGCGAGGCGGACGGCCACATGCAGGCCGGGCGCCTCGTGCCGGACGAGCTCGTGCTCCGGATCCTCCGCGAGCGGCTCGCCCGGCCGGACGCGCGGGGCGGTTGCCTCCTCGACGGGTACCCCCGGAACCTCGCCCAGGCGGCGGCGCTCGAGGGGATCGTGCCCGTCGACCTCGTCCTGGCGTTCGAG
>JASHQF010000117.1 GCA_030037695.1 Thermoplasmata archaeon
CTCCTCTCGAGGCGACCGGCGGAGGCACGATCCCGGGGCAGACGAGCTCGAGGCCCCCGAACCCGTTATGGCAAAGAGGAGTTCCCGGAGTGCCGTGCCCGACCTTCGGGAGTACGAAGGGGTGCTGGAGAGAGCCCTCGGGAGGCTCTCCCGCGAGGTGCCGTTCGCCGAGGTGCTCGCCGAGCAGTCCACGGGGGAGCACGTCACGATGGATACCCGGTCCACCACGTTCGGCACGCGTCCGCGCCTGCGCGGCGCGGTCTTCCGGATCTGGACGGGCCAACGTTGGAGCGAGGCGGCGACCTCGCGGCTGGACGATCGTGGGCTCGAGGAGGCGCTCGCCACCCTACGAGCCGCTCGCGCGAAGGCCGTCGGGAACCGACCGGTCCCCGGACCGAGCGCGACGACCCGGGGAGAGGCGGAGACAAAGCCGGCGAAGCCGGTCCGCGACCTCGGCGCCGAGGGGATGATCCGCCTCGGCCGCGACGTGCTCGCCTGGGCCCGCTCCGAGCCCCAGATCCGGGAGGTCAACCTCGGCATCGCCTGGGAAGGGGACGAACGGTTCTACCTCAACAGCGCCGGGGCCCGCTGCTGGCAGTCGATCGAGCGCGCCCGCGGGTCGGTCGTGCCGATCGCGATGGAGAACGGCCGCGTCGAGCTCGAGTTCCTGAGCGAGGGAGGGATCGGCGGCCAGGAACGGCTCGAGCACCTCACCGAGGCGAGGGTCGCGGCCACATCAAAGGAGTCGGCCGCCCTCCTCAGCGCCAAGGCGCCGCCGAGCGGGGAGGTCGACGTCGTGCTCGATCCGAGCGTCGCGGGCATCTTCGCCCACGAGTCGTTCGGCCACGGGACCGAGGCCGACCAGTTCGTACGCCATCGCTCCTACCTTGCCCCGCTCGTGGGGTCGAAGCTCGCGGCCGACGACGTCACGATCGTCGACGACGGGTCGATCGCGGACGCCTGGGGGACGATCTACTTCGACGACGAGGGTCATCCGGGCCAGCGGACGGTCCTGGTCGACCACGGGACGTTCGTCGGGGCCCTCCACGACCGGGAGACCGCGAGCGTCCTCGGTGCCACCCCGACCGGGAACACGCGCCGGTCCGATTTCTTGAGCCGCGCGTTCGTCCGGATGACGAACACGCTGGTCGAACCCGGGGATCGTACGTTGGACGAGCTGCTCGGGGAGGTCGAGTCGGGGGTCCTCCTGGAGCATGCGTCGAGCGGGATCGAGGACCCGCTGGGGGGGCAGATGCAACTGAAGGTGCAGCGGGGCCGGAAGATCGAGCACGGGAAGCTCACCGACCTCGTCACTTCGATGGCGCTGTCCGGCAAGGTCCTCGACTTCCTGAGGTCGATCCGGGGGGTCGGCCGCAAGGAGGAGTTCCAGATGGATCCCGGGTTCTGCGGGAAGGGCCACGGTGACCTGATCCCGGCGGGGACCGGCGGGGTCTACGTCCTCTCCCGGGCGATCGTGGGGGCGGCATGAGCGAGGCCCCACACGACCTCGCGTTCCGCGTCGCCGAACGGCTCCGGGCGGAGGCGCCGTGGGAGGTCTACGCGGACCGCTCCCGCCGCTTCGAGATCCATCTCAACGGACCCGAGATCGAACTGGTCCGGGGGCCGATGAGCCTCGAAGGGTACGGGGTCCGCCTCTTTCAACGCCGGGGGGAAACCCTGGGGGTGGGGTTCGAGGCCGGCACCGATGCGTCCGATGAGGGGATCCGGACGAGCGTCGCCGGGGCGAAGGAGATCGCCCGGCACTCGGAGTTCCCCGCTCGCACCCTCGAGCTTCCGACGGCCAGTGCGGCGGGGACCACCGCCTTGAGCGCGGTCGACCGTAGCCTCTGGGACCGTCCCCTCGAGTCGATCCAAGGGTACCTCGAGACGATGCTCCAGCAGTTCGAGGGTCGACCCGGGATCTCGCTCAGCTTCGGTTCGGTGAAGGCGACGCTCACGGAGACCTCGGTGGCGAACTCGTCCGGTCTGCGCAGCACGTTCGCCCGTTCCGCGGTGGAGCTCGAGGTGGCGGTGAAGGCGTCCGGCGGGCCCGAGGGCCGATCCCCCGGGGAATACTGGGTCAACGAGCTCCGGGCCCGATTGGAGCCCTCCACGCTGCCCGCCGAGGTCGGCGCCTGGTGCCAGTTCGCCGCCGACGTGCGACGTGCGGTGCCGCCCCCCACGGGGGATCTGCCCGTAGCGCTCCCGGCGTCCGTCCTGGACGGGATCCTGCCGAGCGTCCTCGGCTTCCGCCTCTCGGGGGCCGGCCGCATGAAGAAGCTCGCTCCCGAGACCGGGGCTCAGATCGGCGCGCCCTCCCTCACGATCTTCGATGACGGGACGGTCCCGGGCGCGATCGAGAGCGGGCCGTTCGATGACGAGGGACGACGCCAAGGCCGCCGGACGCTGCTCGCGAACGGCAAGGTCACCTCGCTGCTGTACGACTCGCTCCACGCCGGGGCGTTCGCGGAAACCCCCACCGGGCCCGCCGCACGGGGCCGCCTCCTGGACTACTTCGATTGGAAGCGGTTCCTGAGGGCTCCGAGCGTCCGGAACTCGACCGTCGTCGTGCAGGAAGGGTCGGGAGGCTCCGACGAGGAGATCGTGGAGGCCGCGGGCGACGGGATCTGGGTCCAGCAGCTCGGGTGGGCCCGTCCGAACATCGCGACCGGCGTCTTCGGAGGCGAGATCCGCATCGGCTACCGGATCCGGGGCGGAAAACGGGCGGAGCCCGTGAGAGGAGGCATCGTGGGGGGCACCGCCATCGCGGCTCCGGGGGCCCCCTCGATGTTGACGAACCTCGCGGCGATCGGGAGCCACGCGAGCCTGTCGGGAGAGATCGCCTCCCCGACGCTCCTCGTTCGGCCGCTGTCCGTAGCGGGGGCCTCGACCTAACGGCCCGAGCCCGCTCCCGCGGGGACCCCAGGGCGCGCTACTTCGAGCCGGACGGGAGCGCGAGGAGGACCGTGCGGCATTTGGCGCATCGCGCGCCCGACAGGCTGGCGGAGTACGTGCCCCCGAAGCGCGTTCCCACGAGCACCTCGAGCCCCGTGGGGCGGAGCCGGGCCGGAGCGGACTCCTTGGACCAGAACAGCCCGGAGCCGTTGCTCGTGGTGACGAATCCGGACTCGAGCGGTCCCCCGCAGACTGCGCACCGCGCGTCCGGCATGCGTACGACCTGGCGGTCGGACGACCGCCTCCCCTATCTTTCGTTTGCGGCGGACCGCGGTCGCCGGACCTGCCCCTCGGGAAATAGCGGTCCCCGCGGAGCCGGGTACTCCGCGGGGACCAAGGTCATCGTGAGGGGCTGGCCCCGACGTCCGAGCTAGGTCACCGTCCTTTTGTGGGCCAGCGAGACGGTACCGCCCGAGCGGTGGTGGGGACCCGAGCGGTAGGTGGGCGCGAGCCATCGGGGCCAGAGCGTCAGTTCCTGCGGGAGCGCGGAGGGGGACGAAGCGACCGCCAGGAGGACCTGGCGGCCGGTCGAGCGCAGGATCGACCGATGCTCGGGATCCCACTCGAACTCGGGGGACCGGTCGCCGCGGAGCATCTAGATGACCTCCCCGAGGTCGGGCGGCGGGAGCCACATCGGACCGAAGCCACGGCTCGCCCGCTCGAAGACGCGGGTGGAGAAGGCGGGGCTCCGGAACTCGATCCCGCGGGGCGGGAGCGACGGGGTCTCGAACTCCTGGATCTGGAGCGCCGCGGGAAGGCGGGGCTCTTCCAGGATCAGCTCGCTCTCCGACGGGAACGTCGGCTGTAGAGTCAGGGCGGGAGGGGGCGCCGTCGCCTTGGGGTGGGAGTGCGTGCGGTGCGCGCGCTCGGTGAGACCTTGCCGGCAGTCAGGGCACAGGTCCGCCTCCTCGAGCATGGCGCCGATGCCTCCGAGGGAGGCGCCGCTCGCATCCGTGCGCGTCATGGTGCAACCTCGTTGGCCGGTTTGCTACTTAAACCTCGGCAGTTAATTTGTACAAAGCAAGTCTAAGTACCCCGAGACCGCTCCCTCCTGCGATGGGTCTCCAGACCTACCTCCCTGTCGAGATCCTCGACTACATCCAGCTCCACGAGGCGTCCGAGGACTCGGCTTACGGGATCAGCCAGCGGGAGCTTGCCCGTGCGCTGGGATACCACCCATGCTCGATGTCTCGGCCGCTCGCCGACCTCGTGCGTCAGGGCTTCGTCTCCTCCGTTCGGGGCGCTGTGCGGGACGGCCAGCGCAAGCAACTGACCTACCGACTCACGCCGGCCGGGCTCGGGTCATTGAAGCGCGAGACTCGGGGCGTCCCGCTCCTATCTGCCGACCTCCCCCTTCCCCCCCACCCGTTCCTTGGCCGCAAGGACGAACTAGACCACCTCGCGGACTTCGCGAACTCGGGAAAGTCTACGATCGTGATCTACGGGGCACCCGGGATGGGGAAGACCGCACTGGTAAGTCGACACATCAAGCGCTCCCGACGAGGCAGGATACCCTTCTGGTTCACCGTGCGACCGGTGAGCTCTCCCCGCCAAGTTGCTTCAGCGCTGTCCCATACGCTTTCTACGTTGGGGAGCCCACAACTTGCGTACTATGCCCAGCTGCCTCGCACGCCCGTCGCGCGAGAGGTTGCAGGACTGGTTGGTAGGGCTCTCGCGGGTAGAGGAATTGCGGCGGTAATCGACGACATTCAGCTAGCAGGACCAGACCTCCGAAGGTTCCTATCCGAGTTTATCGGAACCCTAGGCAGGAGCGGCGATCACAAGTTCTACCTCGTCGGCCAAGACCCCGAGCCAGTGAACTTCGGGGAGACCGAATTCCAGAGGTTGACCGTGGGCGGATTGGATCGCACGGCGGCCCACGAACTCACCGACCGGAACGGCGGGCTAGCCGATCGCTTCGAGAGAGTCTATCAATCGACGCTCGGCTCCCCCCTTCTGCTTCGACTTGCAGTTTCGAATCCGGAGCTCTCCGCAGACGCAACCACGCTGCCCTCGGCTGTCATCTCGAGAATCTCCGATCGCGAGATCGCGGCCATTCTCCCGATATCGCTTGCCGGGGAGCCTCTTCCGATCGACTTTCTGATCGAAGACCTCGGTCTGGGGCGGGACCGCATGGACGAGCTCAGTCGAATCGGAGTCCTGCACTCGACCGCCCAAGACCGCGTGGAGATGCTTCAGGTGATTCGATCGGCCGTGATGGGCCGAGTCGGACCCTCGGATGAGCGCGAAGCCCACCTGAAGTTGGCTCGATTCTACACGCGAAGCCACCGACCCGAGGCCATTCGAGAGAGATTCCTTCATCTGGTGGGCGGGGAGGGGTGGAAGGAAGCGGCTCGGTTGCTGGAGGATCAGCAGCGCGCCGTGCTCAGACTCGGTTATTCCGAGACCCTTCGACTCGCCCTTCGGCGATTGGTGACTGCGTTGCCGCACGGCGCGGCGAGGGTTCGCGTTTTGTTGGTCGAGGCCGCACTACTCCGACACCACTCGGACTATCCTGAGGCGATTGCCGCGCTTCACCGCGCAATTGACGAGGCAGATGGAGAGGAGCGGGTGACCTGCGAGGCACGGCTTGCGATTGTCGAACTGCATACTCGCCTTCGGCAAGTCAAGCTGGCTGAGGACGAATTCGCGATTGCAGAGAAAATTGGACCGGTTAGCCGACGGCTACAAGCGTATTTTCTACTGTCTCAGGCGAGGATCGAAGAGGGGAAGGGGCAGAGCCAGGTCGCAGCAGAACACTTCCGAGATGCATTCAATCTTGCGAGGAAGGTTCACGCCGAGGACCTGGCGTTGGAGAGT
>JASHQF010000118.1 GCA_030037695.1 Thermoplasmata archaeon
ATCCTCACGTGGACCTCCTTGACGTCCCCGCCCGCCTCCTTCACGATCTCGTCGGCGATGAGCGTCCCGAGCAGGTTGTAGATCTTGCCGACGTGGTTGACCGGGTTCTTCCCCGCCGACGCCTCGAGGCTCATCGGCCGGCACGGGGTGATGAGCCCGTTCGCCCGGTTCCCCCGCCCGACCGAGCCGTCGTCGCCGGCTTCCATCGAGCAGCCGGTCACCGTGAGATAGTACCGCCCGAGCTCGGGGTCGTCCGCCGTGTTCACGTCGATCGTCACCGACCGATGGGTGAGGGTCGCCGCGTTCTCCCGGACCTTCTCCGCGATCTCGTCGCAGACGGCCCGGTACTCCTTCGGGTTCCGGACCTCCTTGTCGACGAGCGCCGCCGCGACGGTGAGCCGGATCTTCTTGCCCTGGCGGTAGCCCATCACCTTGACGTCCTCCCCGAGGGCCGGGAGCTTCTTCTTGAGCTTCAGCGTGAGGAACCGCTCGCTCTCGAGCACGAGCCGCTCGGTATCCGACAGGGGCGCGAAGCCGACGCCGAACGACGTGTCGTTCGCGAGCACCGCCGCCTTCTGGTCGAAGACCCCTCGCAGGTCGACCGAGCCCTGGCCGATCCGGCAGTCGAACTCTACCTGACGGTCCACATCGATATGCCGGCAGACCGACTGGACGTAGTCCCGTGCGGCCTTCACCGCCACGTCGCGGTAGGGGAGCTTCTCCCCGTTCACCTCGGTCGTCGCGCGGCCGACGAGCAGGATGTACACCGGCTGGGTGATCCGGCCGCCGCCGAACTTCGGCTCGGAGCCCCCCCCGACCACCTGGGTCTCGTCCGTGTTGTGGTGCAGGATCCGACCGAACTCGTCCAGGTAGAGCCGGCAGAGCGCCCGGCTCACCGATTCGGAGACGCCGTCCGCGATCGAGTCCGGGTGCCCGAGGCCCTTCCGCTCGACCAGCTCGACGGCCTGGTCCTCGATGTGCTCGACCGGGAGCGGCTCGACCTGGATGTTCCGGGCCATGGCGGGGAATCCCTCGGTCGGCGGGGCCCGGGGGGGTTTAACCCTTGCTGCGACCGCGGCGTCGGCGAGCGGGCCTCGCTCCCTACGCTGCGCCGCCGGCGAGGGACTTCGCCAGGTACGGGCCGTCCCGCAGGTAGCCGTGCCGAGCGTAGTAGGCGCGGGCCCCGACGGCGCTGATCACCCGGAGCCGGCCGTAGCCGCGCTCCCGGGCGATCTCCTCGGCCCGCGCGAGCAGGCGCCGGCCGAAGCCCCGGTGCTGGAGCTCGGCGGCCCCCCCCGCCGAGGCGCCGACCGGCACTTCTCGACCGACGACCTTGAGCTCCCGAACGACCGGCCCATCAAGTCCGCCCGAGGTGGCCCGGGAAGGTTCCCGGAGCCGAAGATAGCCGGCCACGGTATCGGTCGCGCTCGTCTCGAAGGCGAGGAACCACTCCGACCCGCCCCCCGCCGCGTACTGGGTCTCGGTCAGCTCGAACGCCTCCGGGGCGGGATCCACCGAGCGGCCGGGCTCCCGGCAGCGAAGGCACCGGCAACGTCGGCCCTCCGCGGCGAGCCGGGCGAGCGCCAGCTGGCGCACGTTGCTCGACCGGACCCCGGCGGCGATCAGTCGGGCCGGTATGTCGCGCTGGATCCGGTGGATCCGGACCCAGGGCGGGAGCTCCCGCTTCATCTCCGCGAGGACCCGAACGGCGGTCTCGACGCCGTACGGCTCGTACCGTCCCGCCTTCCAGGTGTCGAACAGCTCCGTGCCGGGGAGTACGAGGGTGGGGTACAGCTTGAGGAAATCCGGGCGGAACGCCTCGTCGGCCCAGAGCCGACGAAAATCCTCGAGATCCTTCGCGGGGTCCATGCCGGGGAGGCCGAGCATCACGTGGTAACCGACCTTGAACCCGCGATCCCGCGCCTCCCGGGTCGCCCGGACGACCTCCTCGACCCCGTGCGCCCGCCCGACCGCGGCAAGGACGTCCGGATGCAAGCACTCGACCCCAAGCTCGATCCGCGTGACCCCCCCGTCGAGCAGGAACGGCAGGATCCGATCGTCGCACCAGTCCGGCCGGGTCTCGACCGTGAGACCCACGACCCGGCGGGAGGCGGTCGCGTTCCGGTCCCGGGCCTCGGCGAGCGTGGTGGAGACGGTGCCGTTGAGGCCGTCGTAGATCCCCCGGAGGACCTCCTCCTGGTAGGCCCGAGGTCGCGCGGGGAACGTCCCCCCCATGACGATCGCCTCGATCTTCGACGTAGGGTGGCCGAGCGCCTCCAGCGTTTCCACGCGGTGCTGGGCGATCGCGCGGGCGTCCCATCCGAACTGGGCGCCGCGGAGGGCGGACGGCTCTTCGCCGGTGTAGCTTTGGGGGCTGCGCGCCTCGACGCCCCCGGGGCAGTAGGTGCAACGCCCGTGCGGGCACCGCGCCGGCGCGGTCATCACGGCGACGACCGCCACCCCCGACAGCGAGCGCGACGGTCGACGCGCGATCGTGCCGGCGTACGCCGCGCGTTCCGCCGGGGGTCGGCGGCGCAGCCACTCCACGTTGGAGAGCAGCGGGCCGCCCGTGCCCTCGGTCTTCGCCGCGACGAGCTTCGCCCGGTGGACCGCCTCGGGACCCGGGGGGGTGTCTAGCGGCGCAGCCACGGTCGGCTCTCGCCGGTGAGCACGTACGGGGCGCGCTGGAGCTCCGCGATCGAGCGCGAGCCCGTGAGGAACATCGCGACCTTGAGCTCGTGGACGAGCGTCTCGAGCTCCGCCCGGGCCTCGTCAGGTCCGGTCGAGGCGGCACGGAGGACCCCCCCGGCCGTGCCGGCGGCCGTCGCGCCGAGTGCGATCGCCCGAGCGACGTCGAGCCCCGAGCGCACGCCCCCGCTGGCGACGACCGGCAGGCCCAGGGGCACGAGCTCGAGGACGGAGACCGGGGACGGGATGCCCCAGTCCCAGAACGTCTTGCCGACCCGGGCTTCGCGTTCCGCCCCCTTCTCGAGGGCCCGGAAGTGCTCGACCGCGGCGAACGACGTCCCGCCCGTGCCGCTCACGTCGAACGCCTTCACCCCGCGGTCCCGGAGCGATTCGGCGACCGTCCGCGAGATCCCCGCGCCGGTCTCCTTGACGAGGACCGGGAACTTCTTCGCGAGCCCTGCGATCGCCTCGAGGCAGCCGCGCGCCCGCCGGTCCCCCTCGGGCTGGACCATCTCCTGGAGGAAGTTAAGGTGGATCGCGAGGACGTCGGCGCCGATCAGCTCCATCGCGCGCCGGACCTCCTCGGGGCCGACGACCGGGTCGCCGGCCCGCTGCGGGACGATCTGCGGGGCGCCCAGGTTGGCGAGCTTGAGGGGGACGGCGTACTGGGCGACGCAGGCGTAGCTCTCCGGGTACTGCCCCTTCAACACCGCCGCGCGCTCGCTGCCGACGCCCATCGCGACCCCCACGTCGGCGGCGGCGCGGGCGAGGTTCTCGTTGATCGTCGCCGCCCCGGGGAACCCCCCGGTCATGCCCGTGATGAGGATCGGCGCCCGGAGGGGATGACCGAGCAGGCTGACCGAGGTGTCGATCTCGTCGAAATCGAGCTCGGGGAGCGCCCGGTGGACGAGCTGGACATCGTCCCAGTACCGGTACCGGCCCTCGACGTTCTGCCCGAGCACGACCTTGACGTGCTCGGCCTTGCGATGGCTGAGATCGAGGCCTTCTCGGTCCGCGGGCTTACGCGGCGGCCGCGTGGGCCCAGCTCCCGTAGACCGCCTCCCCTCGAATCGCCCGCGAGAGCGCGCCATCCGAGAGTCCGCTAATAAGGACTGCGTCCGCGCCGGCGAGGGCGATCGCCCGCATCGCCTCCGCCTTCGCCCGGATCCCTCCCGTGACGTCGGGGGTACGGGGATCCGGGGTGAGCCGTCCGAGCAGCGCCTCGGTGACCTCCGGCACGATCGGGCGACCTCCCGGATGCGCGGGATCGCGGATCCCGGGGACGTCCGTCGCGAAGACGACCCGCGACGGCCGCAGGACGGGGACGAGCGCGGTCGCGATCGTGTCGGCGCTGAGGATCGAGAACCCCCAGCCGTCGTCGAGGACGACGTCGCCGAACGAGACCGGGACCGTGCCGCGCCCGATCGCTTCGAGGAACGGAACCCCCTCGAACGCCGCGAGGCGGCCTTCCTTGTTCCGCGCGAGGGCTGAGGGCGGGACCGACCACGGGGCGGCCCCCGCGTTCACGAGCTCGCGCAGCACGGCGAGGTGCAGCCGCCGGACCTCGGCGGCGACGATCCCGGCCCCGCGGGCCCGGGCGCGCGCTTCCTCGGGACCGGAGGGGGCTCGCGCGAGCCGGAACCGGCTCGCGCTCGGATGGCCGAACGATCCCGCCCCGTGGAGTACGACGACCGGGGGACCCTCGGCTCCCGCGATCTCGCGCGCCAGCCGGGCGAGGATCTTCGGACGGAGCTTCTCGGCCTCGCGCTTGCGGGTGATCAGGCTACCGCCGAGCTTGACGACCACCGGCGGGGGCGATCGGCCCGGGTCCCGCGGCATCGCGCGGGGCGTCAGGCCCGGTCGGCGCCGCTGAACCGACTGAACAGGAGGAGCCCTCCCGCGACCAACGGGACGAGGCTAGCGAAGTAGATCCAGCGGAACGTGATCAGCCAGAACGCCATCCCGGCGAGGCCGACGCCGACCAGGAGGGCGGCGCCGAGGACGATAGGGACCGAGACGGACCCCTCGGGGAGCGGCTCGCCGGGCTCGTGGCCGTACGCCGACTCGCTCATCGCCCCCGGAATGGGCCTGGCCCTTCAAATCGGTTCGGTCGAACGTCCCGGAGGCCGCGACGAGCGCGAGTTTTTCGTCGTCCGGCCCGTCGGCGCTCGCCGCGCGACAAAAGATAGATATGGACGCCGACCCTCGGACCCCCCGCCCGAGGCCCGGGCAGGTTTGACGGTGCCACCTGCTCCCGAGGACCGGCCGGTCGACGTGCCGGTGCGGCCCCTAGCAAGCGAAGCGACCAACCCGGCGGTCGCGCCCGTCGGCGACCGCCGACAGGGCGGAGGGACGCCGGCCGGGGGCATCCCCGGCGCCGGGGCCCCTCTGCCCACGACCCCGAGCTCCGCCGCGGAGTTCCTCGACTCGATCCTGCAGACCAAGAGCGAGCTGTTCCGCGGCAGCCGCGAGGTGCTCAGGGATTCGTACGTGCCGAGCCGCCTGCCGCACCGGGAGGAGGAGATTCGCAAGGTCGCCGAGATCCTCGCGCCAGCCCTGCGGGGCGAGCTACCGTCGAACCTGCTCATCTACGGCAAGATCGGGACGGGCAAGACCGCCGTCGTCGCGCAGGTCCGGCAGGACCTCCAACGGCGGGTCGGCTCGGACCCGAAGCTCACGTTCGTCACCGTGAACTGCGGGAACATCGACACCCCCTACAGCCTCCTCCAGACGATCGGCAACACGATCGCCCCCACGGAGGCGGAGCGGATCCCGACCGGCTGGTCGCTCGACCGGGTCCAGGCCGCGATGCGGCGGCTGATGGACGCGAAGGGGGGGACGTTCCTCCTCGTCCTGGACGAGATCGACCGTCTCGTCTCGCGCAAGGCCGACAAGGACAACGTCCTCTACACGCTGAGCCAGATCAACACCGAGCTCGAGGACGCGCGGGTCGGCTTGATCGGCATCTCGAACGACCTCAAGTTCACGAGCGAGCTCGACGCCCGGGTCCGCAGTCGGCTCAACGAGGAGAAGATCCTGTTCGACCCGTACAACGCCCCGCAGCTCCAGGACATCCTGCGCGACCGGGCGAAGGAGGCGTTCCGCGACGACGTCCTCGACCCGGGCGTGGTCGAGCGGTGCGCCGCCTACGCGGCGCTCGAGAACGGGGACGCCCGTCGGGCGCTCGCGCTCCTGCGCCTGGCGGCGGAGATGGCGGAGCGGGACCGCGCGAAGCGGATCACCCCCGATCACGTCGTGAAGGCGAAGAACCGGCTCGAGCAGGACATCATCGTCGACTGCTGCCGGACCCTGCCCCCCCACTGCAAGATCCTCCTCTACGCGATCCTCCAGCTCTACGAGCGCCGACGGGCCGGCCTGCACACGGGCGAGGTGTTCGATAGCTACCGTCGCCTGGTCGACCGGCTCGGGCTCCCCCCGCTCACGGCCCGGTCGATCTCAGGGTACATCGGCGAGCTCGAGACCTTGGGCCTCGTCCGGGCGACGATCGTCTCCCGTGGGCGAGGCGGACGGAGCCGCGAGATCCTGGTCGACGTGCCGCTCTCCGAGACGATCCCGGCGCTCGAGGAGGATCCCCTGATCGCGCCGATCGGCAAGCCGAAGAACCGCGGCCAGCTCCTCCTCACCAACTTCGACAACCCGAACCGTACGGGGCCGTTCTAGGGGCCCCGCCCCGGAGCCGGATCAGGCGGAGACGTCCGCCTCGGTCCCCGCGACCGCCGCGACCGCGACGCCCGGGCGGCGACGTCGCTCGCGACGCAGCTCCTCGAGCTCCTGTTCCAGGCGGTCGAGCTCCTCCTCGCTGCGACGCCGCCGGATCCGGACGATGGCGGCGAGCGTGCCGATCTCGCCGTCCAACTGCTCGTCGGTCGCCCGGAACCGGCTCATGCCGGGGCGGGGTCGTCGATCTGGGCCTTCTGCAGCTTGGAGGAGAAATCGACGAACACGGTCTTGATCTCCGTGAACTCCTCGATGGCGGCGCTGCCAGCCTCGCGGCCGCCGTTCCCGGTGTTCTTCACCCCGCCGAAGGGGAGCTGGACCTCGGCGCCGATCGTCGGGGCGTTGATGTAGGTGATCCCGGCCTCGAGGTCGTGGATCGCGCGGAACGCCCGATCGACGTCCCGCGTGTAGATCGAAGAAGAGAGGCCGTAGTCGACGTCGTTGGCGACGCGTACCGCCTCCTCGTAGCTCTTCACCCGGATCACCGACAGGACGGGGCCGAAGATCTCCTCCTTGGAGATCCGGGTGCCGTGCTCCGTCTCGAAGATCGTCGGCGCGAGGAAGAAGCCGCGGTCGTACGCCCCGCCCGTGAGCTTCGTGCCACCGAGCCGGAGCTTCGCCTCCTTCCGGCCGAGCGCGATGTAGTCGAGGATCTTGCGCTCCTGGTCGGCGGAGGCGACCGGCCCCATGCCGGTACGCGGGTCGAGCGGGTCGCCGACCGAGAACCGGCCCAACCGGTCGACCAGCATCCCGACGAACGCCTCGTGCACCTTCTCGTGGACGATCAGACGGCTGGTCGCGGTGCACCGCTGGCCGGCCGTGCCGAACGCGCCGAAGAGGATCCCGTCGAGCGCGAGGGTGAGGTCCGCGTCGTCCATCACGATCATCGGGTTCTTCCCCCCGAGCTCGAGGTGGACCATCTTGAGCGCCTTCGCCCCGCGCACGTAGACGTCGCGGCCGGTCTCGACCCCGCCCGTGAACGACACGGCCCGGATCCGGGGATCGCTCGTCAGGACGTCCCCGACGACCCCACCGGAGCCCGTCACGAGGTTGAGCACGCCCGGAGGGACCCCCGCCTCCTCGTACGTGCGGACGACCTCGGCGCCGCAGGCGGCGGTCGACGACGCCGGCTTGAAGACCACGCTGTTGCCCGTGATCAGCGCCGCCGCGATCTTCCAGTTCGGGATCGCGGTGGGGAAGTTCCAGGGCGTGATGGCGGCGACGACCCCCTTGGGCTGGCGCACCGTGAGGCAGAACTTCGAGCGCAGCTCGGAGGGGACCGTCTCCCCGAAGAGGCGACGGCCCTCGCCGGCCATGTACTCCACGAAGTCGATCGACTCCTGGACGTCCCCGCGGCCCTCGGCGATCACCTTGCCCATCTCCTGCGTGACGAGCCGGCCGAGCTCCTCCTTCCGCTCACGGAACCGCCGAGCCGCCGCGAGCAGGATCTCGCCACGCTTCGGCGGTGGAGTGTCCCTCCACGCAGGGAACGCTCGGGAGGCCGCAGCGATGGCCCGCTGCACATCGTCGGCGGTTGCTGCGACGAACGAAGCGACCTCCTCCCCGTTCGCTGGATTCGTCGAGCGGAACCGCTTCGCCCCTTCGGGAACCGTCCACTTCCCCTCGAGGAAGAGGCCATACTCGCGCGCCATCGGTGACCCCTCAGAACCCCGAGGTCGGGGGCGATGGAGCGTACTTAGAGTGTTCGGGTCCTAGGGACGGGGCCGACGTCCGCGAGGGCCCCTCCCCGGGGCGCGAAGGGGGCTGGGCCCCAGGCCAGGCCGAACCGAGCAAAGATTTTCGCGTGGTAGGCGTCCGGTCGGATCGTGATCGACATCGAACTCGTTCGTTCGGAGGCCGACCGTGTCGAGGCCAACCTCGCCCGACGGCGCAACCCGGACGTGATCAAGCTCCTCCACCAGGTCCGGGCCCAGGACGCCGCCTGGCGGACGGCCCGGAACGAGGCGGACCAGCTCCGCAAGCGTCGCAACGAGCTCGGCCGCGCAATCGCGGCGGCGAAAGCCGGGCAGCGGCCGGATACTGCCGCCGAGGAGGAGGCGAAGGGGATCCCGGCCCGGCTCCGGACGGCGGAGGATCGGGAGGCGGAAGCGCGCGCGGCCCGCGACGCCTCGCTGCTGCGCCTCCCGAACCTCCTCGACGACTCCGTCCCGTACGGCAAGGACGACACCGAAAACGCCGTCGTCGCGTCCTGGGGCTCGCCGGCCGAGGCCTCGC
This sequence comes from Thermoplasmata archaeon, assembly GCA_030037695.1. GTDB lineage: Archaea > Thermoplasmatota > Thermoplasmata > Lutacidiplasmatales > UBA184 > Lutacidiplasma. Next base: position 8,662 of record JASHQF010000118.1, read on the forward strand.
CCCACCGGCGTCCGCACGCGGAACTCCTGGAGCGGCTCCGCCTCGCCGACTTCGACCGAGCGCGGCGGGCGAGCGGGGCCGGGTTCTACTACCTGAAAGGCGAGGCGGTGCTGCTCGATCTCGCCCTCCAGCGGTTCGCCCTCGACCTGCTCGTCGAGCGCGGGTTCTCCCCGGTCCTGCCGCCGTTCGTGCTCCGACGGGGACCGTACGAGGGCGTGACCGACCTCGCCGACTTCGAGAACGTGATGTACAAGCTGGAGGGGGAGGACCTGTACCTCATCGCGACCAGCGAGCACCCGCTCGCCGCCCTGTACCTCGGCGAGATCCTCGACGAGGCGGAGATGCCGATCCGCCTCGCCGGCCTCAGCACCAACTTCCGCAAGGAGATCGGGGGCCACGGCGTCGACCAGAAGGGGCTGTTCCGGGTCCACCAGTTCACCAAGGTCGAACAGTTCGTCTTCTGTCGCCCCGAGGACTCTCCGGCGATCCACGAGGAGCTCCGGGGGAACGCGGAGGAGTTGTTCCGGCGCCTGGCCGTCCCCTACCGTGTCGTCAACGTCTGCACCGGCGACGTGGGGACGGTCGCGGCGAAGAAGTACGACATCGAGGCCTGGTTTCCCCGCCAGGGAGCGTACCGGGAGGTCGTGAGCTGTTCGAACTGCACCGACTACCAGGCCCGCCGGCTCGGCATACGGCTTGGTCGGGCGGGCAAGCCCGGCAAGCTCGTCCCGCACACCCTCAACTCGACCGCGATCGCGACGTCGCGGGCGATCGCCGCGATCGTCGAGCAGTACCAGCAGGACGACGGCACGATCGGAGTCCCCGAAGCGCTCCGCCCGTACCTCGGCGGCCGGGCGACGATCGGCGCCGTCGCCCGCTAGGCGATCCGAGGCGCCACTCCCCCGAGGACTGCCGAGCGCACCGAGCGCAGGGACCACGCACGGATGTCGAGCCAGCGGCGGCTGGAGGAATTCCCGGACGACGGATCGCCCGCGGCGCCGGTCCCCCGGGCACCGTCCCGGACGGAACTTCCGGCGCTGCCCGGGATCTGGGGCGTCGAGGGCGGCTCGGTCGTCCATCCCCTCCTCCGACCGGGGGCGCTGCGCGCGCTACCGTTCCAGCTCGACCTCGCCCGCATCGCGCTCGCCGACGACCTCCTGGTCGTCCTGCCTACTGGACTCGGCAAGACCGTCGTCGCGGCGCTCGCGGCCGCCGAGCTCCTCCGACGTTCCCCGGGAAAGCTCGTCTTCCTCGCGCCGACCCGACCGCTCGTCCAGCAGCACGCGGACGCGTTCGCCCGCTGGCTGGTCCCCCTGCGGATCGCGCGGTTCACCGGCACGGTCCGCCGTCCGGTGCGGGAGGGCTCGTGGGAGACCGCCGAGATCGTCTTCGCGACCCCCGAGATCGTGGCGAACGACCTCGCCGCCGGTCGCTACCTGCTCACGGAGGTGGCGCTCCTCGTCTTCGACGAGGCGCACCACGCCGTCGGTCGCTACGCCTACGTGCCGATCGCCGAGCGGTTCCGTGCCGAGCGCCCCGTCGCGAGCCGGGTCCTGGGGCTCACCGCCTCCCCGGGGGGTCGGGACGAGCGGATCGAGGCGGTCGTCGCAGCTCTCGGGGTCGTCCGCATCGAGGCGCGCACGCGGGAGGACCCGGGGGTCCGGGAGTACGTCCAACCGACGGAGGTCGACCTGCGCTGGGTCGACCTGCCCCCGGCCGCCCAGCGGGTGCGCGACCTCCTGGTCGAAGCGTCGCGCGCGACGGCGCGCAAGCTCCAGAAGATGGGGTACCTGCGCAAGAAACCGATCGCCTCGCTCTCGGTCAAGGACCTGATCGCGCTCCGCGCCGAGATCTTCGCCCGTCCGGGCCCGATGGTCCGGCGGTTCGGTCCCCTGTTCCATCAGCTCGTGCTCCTCCACTTGCACCACGCGCTCGAGCGCCTCGAGACCCAGGGGCTTCAGCCGTTCGTCCAGTACCT
>JASHQF010000119.1 GCA_030037695.1 Thermoplasmata archaeon
CCGGATCTTCGAGAGCAACAACGCCGCGCTGGCCCCCGTGATCGTCGCCGCCGGCGGGATCCCCGCGCTCGGTCGCCCTTTGCCGGACGATCCTCGCGCGATCGAATCGGCCGTCCGCGCGGCGGTCCGCACCTCCGATATCGTGCTCACGACCGGGGGGAGCTCGGTCGGGGAGCGGGACCTCCTGCCGGGGATCCTGCGCCGCGTCGGTCGGCCGCTGTTCCACGGCATCGCCGTTCGACCGGGCAAGCCGACGATCGCGGTCCGGGTCGGCCCCAAGGTCGTCGTCGGCCTGCCCGGTCATCCGACGTCCTGCCTGCTCAACATGTACTGGCTGGTCCTGCCGGTGCTTCGCCGCCTCGCGGGCCTCCCCGGGCCCGGCTGGTCGCCCGGGGAGCGGACCCTTGCGCGGGACGCCCCCCGCCCGTCCTCCCGGATGACCACGGTCGTCCCGCTGGCGATCCGGGACGGACGTGCCGTACCGACGTTCCGGGGCTCGTCCGCGATCTCGAGCCTCCGCGGAGCGACCGCGTTCGCCCTCGTCCCTCCCGGCCGGCGCGGGGTCGTTCGAGGCGACCGCGTGAAGACGTTCGAGCTCGACCCGCCGCTCGGCGCCCCCGGCGGGACGGTCGCCAACCGTTAAGGCCGACCGACCCACGACCGGCCGTGGGTCGGTCGTCCCCCCGGGTCGCGATCCTCGCGATCGAGGGGACGAACTGCGACGAGGAGCTCCGCGTCGCGCTGGCGGCGCTCGGGACCCGTCCCGAGATCGTCCCGGTCCAGCGGCTCGAACGCGCGGGGCCGTCCGAGCGGGCCCGCCTCGCCGACTTCGCGGCCCTGTTCGTCCCCGGCGGGTTCGCGGCGGGCGATTACGTCCGCGCGGGGGCGATCCTCGCCGCCCGCCTCCGATCGTCGTGCGGGCCCGAGCTCGAGGAGTACGTGCGCAGCGGTCGACTCGTCGCCGGGATCTGTAACGGATTCCAGACGCTGACCGAGCTCGGCCTCCTGCCCGGGCGGCCCGGCGGCGTGCTCGGCCCGCCCGAGGCGGCCCTCGTGCCGAACGACTCGGGGAGGTACGAGTGCCGTCCGACGTACGTCGCCTGGGGGGGCGGGAACTTCGCCCCGTTCGCCCGGGTCCCCCGCGGGACCCGCTTCATGTTCCCCTCCGGCCACGGGGAAGGGAAGCTCGTCCTCGCGGGCGGGGACGCGCGTCGGCGCGAGCTCGAGAGGAGCGGCCAGGTGCTGTTCCGCTGGGTCGCTCCCGACGGCGGTCCCGCGGTCTACCCATGGAACCCGAACGGTTCGGAGGGGAACGTCGCGGGGCTCACGAACCCCGAGGGGAACGTCTTCGGGCTGATGCCGCACCCGGAGCGGGCGTTCTTCCGCGCCCAGACCCCCGACTGGACCCGACGGGGTTCCTTCCGCGGCTTCGGGGACGGCCACCGGTTCCTCGCCGCGGTCGTCCGACACGTCCGCGCCGGCGGCTAGCCGTCCCCCGACCGGGACCCGACGCGAACTCCCAGACCTCGAGACCCTCGCCCTCCAGGGGACGCCGCGCGACGACGCGAACCGTCCCCCCGCGCCCGCGCCAACGCGCGCGGATCGTGGCGAGCGAGCGGCGGTCCTGCCGGTCGGACGTGAGAAGGTACGCCCGACCCCCGACGCGAAGATGGTGGGGGAGCCCCGTGGCGATCGCCCGGAGGATCCGGCAGCCGTCGGGCCCGCCGTCGAGCGCGAGATTCACCCAGGGATCCGGGTCGCGTTCGGCCGGCGAGGTCGGCAGGTACGGCGGGTTCGCGACGATCCGGTCGAACCGGCCCGTGCCGCGGGCGAGATCGGTGCGCACGACCTCCAACCGGAGCCGTTCCGCGAGGGCCCGGGCGCGTAGCGCGCGCAGCGCTTCCGGATTCCGATCGGTCGCGACGACCGTCGACCCGGAGCGGGCCGCCTCGAGCGCGAGACGGCCGTTCCCCGTCCCGAGATCGAGGACCGACCGACCGGGCCCGGCCCGCGCGAACGGGACGAGCAGGAGGGTGTCCTCGCGCTCCGGATAGACCGCCGGAGGGGTCGACCGGTCGCGCCGCCACGCCGGTCCGGGCTCTCGGGGGGATCTCCGCACGGGACAGCTCTTAACCTCCTCCGCGCTATTCGGCGTACTAATCGGATCGGCGATGCCTCAGCGTCTCTCTCCTCCGGTGAAGATCGGGATCACGGGGCTTCCCGGGTCGGGGAAGACGCAGACGCTGCTGAGGATCATCCAGCTGCTCGAGGAGGAAGGGGTCCGCGTCGGCGGCATCGTCACCGAGCCGATCTTGGAGAAGCACCGGCGTGCGGGCTTCCAGATCACCGACTGGATGACCAAGGAGCACGAGGTGTTCGCCCACGAGTCGCTCAAGTCCCGAGTCCGATCCGGCCGCTGGGGGATCAACGTCGGCGCGCTCGAGGGGCTCGGGACCCGGGCCCTCGCCGAGGCGCGCGAGTCGGCGGACGTGATCGTGATCGACGAGGTGGGCAAGATGGAGGTCGAGAGCGACGCGTTCACCCAGAGCGTCATCGACACGCTGGACGCGAAGAAGTCGATCGTGATGACGCTGCACAAGAAGTCGCGCAACCCGTTGCTGCAGGACATCCGACGGAGGGACGAGCTACGCCTGCTCGAGGTGACGCCGGTCAACAAGAACCTTCTCGCGTTCAAGATCGTCCACCTGATCACGGGCCGCGCGCACTAGTCGCCCTCCGGGAGGGCGCGACCGACTTCCTCGGCCCGCGCGTCGAGGACGCGCCGGGCCCGCGACGCCGCGCCGCGGTGTTCTACAACCCCGGTATGGCCTGGGACCGGGACCTCGGCGTCGCGTTCGTCCGCGCGTGGGCCCCGGGCGGAGCGCACGACCGCACCGGTTGGGACGTGACGGCCGCCACCGGCGTCCGCGGGCTCCGGCTCTTCGGGGAGACCGCGGCGTTCTCGGCGTTCACGCTCACCGAGTCGAACGAGCGCGCCTTCACGGTCCTCGCCGCGAATGCCGCGAGGACGCCGGGGACACGGGCGATCCGGGCGGATGCCCGCGAGCCGCCGCCTCCGGGCTCGTTCGAGTACGTGGATCTCGACCCGTACGGTTCGCCCCTACCCTTCCTCGACGGGGCGTTGCGGGCGACCGCGACGGGAGGGGTGCTCGCAGTCACGGCCACGGACCTCCCGGTCCTGGCCGGGGCGCAGGCGGCGGCGACCCTGCGCCGGTACGGGGCCAGGCCGGTGCGCGGGCGGCTCGGGCCCGAGGGCGGGCTCCGGATCCTGCTCATGCGGCTCGCGCTCGACGCCCGGCGTGCGGGACGGTCGGTGCGTCCGCTCCTCGCCTACGTGCGCGGCCATTACGTCCGGGTCTACGTCCTTCTGGAAGCGGGGGGGGATCGGCCCGATCCGGTCGGAACGATCGAGGACGGAGCCTGGACCGGCCCTCCCCTCGGACCGGAACCTCGCTACGGTCCGCTGTGGCTCGGACCGCTCGCCGATCCGGCCGTCGTGGCGCGGATGGAGCCGGCCGAGCCCGCGGGCCGTGGCGCGGAGGTCGCGGGGTTCCTGGGCCGGTACCGCGAGGAGCTCGAAGTGCCGGCCCCGTTCTACTACGAGCCGAACTCGCTGGCGGCCCGCCTCGGTCTCCGGCAGCCTCCGTCGGTCGAGCGGCTCCGGGAGGCCCTGGCTGCGAACGGCTTCCGCGCGGCGCGCACCCACGTTCGCTCCGAGGGGCTCCGGACCGACGCGCCCCGGTCGGACGTCGACCGGATCGCACGGGCGCTCGCGGGAGAACGTCAATCCCAGAACGCGCGGGTCCGGGCGTAGGCGCGCTCGGCCCGGAGGAGCTCGGTCAGGAACGCCTCGTCGTTCCGGTACGGCCGGGCGAGGAGACGCCGAGCGGTGTCCGGGCCCACCCCTCGGGCCGCGAGGGCCAGCAGGGCGCGTTCGCCGTGGGTCGCGAGGAGCTCGGCGCTCGTGTACCCGGCCCGGACCAGGGCGGGGTCGATCGTCGGGGCCCGGCGCGACGTCGCTCGAGGCCGGCCGGCGGCCGGTCGCGCGGAGCGATGTTTGCTGCGTGCGTAGCGGACGAGCCGGTCGATCTCGCGCTCTCGACGGGGGGAGAGGACCGCCGAGAGCGATCCCCGGCACAGGAGGCATCGGCTCCCTCCTTCCGCGCGGTAGCGCAGCGCCGTCGTGGTCCGCGAGAACCCGCACCGCAGGCAGACGAGGGTGAGCGGTTCCTTCTCCAGCCGCTCGCGGATCGCGGCGAGCAGGGTCGGCGGCGGCACGTCCGGCACGGTGCGCCACCGGAGCCGCTCCAGCGGGGCCCCACCGAACGGACCGGGCGCGGCGGCGACGATCGCGATCCGGCCGGCGCGGATCCCCTCGAGCACCTCGCTCGCATGCCCCACGTCGTACCGGTCGTGGAGGGTCTTGTCGAGCGCCTCCTCCCCGAGCGGGGTCCGAAGGTTCGCCTCGATCAGCGGCTCGAGGCTCCTCAGGTCCCGGGGATCGGCCGACGCCGGCACGACCCCCAGCTTGCGGGCGACCGCGAGGAACACCCACCGGTAGTCGAGCCCGAGGGGGACGAGCCGCTCAAGGAGCGCGGGCAGCGTCGCCGGATCGATCGCGATCGCGTCCCGGAGGGCGCTGCCGTCGAGGGCGAGGGGGAGCTCGAGGACGAACCACGTCGGCTCGACCGCCGCGATCTCCACGGCCGCTCCGAGGCGGGCGGTGAGCAGCCCCGCCGCAGCGACGGCGAGGGTCTCGTTCGTCCGCGTGCCGAAGCAGGCGCCGTAGACGACGACCCGCCCGTGGGAGGTGACCGTGACGGTCTCGTCGGTCGGGAGGGCCCCCGCCGAGGCCGCCTCCTTCCAGCGGGCCTCCAGGCGCGCGGCGTCGTCGGCCGGGACGGGGTACTCCCGCACGGAGCCGCCCCGTCGCATCGCCCCGATCTCCTGCGCCACCTCGTACGGCACCGGAAGGTCCTCGCCGGCCCAGCGCGGCTCGACCCCGATCTCCTGGACCCCCTCGACGAGCAGCTCCCCCTCCCGGTACTCCACGACCTTCCAGGTTCGTCCGTGGAGGAGGAAGATCTCGTCGGGCTGGGCCAGGATCTGCGTGACGACGAACCGCTCGTCGAGCGTGCCGATCAGCCGACGACTGGCGAGGTCCCGCAGGCGGTACGTCCGTTCGTCCGGGATCAGCGAGAGCGAAGCGTAGAACCGCGCGAGCGTGGCCCGACCCGGCGCGATCCGCCCCCCCTCCTCCCGGGCCAGGGCAAGGGCGATCAGGTAGTCGAGCAGCTCGTTCCACGCCCGGTCGTCGAGATCGGCCACCGCCGCGGCGCCCCGAAGGCGAGCGACGAGGCGGGCGCGGTCGGTCGCCCCCTCCGCCCGGAGCTCCCCTACGATCTGCTGGGCGGCGGCGAGACGGTTCTGCGTCCGCCAGCGGAGCGGCTCGACGAGCCCCGCGTCGGCGCGCCGCGCGAGGACCGCGGCCTCCTCAAGGTCGTCGTCGTCCAGCGCGAGCACCGTGCCGTGGATCGTCCGGCCGAGCCGGTGCCCCGATCGCCCGACCCGCTGGACGAGGCGCCCGACTTGGTGCGGCGATCCGAACTGCGCCACGTGATCGACCCAGCCGATGTCGATCCCGAGTTCGAGCGACGACGTCGCTACGAGCGCCTTCAGCGCGCCGTCCCGGAACGCCTTCTCCGCCTCCTCCCGCACTTCCCGGGAGAGCGAGCCGTGGTGGACCGCGATCGGGAGCTCGGGGGCCAGGCGCTGGAGGCGGGCCGCGAGGCCCTCCGCCGTGGGGCGCGTGTTGACGAAGACGAGCGTCGAGCGGTGCTCGCGGATCTGCGCAAGGAGCGCCCGCAGCGCGTCGAGGAGGGGAGGCTCGGCCTTGAGGTCCCGAACGAGGTCCGGAGGGAGCGGCGGACCCTCGACGTGCGGCCGTCGGGCCTCTAGGTCGAGCTCGCGACGGCCGGTGGCCGCGACGACCGCGACCTCCCGGGGGCGGGGCGCGAGGAACCGGGCGACCTCCTCCGGGTTGCCGACGGTCGCCGAGAGGCCGATCCTGCGCACGCGACGGCCGGTGAGGTGATCGAGGCGCTCGAGCGTGATCCCGAGCTGGGCTCCGCGGTCGGAGGCGACCAGCTCGTGCACCTCGTCCACCACCACCGAACGGACGTTCGCGAGCGCGACCCGGAGCCGGGGTCCGACCAGGAGCAACTGGAGGGACTCGGGGGTCGTCACCAGCACGTCGGGCGGGTGGCGGGACTGCTTCAGCCGCTGCGCGGGCGGGGTGTCCCCGTGGCGGACGCCGAGCGCCAGGCCGACCTCGCCCGCGAGGGCGGTCAACCGGTGCTCGAGGTCGCGGTTGAGCGCGCGCAACGGTGTCACGTAGACGATCGCGATCGCTGGGCTCGGCTCGGCAAGCCGCCGGGTCAGCAGCGGGAGCAGCGCGGCCTCCGTCTTGCCGGTCCCCGTCGGGGAGACGAGCAGCGCGTCGGAGGCCCCGGAGAGGAGCGGGAGGGCCAACCGCTGGATCTCGGTCAGCTCCCGGATCCCGCGCCGGGCCACCGCCTCGCGCAGGCGAGGGTCGATCCCCTCGGTCTCGGCGAGGGGGGCCGCTTCGGATGCGTTCGTACTCCCGATGCCCCCGGCGCCCTGTCGCCGCTAGACGCCCGCGCCCGGTTCTAGGTCGAGGACGCGGAGACCGAGGCTCTCGACGAGCGGACGCCCGAACGTTCGCCCCGGGAACACTTCGATCCCCATCTCCTGCACGACCCCGACCTTGGCGCGCAGGAGGTGCCCTCCGATCAGGTGGTGGTCCGGACCGGCGAGGCCGCAGTGGAGGTGGATCGACGGTCGACCGTCGGCCCGTCCGATCGTCCCGTGGAGCGCCACGACCTCGTGCGGCACCGCGATCTCCGTGGGGCGATATTCGCTGCCGGTCCAGTACCCCACGGCCGCCTCTCGGAACATCCCGATCCCGAACAGCACCCCCGCGGCCCGGACGCCCTCCCGTTCGGCCCAGGTGCCGAGGACCTCGAAGAGGTCGTTCCCGTCGTCGAGCCGAACGATCCATCGCGAGCCGTCGCGCACCGCCTGCATCGGTCCGTGTCACCCCGCCACCGCGTAAGGGCGTTGCGCGACCTCGGGGCAAACCGTAAGCGGGCGGTCCCCTCGGGAGGGCCGTGGCGTGGGCGCGGACCGGAACGGGGGGCGTCCAACGGGTCGTCCGCGCGATCGCGGAAGGGGGCCCGGCCGTGGTCGCGCTCTCGGGGGGCGTCGACTCGACCCTCGTCGCGTCGCTCGCCTGCGAGGCGCTGGGACCCCGCTCGGTCGCGGTGACCGTCGCGAGCTCCGCGGTCCCGCGGCGGGAGGTGGATCGGGCGCGCGACCTCGCGGCGGGGATCGGGATCCGGCACCGCGTCGTGACGGCCGAGCCGCTGGCCCTCGCGATGTACCGGGAGAACGGGTCCGACCGATGCTACGCATGCCGCACGGTCGAGACCGGCGCCCTCCTCGAGGTCGGCCGGGTCGAGGGCTCCCGGCAGTACCTGGACGGCGTGCACGTCGACGATCTCGGCGACGTGCGGCCGGGCCTCCGGGCGATGAACGAGGCCGGCTTTGCGCATCCGTTGCTCGAGGCCGGATGGGGCAAGCGCGAGGTGCGCGAACTCGCGCGCGCACGGGGGCTTCCGAACTGGGACCTCCCCTCGGATGCCTGCCTCGCCTCGCGGGTCGCCCACGGGATGGGGATCACCCCCGAGCTCCTCGCACGGATCGAGGCCGCCGAGTCGCTCCTCCTCGCGAGGGGCTTCCGACGGGTCCGGGTCCGGGTGCGGCCCGACACGACCTCGATCGAGGTCGATCCGGACGAGGTGCTCCGCCTCCGGGACGAGGCGGTACGGGGCCCCGTCCTCGAAGCGCTGCGGGAGCTCGGGTTCCGTTCGGTCACGATCGACCCCCGGGGGTACCGGGGGAGCGAGGCCCCTCCCGGAAGGGCACGATGAGCCGGCGGTCCCCTCCCGCCCCGCCGGAGCGCCCGCTCCCCGGGGCGTTCGCGCTCGAGACCGACCTCGTGCCCCAGGGGGACCAGCCGGCGGCGATCGACGCGCTCGCGCGGAGGGTCGCGCAGGGGGAGCGGTACTCGACCCTCCTCGGCGTCACGGGGAGCGGCAAGACGTTCACGATGGCCCACGTGATCGCGCGCCTGCAGCGCCCGACGCTGATCGTCAGCCCGAACAAGACCCTCGCCGCCCAGCTCGTGAGCGAGTTCCGGGCCCTGTTCCCGCGCAACGCCGTGGAGTACTTCGTGAGCTACTACGACTATTACCAGCCCGAAGCGTACGTCCCGCAGATCGACCTGTATATCGAGAAGGACGCCTCGATCAACGAGGAGATCGACCGGCTGCGCCACCGGGCGACCCAGGCGCTGCTCACCCGGCGCGACGTGATCATCGTCGCCTCGGTGAGCTGCATCTACGGCCTCGGCTCCCCCGAGGACTACCGGGCCTCGGTCGTGACCGTTGCCGTGGGGCAGGCGCTGGGACGGAAGGAGCTGCTCGAGCAGCTGGTCCGGATGAAGTACCAGCGGAACGACGTCGAGCTGCGCCGCGGACGCTTCCGCGTCCGCGGGGGGACGGTCGACGTGATGGGCGCCGGCGAAACGATCCACCGGATCGTCCTGGACGGGAACTCGGTGAGCGCGCTCGCCGAGCTCGATCCGGTGACGCAGGAGGAGCGCCGCGAGCTCACCGAGCTCCTGTTGTTCCCGGCGACGCATTTCCTCACCGTCGACCAGCGCCTCCTCGGCATCGTCGCGGCGATCGGGCGGGAGCGGGACGCGCGCGTGGCGGAGCTGAAGCGCGACGAGAAGATCGTGGAGGCGCAGCGCCTCCAGGGCCGGGTCGACTACGACCTCGAGATGCTCCGCGAGACGGGCTACTGCGCCGGGGTCGAGAACTACGCCCGGTACTTCTCGGGCCGGGGGCCCGGCGAGCCCCCGTACACCCTGCTCGACTTCTTCCCGCGGGACCTCCTCACCTTCCTGGACGAGTCGCACGTCGCGATCCCTCAGCTCCAGGGGATGTACAAGGGCGACGCCGCCCGGAAGGACAACCTGGTCGAGTTCGGCTGGCGGCTCCCGTCCAGCCGGGACAACCGACCGCTCAAGTTCCCCGAGTTCCTCGCCCACGTCCCCCAGATGGTGTTCGTCTCGGCGACCCCCGGGCCGTTCGAGCACCGCGTCACCGACACGATCGTCGAGCAGATCATCCGGCCCACGGGCCTCGTCGACCCGCCGGTCGAGGTCCGCCCGCTCGAGGGCCACATTGCGAACCTGGTCGGGGAGCTGCGCGCCTGCATCACCCGGGGCGACCGGGCGCTCGTGACGACGCTGACGAAGCGCACGAGCGAGGAGCTCTCCGCCTACCTCGAGAAGCAGGGCTTCCGGGTCCGCTACCTCCACTCGGAGGTCGAGACCCTGAAGCGGATCGAGATCCTCCGGGACCTGCGCCTCGGGCGGTTCGACATCCTGGTGGGGATCAACCTCCTCCGCGAGGGGCTCGACCTCCCCGAGGTGAGCTTCGTCGCGATCCTCGACGCCGACAAGGA
>JASHQF010000120.1 GCA_030037695.1 Thermoplasmata archaeon
CCGCGGCCGATCGCCGTCGTCTGGGACCCGCGGTTCCGGGGCTACGAGTTCGGGCCGGAGCACCCGTTCACCGAACGCAGCCGGGACCTCGCCGCCCGTCTCTTGCGAGCCTCGCTGGCCCCGGCCGAGGCCGGTCGCGTCCGGTGGGTGGGCGAGGTCGAGCCGAGCCCACCCGAATCGCTCACGCTGTTCCACGAGGCGACGTACGTCGCCGCGATCGAGGCGGCCGGGGCCGCCGTCGAGCGCACCTGGCTCGACGCGGGGGACACCCCCTCGTTCCCCGGCTGCTACGACGCGGCGCGCACGATCGTCGGCGGGATGGAGGCGGCCGTGAGGCTCGCGCTCGAGGAGCGGATCCGGTCGTTCCATCCCGCGGGGGGCCTCCACCATGCGGCCCCCGGGGCCGCGAGCGGGTTCTGCATCTTCAACGACCTCGGGGTCGGCATCGCGCGGGCGGTCGCCGCAGGCTTCCGGGTGGCGTACGTCGACCTGGACGTGCACCACGGGGACGGGGTGATGTACGGGTTCTACGACTCGGGCCGGGTCCTCGCGATCGACTTCCACGAGGACGGCCGCGGACAGTTCCCGGGGACCGGCTTCCCGGAGGAGACCGGGCGCGGGGACGGGGCCGGCAGCAAGGTGAACGTGCCGCTGCCTCCCGGGGCCGGGGACGAGGCGTTCCTCCCGCTGTTCCGACGGATCGTGCCGCCGCTGTTCGAGGCGTTCCGACCGCAGCTCGTCGTCGTGCAGCACGGCGTCGACGCCCACTGGGGGGACGCGCTCGGCCGGCTCCAGTACACCTCGCGGGGGTACCGCGAGGCCCTCCGCACGCTCGCCGGCCTCGCGGACGAGCACGCCCACGGTCGGCTCGTCGTGACGGGAGGGGGAGGGTACCGCGCGGGCGCGGTCGCTCGGATCCTGGCGGGCGCAGGCCGGCTCCTGGCGGGCCTCCCCCTCCCGTCCGCCGCGACCCCGACCCCCAAGCGCTGGCGCGCCGAGTTCGAGCAGGAGATGGAGGCGCCCGCCCCGACGCGATGGGACGACGCGCCGGTCCTCCCCCCCTCGCCGTGGAACCGCGAGCGGGAGGAGGCGCTCGTTCGGGCCCTCGAGGCCGCGCTCGGACGACGTTTCCCCGCGCCGGCCGGCTCCCCGCACCGGGCGCGGGGCGAACGACGACGCGCCTCCCGAGAGTAGCAGTCTCATTATCCGGGCGCGTTTCGCGCCGCCATGGTGCTGCGCGCGAAGGACATCATGGACACCCACCTCCTCACGGTCGACGAGGGGACCGACGCGCTCGAGTGCGCCCGGCGGATGGTGGCCGCCCGGAAGGGGTACGCGGTCGTGACGCACGGGGGTCCGACGACAGTGGCGGGGATCGCGACGGAGTGGGACTTCCTCGAGAAAGTGGTCGCGCCGGCGCGGGACCCCGCCCAGGTCCGGATGAAGGAGATCGCGTCGGCCGACGTCCGGGGGTGCGCGCCCGAGACCCCGACCGACGAGGTCGTCGCGACGATGGCCTCCCTCGGCATCCGGCGCTTGATCGTCCGCTCCGGGGACCAGGTCGTCGGCGTGATCTCGTCGCGGACCATCCTCACGATCTTCCGCGAGTACGTCGACCGGTTGTCCGCCGAGATCGCCGCCTACCACTCCCCGACGTCGACCCTGGGCTAGCCGCCCCCACCGTCCGCCATCGATGCTCCACGGATCCGGCGCTCGTCCGGCCCCCGCCCGGGCCGAACGGCCCTCTCGCGCGGGAGCCGCGCTTCGATGAACTACAAGTGGATCGTCCTATCGAACACCACCGTCGCGACGCTGATGGCGTCGATCGACACGAACATCGTGCTGATCTCGCTCCCGACGATCGGCCGGGAGCTCCCGGGCACGACCGCCCCCCTCCTGCTCTGGATCCTGCTCGGCTACTCGCTGTTCACCGCGGTCGTCCTGCTCAACTTCGGCCGCCTCTCCGACATGTTCGGCCGCGTCCGGCTCTACGTTCTCGGCTTCGCGGTGTTCACGGTCGGCTCCGCGCTCTGCGGCCTCTCGGGGACCGCGCTCGAGCTCGTCGCGTTCCGGCTCGTCCAGGCGGTCGGCGCCGGCTTCCTCTTCTCCAACTCGGCCGCGATCATCACCGACGCCTTCCCGCCCAACGAGCGCGGCCGGGCGCTCGGGATCAACCAGGTCTCGATCGTCGCGGGGGCCGTCGCCGGCCTCGTCCTCGGGGGGATCATCACCTCGACGATCGGCTGGCGGTGGATCTTCTTCGTCAACGTCCCGATCGGCCTGATCGCGACGATCCGCGCTCGCCTCGACCTGCACGAGATCGCCCGGCCCGACTCCGCGCCCCGGATCGACTGGGCGGGGAACGTCGCCTTCGCCGCGGGGCTCACGCTCCTCCTGGTCGCGCTCACGCTCGGCCCGCTCGGCGTGCTCGCCGCCCCGGTCGCGATCGCGGTCGGTGGCGGGGGCATCGCCTTGCTGCTCCTGTTCGTCGGGATCGAACGACGGGAGTCGAGCCCGATGCTCGAGCTCTCCCTGTTCCGGATCCGTCAGTTCACGGCGAGCACCACGGCCGTGCTGCTCAACGCGCTCGCCCGGGGCGCGTTCACCTTCATCCTCGTCTTCTACCTCCAAGGACCCCCCCGGTTCCTCTCGCCGTTCGCCGCGGGCCTGTTCCTCATCCCGGTCTCGGGGACGCTCGCCGCCGTGGGGCCGGTGAGCGGTTGGCTCTCCGACCGGTTCGGGCCCCGTCCGTTCCTGGTCGCGGGACTGCTCGTCTCGGCCGCCGGATTCCTGTGGCTCTCCACGATCGGCGCGGACGAGCCGTTCCTCGGGCTCGCTCCCCCGCTCGTCCTGATCGGGGGTGGGATGGGCCTGTTCGCGGCCCCGAACCGGGCGGCGATGATGACCGCCGTCCCGCCGAACCGCCGGGGGGTCGCCTCCGGGATCGGGACGACGTTCGTGAACGCCGGCGCGACCGTGAGCCTCGGCCTCACCCTGATCCTGATGTCGTCCGTGCTGAGCCGACCCGAGATCCAGGAGGTGTTCCTGGGCACGGCCGCCTCCGCCCAGTCGTTCGCGGCCGGCGCCGGCTTCCTCGAGACGATCCACCTCATCTTCCTCGTCTCGACCGCGCTGATCCTGTCGGCGCTCGTACCGACGCTCGTTCTCGGGCGCGCGAAGGCCGCCCCGCCGGCCCCCGGGCCCGAGGATATCGACTGATCCGCGCCGCGCGTCGCCCGGGGGCGGGCTACCGGGACGGGGGCCGGGCGAGCCCGTCGACGAACTGGCCCAGCCGGGCGGCGAGCCGTTCGCCGACGTCGACGTACTCGTACCGGACGTTGACGATCGGCTGCGGCACCCTCACGAGCCGCCCGATATCGACCGGGCTCCCGTCGAGGACCAGCTCGGCCCCGGAGGCCCGGATCGTCGCCTCCAGCTCCCGGATCTGCTCCGGGCCGTACCCCATCGCCGGGAGGACCGTGCCGAGGTGGGGAAACTCCGAGTAGACCCGGGCGATGCTGCCGACCGCCCCGGGGCGGGGATCGACCAGGATCCCCCCGTGCTCCCGGGCGAGGAGGGTGGCGGCGCCGAACGCCATCCCCCCGTGGGTGAGCGTCGGGCCGTCCTCGATGACGAGCACGCGACGGCCCCGGACGCGCTCGGGGTCGTCCGCGAGGATCCGGAGCGCGCCCCGGACGAGGGTCGCCGAGGGGTTCACGCGCGCCGCGTTCGCCTCGACCGTGGCGACGTCGGCGGGCGCCGCCGAGTCGGTCTTGCTCACCACGAGGACGTCCGCCGCGCGGAAGTTCGCCTCGCCGGGATAGTAGCCGAGCTCGTGGCCCGCGCGGTGCGGGTCGGCCACGACGAGCTGCAGATCCGAGACGAAGAACGGAAGGTCGTTGTTCCCCCCGTCCCAGAGGACGATCTCCGCCTCGGCTTCCGCGGCGCGCAGGATCCGTTCGTAGTCGACCCCCGCGAAGACGACGACCCCTTCGGCGAGGTGAGGCTCGTACTCCTCCCGCTCCTCGATCGTACAGTCGGCCCGGTCGAGGTCGTCGACGGTGGCGAACCTCTGGACGGCCTGGCGCGCGAGGTCCCCGTACGGCATCGGGTGGCGGACGACCACGACCCGGCGGCCCCGCCCGCGCAGGTAGCGGGAGACGAATCGGGTAAGAGGGCTCTTGCCCGCCCCGGTCCGGACGGCGCACACGCTCACGACCGGACGCTTCGAGCGCAGCTGGGTTGACCGCGGTCCCGCGAGGAGGAAGTCGGCCCCCGCCGCGAGGGCGATCGACGCCTTGTGCATGACCTCCGCGTGCGGCAGGTCGGAGTAGGCGAGGAGGACCGCGCCCACGCGCTCCCGCCGCACCAGATCGCGGAGTTCCGCTTCGGGCACGATCGGGATCCCCGCGGGGTAGTTCGGACCCGCGAGCTCGGGCGGGTACGTGCGGCCGGCGATGTTGGGGATCTGCGCAGCGGTGAAGGCGACGACCTCGGTCCCAGGGTCGTTGCGGTAGAGGACGTTGAAATTGTGGAAATCCCGGCCCGCGGCCCCGACGATGACGACGCGCCGCCGCTCCACGGCGACCCACCGGCACGACGGATAAGACGCTCCCCGCCCCGTCCGCTCCTTCTTCTACCGGCGGTCCCTCCCGAGAGCCTTATGGCAAGTGGGGGGCTCGGACGGGCCGTGGCAGCGAAGAAGCTGCCTCGCTGGCGCGGGTCCACCGCGGTCCTGACGGCGTCGCTCGTCGTCGCCGCGGGGGCGTTCGCGATCGTCCTCCTCCCCGCGCCGACCGGGGCGGCCCCTTGGGTCTCCGGGGCGCGCCTCGACCCCGCGGTCGGTGCCCGAGCCGTGCCGACCGTCGCCAACTCCACGCCGGTCCTCTCCCCCCCGACCGCGACCGTCTCGGTCGGTCTCGGTCCGGTGAACGCGACCTGGGACCCCGCGACCGGGGAGGTCTATTTCGCCAATTCGTACGACGCCACCGTCTCCGTCGTGAACGGGACGCACCCGGTCGCCACCGTCTCGGTGGGGGCCGGCCCGGTCGATACGGTGCTGGACACGGCGAACGGCTGGGTCTACGTGAGCGTTCCCGGCTCGTACTCCATCGCCATCCTCCAAGGGACCAGCCTCAAGGGGACGGTGCCGCTCGGCACGGCCCCGAACGACCTCGTCTACGACCCCGCGTCGGCGCTCGTCTACGCCCTCGACCCCGCCTTCGACGAGGTGAGCATCCTCAACGGTACGAACGTGACCGCGACGGTGATGGTCGGCGAGACCCCCGTCGCCGCCGCCTACGACCCCGGGGACGGCTTCGTCTACGTCGCGGACCAAGGTTCCGGGAACGTGACGGTACTCAACGGGACCTCGGTCGTCGCGACCGTCCCGGTCGGCGTCCACCCGAGCGCCGTGGCGTTCGACCCCGCGAACGACGGGATCTACGTGGCGAACTCCGGGTCGGATAACGTGACCCTCCTGATGGGGGTCGCCACGATCGGTTCGGTCGCGGTCGGGGACCATCCTCGGGCCCTTGCGGTCGACGGGTCGAGCGGGCTCGTCGACGTCGTCGACGGGAGCTCCTCCTCGGTCACGGTCGTGCGCGGGACGAACGTCGTGGGCACCGCGACCGTCGGCGCGGCGCCGTACGCGGCCGTCTACGATGCCGAGAACGGCCTCGTTTACGTCGCCAACCACGGCTCGTCGAACCTTTCGGTCCTCCGCGGCGCCGAGGTCCTGGGCCAGCTCGCTACCGGCTTCAATCCGGACGGCGGCGTGGTCGACAATGCGACCGGGCTCCTGTACGTCGGGAACCAGGGCGCCTCCACGGTGACCGTGTACAACGGGGTGGCGGCCCTGCCGACCGTCACGTTCGCGGGAGGCGTCGGCGCGGAGTTGTTCGAGGCGTCGAACGGGCTGACCTACGTCGCAGACCCGTCGAGCGGGAACGTGACGATCCTGGGCGCGAGCGGTGTCGTCGGGATCCTCCGCGTCGGGACCGACCCCGTGGCGCTCGTGCAGGACACGGCGAACGGCGAGGTGTACGTGGTCAACGAGGGCTCCGGCAACGTGACGGTGCTCGCCGGCACCGGCGTACTCGGCAGCGTCGGCGTCGGGGCAGGTCCGACCTCCGCCGCGTTCGATCCCGCGAACGGCCTCGTCTACGTCTCCGACGGCGCCGGCGGGAACGTCTCGATCGTCAACGGCACGAACGTCGCCGGTACGGTCCGGGTCGGATCGCATCCCGGGACCGCCGCGGTCGACAATGCGACCGGCGCGGTCTACGTGCCGAACACGGGCTCCGGCAACGTCAGCGTGCTCAACGGGACCGCCCTCGCGGGAACCGTCGGCGTCGGGAGCTCGCCGTCGAACGCCACCTACGATCCCTTCGACCAGGAGGTGTACGTGCCGAACGCGGGCAGTGGCACGGTGAGCGTGCTCGCGGGAACGACCGTCGTTGCGACGATCCCGGTCGGGAGCGCCCCGGGGTCGGCGATCTACGACCCGGCCACCGGCGGGATCGACGTGCTCAACACCGGATCCGCGAACGTCTCGACCCTCGTCAACTCCACCGACTTGGGCTCGATCTCCCTCGGGGGCGCGGCCCCGATCGTCGGGATCTTCGACCCGTCCGATGGCCTCCTCGCGGTCGCCACCTCCACGTCGCGCCTCGTGGAGGTCGGTGCGAGCGAGGAGGTCGACGGCGTGGCCCTGCCCGGAGCGGCGTTCGGGCTCGCGGTGGACGAAGCCCGGGGTACCGTGCTCGCCGGGGTTCCCTCCGCGGGCGGGATCTTGCCCGTCGCCCCTTCGGCCTACTCCGTGTCCTTCGTGGAGACCGGCCTGGCGCCCTCCACCCCCTGGTCGATTGACCTCGCCGGGAACAACGCCACGACCAACGGGTCGACGATCAGCTACACCGAGCCGTACGGGAGCTACTCGTTCTCGGTGCCGGCCCCCTCGGGGTACGCAGCGTACCCCTCCCTGAACTCCCCGGCCGTGCTCCACAGCGAGAGCGTGCAGATCGGGATCACCTTCCGCCCGCTCACCCCCCACACGGTGACGTTCGCGGAGGTGGGCCTGCCCGCGGCGACCTCGTGGTGCGTCACGCTCGTGGCGCTCGCGTGCGCCAACACGAGCACGATCGCGTTCCCGGGCGTCGATCCGGGAACGTACCCCTACAACCTCTCTACGGTCCCCGGCTACCGGACCACCGAGAGTGGGAACATCACCGTCGGGGCGAGCAACCTCACGAAGACCGTCCGGTTCACCCTGGTGAAGTATACCGTCACGTTCGCGGAGGCCGGCCTCCCGTCCGGCAAGGGCTGGAAGGTGACGTTCGACGGGGTGACCCGCTCGTCCAGCTCCCGGGCGGTGCGGTTCCAGGTCGTGAACGGGTCGTACGCCTTCACGGTCCATCCCCTGCGCGGCTGGGGGAGTTCGCCGACCGACGGCCTGGTCGATGTGGCCGGAGCGGCGGTGAACACGACGATCACGTTCGCGCAGACGACGTACGCGGTGACGTTCACGGAGAACGGCCTCGCCAACGCCACGAACTGGAGCCTGACCGTCCGAGGGGTGACGTACTGGTCCGGGGGAGCGAGCACGATCGTGGTCCAGCTCCCGAACGGCTCGTTCGCCTACGCGATCGGACCGATCAGCGGGCTCGCGGCGAACGGGGTCCCCCACCGGGCCCACGTCGTCCATGCGCCTCTCGCGATCGCGGTGACGTTCCGCCCGACGGAGTAGGCGGGCCCCCGCACCCTCCCCGTCCGGGAGGCCGGGGAGTCCCGAACTCCGGGCCATAAAAAGGCGCTAGCTTCATACCATGGTGCTCGCTAGGGCCCGTCCTCGGGCCGGGTCCGGGGGGTCGGATGGCAGGGGGTCGCGGGGGCCGAGGGCGTACGCATCGCGAGGGCCCTCCGTACCCCTGGGCGCGATGGCTGCGGGGCACGGCGCTCGGCGTCGTCCTGGTCTCCTCGCTCGTCGCCGGGATCGCCTCGGCCGTGCTCGGAGGGCTCGCGGTACCGGCGGCCCCCGCGGCCGGCGCGCGGGGCGCCGGCTACGTCGCGGAGATCGCAGGGACGCCGTCCGTAGGGATCCCCGCGCCGGGCGTAGGTTTCGCCGCGACCCCGGCGCTCACGGTCTATCCGACTTCCGGCTACCCGGGCGAGAACGTCACCTTCAACGCGTCGGGGTTCGCCAAGAGCACGGCGATCACGATCACCTGGTCGTACAAGAACTCCAAGAACGCCACGGTATCGGTACCGGCCTGCGGGCCGGCTCCGAACCAAACGGGCTCGGGCGAGACGAGCTCGACAGGGACCTACCAGTGCACGTTCCTCATCCCCCAGCACGCGGCGGGGACGCTCCCGTTCGTCGCGACCACCAAGGCCGCCTCCGCCGCCACGTCGCTGGCCGTCGTCCCCCACCTCAAGCTCTCCCCCACGAGCGGCTCGGTCGGCAGTACGCTCAACTTCAAGGCGGTCGGCTTCTCCGAGAACGGGACCGGGGCCCCCGTACCCACCGGAAAGAAGGCGGCGACCGGTTACGTGCACTGGAGCCAGGGGGTCGCCTGCAGCGCGACCGTCACGGCCCTGGGCCAGTTCAACTGCTCGTACGTGCTCCCCGACACGTTCGAAGGGAGCCACCTGTTCTACACGTCCGACAACGTCTCGACCGACAACGTCACCGCGACGTTCTCGGTGACCCCCCGGCTCACGGCAGGGCCCGCGTTCGGGCCGGTCGGGACCCAGCTGACCCTCACCGGGACCGGGTTCGGCTCGAGCTTGGCGGTCGCGGTGAACTGGGTCGGCAACGCCTCGTCGCTCGGCAAGGCCTGCGCGACCAACAGCTCGGGGTTCGGTCGGTTCAGTTGCACGTTCACGATCCCGGTCGGCACGACCGGGGGGACGTACACGTTCACGGGGACCGATAGCGCCTCGAACGAGGCGAGCACCGTCTTCTCGGTCACCTACCTCACGATCACCCCGTCGACAGCGACGGTCGGCACGATCGTCACTTTCCAGGGGTACGGCTACACGCCGAACTCCGCGTTCACGCTCAGCTGGGGGTACGGGACGATCTGCCCCGGCTCGACGAACGCCACGGGCTACTTCACCTGCAAGTTCACGGTCCCCCCGACCCCGGTCGGGGTCCACGAGTTCACCGGTGCGGACGAGAGCAACCTCGCGGCGAGCGCCAACCTCACGATCGTCCCGTCGGCGGGCGTGACGCCCGGCGGGGGGATGCCGAACACCACGGCCCACTTCTTCGGCTACGGCTACGCCGCGGGATCCCTCGTGCAGGTGACCTGGTCGGGCGGGAAGGCGTGCAACAGCACCTCGGCCGCGAACGGGAGCTTCGCCTGCGCGTTCATGATCCCCTCGGGGACGCCGGGCGGTACCTACGTCTTCAACGCCTCCGACGCGCTCCACGACACGGCGGCGACCGAGTTCGTCGTCACGTACCTCCAGGCGAACCCGATCTCGGGTCCGGTCGGCACGACGATCCAGTTCACGGCGGGCGGCTTCGCCGCATCGTCGCCGTTCAAGACGACGTGGACGGCCGGTAACGTGACCTCGTGCACCGGCACGACGACCTCGAAGGGGACGTTCACCTGCGCCTTCGGGGTCCCCTCGACGACCGTGGGCCCGCACGTCTTCACCGCCACGGACAACGCGGGGGACACGGCGCGGGCTACGTTCACCGTCACCCCGCGCGTGGCGATCAACGTCTCGACGGCGGACGTCGGCTCGGCCCTCCAGTTCACCGGCACGGGGTTCGCCGGGAGCTCGTCGCTGCGGTTCACCTGGCTGGGGGGGACGTTCTGCTCGGGCACCACCTCCGTCACCGGGCAGTTCAGCTGCAACGCCACGATGCCGTCGACCCCGTCCGGCGGGTACGTGATCACGGCCACGGACGGGGCCAACGACTCCGCCTCCACGACCCTCACGATCGATACCCTGCTCCGGGCGAGCCCGAACGCGGGCCCGGTCGGGACCCATGTCCGGTTCAACGCGACCGGGTTCTCCTCCCACGCGTCGATCACGATCTCCTGGGCCGGCGGGACGGTCTGCGCGACGACGACCAACGCGACCGGGTTCGTCACCTGCAACTATACGATCCCCTCGATCCCCCCGGGCCAGAAGACGTTCGACGCGGTCGACAGCAGCTCGCGGAACGCGACCGTGACGTTCACCGTGAGCCCGTTCGTCAACGCGACCCCTGCCGCGGGACCGATCGGCACGCCGATCACGTTCCGGGGCGAGGGGTTCGTCGCGGACGGCGTGGTCAACGTCACCTGGAGCAACGGCTTCGCCTGTTCCGGGGCGACCGATTCCACCGGTCGGTTCACCTGCTCGTTCACGATCACCCCCGCCCCGGTCGGGAACCACACGTTCACGGCGACCGATTCGGCGAACCCGGCCCACGCCGCCTCGACGCGGTTCGCGGTCGTGCCGAACCTTGCGCTCAACGTGACGACCGGGCGGATCGGGACGGCGATCACCCTCACCGCCACGGGGTTCATGGCGTCGACCACGATCCAGGTCGCCTGGTCGAAGGGGGGGATCTGCAACGGCACGACGAGCGTGACCGGTAGCTTCTCCTGCACGTTCGTCATCCCCGCGGGCACGAGCGGCGGCCCGGCGGTGTTCACCGCCACCGACGCGCGCCGCGACAACGCGAGCGCCACGTTCCTCGTGACGCCGGTGCTCGCGGTCTCGCCCGCGAGCGGCCCGGTGGGGAGCACCGTCACGTTCAACGGTACCGGCTTCGCCCCGTCCGCCCCGGCGAACGTCACGTTCGCCGGCGGGACGGTCTGCAACACGACGACGACCTCGATCGGGGCGTTCTCCTGTGCCTTCACCCTCCCGCCGCTCCCCGAAGGGCCGGTGACGTTCGAGGGGAGCTCCGCGGGCGCGAACTCGACCGTGGTGTTCACCGTCGTCCCCGCGGTCACCCTCACCCCCTCGTTCGGCCCGCCGGGGACGAAGATCCTGATCCAGGGGACCGGGTTCACCGCGAACTCGTCGACGAAGGTCGTCGCCGCCCCGACGCTCGGGGCGATCTGCACCAACCTGTCGATCGCGGACGGTAACTTCACCTGCACGTACACCGTCCCGATCGGCACCGCCGGCGGGAACTACACGTTCACCGCGACGGACTCCGCGAACTTCAACGCGAGCGCGTTGTTCGTCGTCTCGTTCCTCCACGCCGTCCCGGCGACCGGGACCGTCGGCACGGTCATCACCCTCTCGGGCGCGGGGTTCAACCCGGGGATCAGCTTCATCATCACCTGGCTCGGAGGGACCGCCTGCTCCGGCACGACCACCGTCAACGGCACGATCGCCGCCTGCACGTACCGCCTCCCGCCGACCCCCGAGGGCCAGTACACGTTCACGGGCCGGGACCACACCGGCCTCAACGCCAGCACGATCGTCACCGTCGAGCCGTCGGCGAGCGCGGCCCCGACCTCGGGGCCGGTCGGCACGGTGATCGACCTCTCGGGGACGGGATACGCCGCGAACTCCACGATCTCGGGCTCGGGGATCGGCGCGGCGACGTGCGCGAGCGCGTCCAACTCGGTCGGGAACTTCACGAGCTGCAAGCTCACCGTCCCGACCGGCACGGCCGCGGGCACCTACACGATCACGGTGAAGGACGCGGTCGGCAACAGCGCGACGGTCAAGTTCACCGTCACGCCGACGCTCACGGTGAGCCCCACCGGCGGGCCGGCGGGGACCGTCGTGACGTTCAACGGCTCCGGCTACGAGGCGAGCTCCCCGATCACCGTCGTCTGGACGTCGGGGACGTTCTGCAACGCGACGACGAACGCCTCGGGGAGCTTCACCTGCTCCAAAGCGATCCCCTCCGGCACGGCCGGCGGCGCCTACCTGTTCACCGCCACCGACGCGGCGCCCCACTCGGCGAGCGCGACGTTCACCGTGACGTTCGTGAGCTCGAACCCGTCGACCGGGGTCGGCGGCACGTTGATCGCGTTCTCGGGCGGTGGGTTCCACGCCTCGAGCCAGGTGAACGTCACCTGGACGGGCGGGAACGCCTGCGGGGGCGTGTCGACCGCCGCGGGGGCGTTCCGCTGCAATTTCACGATCCCGACCTCGACCGCGCTCGGCCTGTATACGTTCACCGCGAAGGATGCGCTCGGGAGCACCGCCCAGACGTCGTTCGACCTCCTCGGCACCCCGGCGCTCACGGTCCCGGCGGCCTCGCGGACCTCGGCCGACGTGAACCAGTCGATCACGTTCAACACGTCCGCCACGGGCGGCTCCGGCCACTACTCGACGTACGCCTGGACCGAGTCGTCGACGAACCTCGGCTGCGCGTTCGCGAACGCGGCGAAGATCACCTGCACGCCGAAGGCGCCCGGGACGTTCACCGTCAGCGTGAACGTCACCGACACCAACGGGATCACCTCCGCCGAGGTGACGAGCCCGACCGTCCAGGTATTCTCCGATCCCACGCTCTCGGCGATCACCGCGAACCGCACCGCGCTCGACGAGGGGCAGGCGGTCGGGTTCAACGTCACCGCGACCGGCGGGACCGGTAGCTACCCCACGTTCACGTGGACCGCGTCGGGCAGCGGCCTCGGCTGCACCCTCGTCAACGCCGACGCGATCGCCTGCGTGCCGAGCGCGAACGGGAGCTACACCGTCCAGGTGACGGTGAAGGACTCCAACGGCATCTCCGCCCCGACCGTCACGAGCGCGCACGTCACCGTCTCGGTCGCCCCGTCGGTGGGCCGTCCGACCGCCAACCACGCGACGGTCGACGTCGGGCAGTCCGTGACGTTCTCGGTCACGGCGTCGGGCGGCGCCGGCACGCTCACCTACACCTGGCACGGCCTCCCGACGAACTGCACGTCGACGGCGAGCTCGTTCAACTGCGTGCCGAGCGCGGCGAACGCGAGCGTCTCGATCACCGTGACGGTGACCGACGCGAACGGCAACGCGGTGACGTCGCTCGCCCTCGCCTTCACGGTCTACAAGGACCCCGCGGTCCCGACCCCGACGCTGCTCCGCGTGAAGCCGTACGACGTCGGCCAGACGGTGACGTTCAACGGGACGGCGACGTCGGTCGGCTCGGGGAGCCTCACGTACACCTGGCTCGGCCTGCCGAAGGGGTGCACGGCGGCGAACGCGTCGACGATCACCTGCCCGAGCCTCGCCGACGGGACGACGAACGTCACCGTCGAGGTCGAGGACTCCAACCACTACGCGGTCACCTCGCACGCCCTCGAGTTCACCGTGAACAAGGACCCGAGCGTGACGGCGCCGAAGCCGAGCCGCACCTCGGCCGACGTCGGCCAGGCCCTCTCGCTCTCCGTGACGGTGACGGGCGGCGCGGGCTCGCTCGCCTACCTCTGGTCGGGGCTCCCGGCCGGGTGCGTCGCGGCGAACGCCTCGACGGTCAGCTGCCCGAGCCTCACCACCGCGAGCCCGTACTCGACGATGGTGATGGTGACGGACGCGAGCGGCTTCACCAACACCTCGACCTCGCTGGCCTTCACGGTCGACTCCGATCCGACGATCTCCCCGCCGAGCGCGACCCACACCGCGGTCGACGTGGGCCAGGCCGTGAACTTCTCCACAACGGCCTCCGGTGGCTCGGGCGGGCTCAAGTTTAGCTGGACCGGCCTCCCGCTCGGCTGCACCGCCGGGACGACCTCGCAGATCGGCTGCTCGAAGGTGACGACGGCGGGGACGTACAACGTGAGCGCCAACGTCACCGACTCCAACGGTTACGTCGCGACGTCGACGGTCCTCGAGTTCACCGTCTACGCCCTGCCGAGCGTCTCCCTCACGGCGTCGTCGACCCTCTTCCTCCAGGGGAAGAGCGTCACGTTCACGGCGACGGTGACGGGCGGCTCCCCGGGCAAGTACAACTACAGCTGGTCGCACCTGCCCTCCGGATGCGTCTCGGTGAACGCGCCGACGCTCACCTGCACGCCGGCCGACGTCGGGACGTTCAACGTCACGCTCACCGCGACCGACACCAACCACGGCGCGGGCTCGGCGACCGCGGCGATCCAGGTCGAGGGCTCGTTCCTCGGGCTCCCGGCGAACGAGGGGTACCTCGTCCTCACCGGGATCATCCTCGCCGTGATCGCCGTGATCACGATCTTCGCCGTCCGCTGGGGCCTCAAGCGCAAGAAGAGCCGTTCGCGCGAGCAGCTGTACTAGGCCCGTCCGGTCGCGAGCGCAACGGCCCTGCCCTCGGTCCCGCCCGCGCCGGGGCGTAGACGTACCGAACCGCCGTCCCCATCAGGAATATACGGGGCAGGCCGCTCGGCCGAACGGGAGCACCCGTGCGGGCGTCCGGGGGCCGCTCAGGGGCG
>JASHQF010000121.1 GCA_030037695.1 Thermoplasmata archaeon
CCGCAGCCGCGCCCGATCGTGGGTCGCGCTGTACCTGCTCGCGATGATGGGCGAGATGTGGATCGCCGCCGTCGTCTACCTGACCTCCCCGTCGCTTGGCAGCCTCGTCGCGGGAATCGCCGTCAGCGGACTGCTCATGGTCGCGACAGTGGTCCCCCTCCTAGCAGCGCTCCTGCGGGGCCGGGGAACGGCGAACCCGGCGACGGCCCTCGGCGACGGTCCGGTGCCGTTAGGGTCGGCTTCCGCCGTCCTGCTCGCCGCCCTGGTCCTCGCGAACGAATTTCTCATGAGCTGGGGCCTCCTCCTCGCTCAGGGCGCCGCGAGCGCCGTCGGCGGTTCGCTGGTCGTCTTCGTGGCGACGATCAACTCACCTTGGTTCGTTTTCACGATGGCCGGGGAGATGTTCCTTACGGCGGTGCTCCTGTGGGACCGTTTGCCCCGGGCCCTGCTCACCGTCCTGCTCGTCCAGGCGGCGATCATGGTCTTCACGCCCACCGCGCTGGGGGGTGCGACGTGGCCCCCGCTCGCCATCTACGTCTCGAGCGCGCTCATGATCGGACTGTTCGTCTTCCTCTTCGAGTACCTCTACCGCCACCGGCAGTTCTCCGAGCCGTTCAGCAACTACCTGGTCGAGGTCGTCGCGGTCTACGGGCTCATGATGGCCGGGTTGTTCGTCTGGCAGTACTTCGGCAACGCCACAGCGTTCGCCGTGGCCCTCGTCCTCGAGATGGTCGTCGTCTTCGTGGCGGTCGCCCGGCCGTTCCGGTTCCGGGACGCCCCTACGCGCCCTTGGCAGCTGCGCCCGGCCTGGACGTTCGCCCTCCTGTCGGGGGTCTTCGCCGCGGAGGTCTGCATGGGAGCCGTGCTCAGCGTGCAGCTGGACCCGGCCGACTACCTGGGCGGGTTCCCGTTCCTGCCGCTGACCGGCTCCGCCGGGGCGATCCTGCTGAACGCCCTCTCGAACGGGTTCTGGTTCTTCGCGACGGCCGCCGGGTCGTCCTGGTTCCTGATCATGATGGGCCTCGAGATGGGGGTGCTCGTCGTGTTCAAGTTCCGGGAGACGAAGAACCTCGAGAACCGCGTGCGCCTCGGGCTCATGATGGGGTGCTATGCCGCCTTCGCCGTGTTCTATCCCAGCATCTACTTCGCCCTCGTCTTCCCGAACGCCCCGAACCCGAGCGCGGTCCCGGTGCTGGGCTGGCCGATGGGGATCGGTTCGTACCCGCTCGCCGTGGGGGTATTCAGTGCCGTCCTGCTCACCTACGTCGTCACGGGCGTCCTCGTCGCGCTCTTTGGGCGTCGGGTCATCTGCGCCGTCTTCTGCACCGCCCCGATGATGTACCTCGGGACCGCGATCGACTCGATGAAGTCGTTCAATCACTCGAGCCCGATCGCGCGCAAGTACCTCTCGAGCCGGTTCTCCAGCGTGTACTCGGTGACGCTCGGCCTCGTGATGGCGGCTCTCGTCGGCACGTCGCTCCTCTCCTATCTTGACTCGACCGGGACCCTCAGCGTCTACCTCCAGGGGACCGACCCGAGCGTCTTCTTCTTCGTCGCGTCGTTCTCGGTGGGCTGGTACGTCCTCTTCGTCGCGATCCCATACGCGGGCAACTACAACTGCGTCACGATGGGCTGGTGCTACACCGGCGTGATCGCGCAGGCGTTCCAGAAGATCGGGACCTTCAAGCTCAAGGTCCGGGATAAGCAGGTCTGCAGGGACTGCCCGACCGTCGACTGCGCCAAGGGGTGTCCCGTGGGCCTCACCGACATGGTCGGGCATTTCCGCCAGACCGGCGAGTTCCGCAGCACGAAATGCTGCGGAGTAGGCGACTGCATCGAGGAGTGCCCGTACGACAACCTGTACATCTCCGACATCCGGCACACCGTCCGCCGCTGGATGGGCCGTGCCGAGACCCGGCCCCGACGCGCCGGGGCCCCGACGCCCCTGCCGAGGGCCGTCGCCCGAAGCGTCGTGGGTGTCAGCGCCAGTGTCCCCTCGGAAGGTGCGGTACTGCTCCCCATGGCGCGGTCCAGCCCGGGCGTTGCCCCGCCGAGCGCCTGAGACCGCGGATCGCCCCGATCTCCCGCCGGCCCTTCCCGCACCGCCCCGCGTAGGACCGCCCGTCGCGCCGGCCGGGGCGCCCGTGCGGGTGGGCGCTACGATCCTTCGAAGTATTACGTTCCTGGGAACGGTCACAACACCTTAAATCGGCGATGACGGTGGCCGGGCCGTGTCCCTGCCTTCGGCGGAGTTGGGGAATCCGCTCACGGAGGTCCGCAACCCGATCGCCCTGTCGCGGGCGGAATGGATCAAGGTCCTGCTCATCTACGGGTGCCTCGCGGCGGCCACGGCGTTCGGCATCTACGCCACGTTCTGGATCGGCGGCCAGTTCCCTATCTTTTGGGCCTTGGGCATCCTGGCGTACACGCTCGGGCTGCGCCACGGTGTCGACGCCGACCACATCTGCGCGATCGACAACACGACGCGGAAGTTGCTGCAGCAGGACAAGCGCCCGACGACCGTCGGAACCTGGTTCTCGCTCGGTCACTCCACGATCGTCGTGGCGATGATCGGGGTGCTGGTGATCGCCACCCGGTTCATCGCCAACAACCTTCCCGCCTTCGAGGCCGACGGGGCGGTCCTCGGCACGTTCATCTCGGGGGCGTTCCTCTACGTCATCGCGCTGATCAACTTCCTGATCTTCTGGGAGATCTACCTGATCTTCCGGGCCCTCCGCTCGGGGGAGCTCGACCAGAAGAAACTGGACGACGCCCTGTTGAAGCGCGGCTTCATGAACCGCTACTTCGGCAAGCTGTTCCGGTTCGTGAACGAACCGTGGCAGATCTACCCGATCGGCGTCCTCTTCGGGCTCGGCTTCGACACGGCCTCGGAGGTCGCCCTGATCGCGATCACGGTCACCACCGCCACCGCCGCGGTCCACTTCCCGCTCTGGATGGTGATGGTGTTGCCGTTCATGTTCACGTGCGGGATGGTCCTGACCGACACCACCGACGGCTTCGGGATGCGCTTCGCCTACGGCTGGGCGTTCATGCGGCCGATCCGCAAGGTCTACTACAATCTCACCATGACCGTGATCTCGGTCATCGTCGCCGTGGTGATCGGCACCATCGAGCTGCTGGGGGTGCTCGCTTCGGAACTCAGCCTCTCGGGTGGACCGCTGGGGTTCTGGAGCACGATGAACTGGTTGAACAACTCGAACGGACCGGACGGGATCGAGATCTGGGGCTGGTGCGGGATCCTCATCATCCTGCTGTTCGTGGGCAGTTGGGCCGTCTCCATCGCCGTTTACCGCTGGAAGCACATCGAGGAGATCGGCTTCGGTCGGACTCCCCCGGCCTCGGAGATCTCGCCCACGGACCCGGTCGTCCCGCCCAACTGAACCGGTGGGCCTGCGACCACGCCCTCCCCCGACGAAAGTTGGGCCGGCCGTCCCGGGAGCATCCACCTTAGCGTCTCGTACGGGGCGGGTAGACTCCCCCGGCCGTCGGCCGGCGCTCACGCCCGAGCTCTGGGGCCGGAGAGGGCCGAACGGGCCGGGCCTCGGGGCGTTGGCCGCGGGACGTGCTCCGAACCGATCCTGGCGCGAGCTCGGCCTACCGGACCGCCTCGTAGTGGAGGAGGATCTCCCGGTCCTCACCGGGTTTCGTCTCGAGCAGCTTCAGCGTGCACTGGGCGCCCATCGGACCCCAGTAGCGGGGACCCTTTCCGTACACGACGGGCATGACGAAGAACCAGTAGTCGTCGGCGAGATCCCGGCGGAGGCATTCGCGGACCACCGCGGGACCCCCTTCCAGCATGATGTTCCCGCCCTTCTCGCGCCGCAATTTCGCCAGGATCCGGCCGAGGTCGCCGTGCAGGATCCTCGAATTCTCCCAGTCGGTGGCCTTGAGTCGGTGGGAGAGGCAGACCTTCTCCACGCGGTCGAGGTACTGTCGGTAGGCGAGGAGCCA
>JASHQF010000122.1 GCA_030037695.1 Thermoplasmata archaeon
TCGACGATCACCCGGGCCCGACCGCGCGCAGGGTCGACGACGAGGCCGTGGAAGGTGACCGCCTTCACCGTCTCCCGCAGGCGGTGACGCGCCGCGTCGAACGGCTCGCCGCGGACGACCGCCTCGGCCGCCGACGGCGGGCGCCCGCGAAGCCGCACCTCGACCGTCCGCCCGTAGAACCCCTCCGTCTCCTCGAGGGCGAGGAGCTCGTTCAGCAGCGCGACCGCGAGCCCCGGCAGGTCGACCGCGGTCACCCGGACGGTCCGCTCCGACCGGGGCCGGACGCGGGCGAGCTCGGTGCCGAGCGCGTACAGCCCGAGGGCGAGCGCCTCGAGCAGTCCGGCGGCGGTCGGCGCCGTCGCCCAGATCCCGGTGTCGGCGGTCGTGGGAAAGCTCCCCCACCGTCGGGAACGCCGGGGGGCTCGGGAGGTCCGGGTCGTGATCGGCTTTAGCGCCCGCGCCCCTTAAGGGGGCGGCGGTCTCCGACCCGGCCCCTATGCGCGGGAGCCTCGTCATCCCCACGCTCAACGAGGCCGCCTCGATCGCGCACGTCCTCCGGACGTTCCGGGCCGCCGCGGAGGCGGCGAACCGGACGATCCTGGCCGACCGACCGATCGACTGGGAGGTCCTCGTGATCGACGGGGGCTCGACCGACGGCACGGGGGAGATCGCGGCCCGCGAGGGGGCCCGGGTCGTCGTCGAGCGTCGGCGGGGCTACGGACGGGCGTACCGGACCGGGTTCGCCGCGGCGCGAGGGGAGGTGATCGCCACCGCGGACGGCGACGCGACGTACCCGGTGGAGCGGATCCCCGAGCTCGTCCGGGACCTGCTCGGCGCCCCGCTCGACTTCCTCTCGGGCAACCGGATGGCGTACGTCGACCGCCGATCGATGACGACGGAGCACCGGATCGGCAACTGGGTGCTCAACGGCTCCGTCCGCCTCCTGTACCACCGGTTCCTGCGCGGGGTCGCCGGAGGGACGATCGCGGACAGCCAGAGCGGCTTCTGGGTGTTCCGGCGGGAAGTGCTCGATCGGGTCCGGCTCGGCCAGGACGGGATGGCGCTCAGCGAGGAGCTGAAGCTCGAGGTCCTGCTCCGGGGCGGCCGGTTCGCCGAGGTCCCGATCGCCTACGGCGAACGCTGGGGCCCGCCGAAGCTGCAGAGCTGGCGCGACGGTCTCGGGAACCTCTGGTTCCTCGCGCGCAAGCGCCTCGAGGTCGCGCGCGATCTCCGCCGCGACTCGAGCGAGCGCGCCGCGCAGAAGCCGGTGCCGGGCGACGTCCCGTAGGCGGCGCTACGGGCACCCTACTGGGTCTTGCCCGAGCGCTCGCGCGACTTCACCCGGAGCCCCTTGTAGCCGCAGCGCCGGCACTGGACCGCCCGCGGCGGGTTGCGCGCGGAGCAGTTCATGCAGATCTTCTTGTTGAGCAGGCGCTCGACCGCCTCGGGGAACGGCATCGGAGCGGCGGGGACGAAGCCGCGGTATAAAGCTCCGCCAGCCCGGGCGCGAAGAGCCTTTCCTTACGTCGGGGCCTGCGAGCGGTCGTGGTCGGGGACGCGGACGGAGCGCTGGCCGTCGGGGTCGCCCGGCTCGCCGCCGTCACCGCGACCGCCCGCCCCGCCCGCACCGTCCCGGTCGGGCCCCTGCCGGCGTGGTTCGACCAGCCCCGGGGCGTGTTCGTGACCCTCAAGATCGAGCCCGGGGACCATCTTCGCGGATGCATCGGCTACCCGCGCCCGATGCTCCCCCTGCGCACGGCGCTCGTCGAAGCGGCGCGCGGGGCGGCGGTCCACGACCCGAGGTTCCCCCCGCTCGAGGCCCGCGAGGTCGCCTCGCTCCGGGTCGAGGTCTCGCTGCTGACCGTCCCCGAGCCGGTGCCGTCGGACGCCACCGGTCCGCTCCTCACCGAGATCGAACCGGGCCGGCACGGGCTGATCGTCGACGCCCCCCAGGGGTCGGGCCTGCTGCTCCCCCAGGTCGCGGCCGAGGAGGGGTGGTCGACCGAGGAGTTCCTCGCCGCGACGTGCGAGAAGGCCGGGCTCCCCCCCAGCGCCTGGCGGTCGCGGGCCGTCCGTGTCCTTCGGTTCGAGGCGGAGGTGTTCGCGGAAGCGTCGCCCGCGGGCGAGGTCGTCAGGCTCCGCCCGGCCGCGGGACCGTCGGACGGTGGACCCGCGCCGAGAAGCGGTGGCCCTCGAACTCCCACGTCCCGACCTCGGGCCCCGCCGCGAGGGCCCCCGCCGTCAGCGTGAGCGGCTCCGCCCCCAGTTCCCGGGCGAGCGCCTCCCGCCGAGGGGCGAGCGCCCGCTCGAGCTCGGCCGAGAGGGCGAGCTCAATCGCGACCGTCTCCCCGTAGCGCAGGCCGAGCTCCTTGCGCCGCTGCTGGAGCCTCCGCGCGACCTCCCGGGCGAGCCCCTCGTCGCGCAGCTCCTCCGTCGGTCGACGGGAGAGGGCGGCGCGGGGCCGGCCGTCCTCCTCCCGGACCACCCAGTCGTCCTCCCCGTACCGGGCCCGTTCCTCGGAGGCCGCGCGCCTCACCCGACGGACGTTGAGCTCGCCCGCGAGGAGGAGCTCCCCCTCGGCCCCCAACCCGCCGGGTCCGGCGTCCCCGACCCCGAAGACCACGAGCTCCGGGAGAGGGACCCGCGCCTTCACCCCGGCACGCTGGCGCAGTTCCCTCCCGATCTCGACCAGGTCGCGGAGCTCGGCCATCCCCTCCTCGATCGCGGGGAGCGGCTGGGCGAGCGTCCCGGGCCAGGGGAGCAGGTGGACCGAGCGATCGGCCGCGAGGAACCCCCCGCCGCCGACTTCCTGCTGGATCCACTCCGACGTGGTCGGCAGGAGCGGGGCGATCGTCCTCGCGAACCCGAGCAGCGCGTAGCCGAGGGTCGCTTCGGCGCGACGTCGGTCCTCGGCGTCCGCCTCCGGCCGGAACCTCGGCCGGGACCGCCGAAGGTACCACGCCGAGAGATCGTCGACGAACGTGGCGACCGCCGTCGCCGCCGGGCGCGGGTCGTACCGCTCGAGCGCCCGCTCGACCGCGACGCGGGTCCCCTCGAGGCGGGAGAGGAGCCATCGGTCGAGCACGGACGGGGAGCTCGGGGGGCCGGACGCCGTCGGGTCCGGTGACGTCCGGACGCCCGCTCCCCCGTAGAACGTGACGACGTTCCGGAGCGTCCCGAGGGTGCGCCCCGCGGCCGCCTCGATCCCGGCCTCCGATAGGCGCATCGGCTCCGTGAAATCGATCGCGAGGAACGTCCAGCGGAGCGCGTCGCCCCCGAGGCGCCCGAGCAGCGCGAGCGGGTCGAGCGCGTTCCCCCTCGACTTCGACATCTTCCGGCCCTCGGCGTCGAGGACGAGGCCGGTGGTGAGGCAGGCCCGGTACGCGGGCCGGTCGAACAGCGTGGTAGCGAGGACGAGGAGCGAGTAGAACCATCCCCGGGTCTGGTCGAGGCCCTCGGCGATGTAGTCGAGCGGCGCGGCCGGGTCGAACGGTCCCGGCTCGAACGGGTAGTGGAACTGCGCGAACGGCGCGGCCCCGCTGTCGTACCAGGCGTCGATCGTGTACGGCTCGCGTTCGGTCGTCTCCCCGCACCGGCCGCACCGGAGCGCGAGGCGGTCGAGCCCCACGCGGTGCGGGTCGAACGGCGTCGGGAGGGGGGTCCCGAGGCGCTCGGCGAGCTCGGCGAAGCTCCCGACGCAGGTGTCGTGACCGTTCCGGCAACGCCAGATCGGTAGCGGGGTGCCCCAGTACCGGCTGCGGGAGAGCGCCCAGTCCTTCGCCTCGGTGAGGAAGTTGCCGAAGCGACCGTCCCGGAGGTACGGCGGGACCCAGTCGACCCCGCCGTTGAGCGCCACCAGGCGCTCGGTGACCCGCGAGGTGCGCACGAACCAGGAGTCGATCGCCCGGTAGAGGAGCGGCGTGTCGCACCGGTAGCAGAACGGGTACGTGTGGCGGATCGTCTCCGCCCGGTACAGCCGGCCTCGCGCCTCGAGGTCCTTGAGGAGCGCGGGATCCGCCGCCTTGAACCCGATCCCGCGCACGAGCGGGACCGCCTCGGTGAACCGGCCCCGCGGATCGAGCGGGTCGTACGTACCGACCCGCTCCCGGGCCCCGATCCTGAGGTCGTCCGGGCCGAAGCTGGGGGCGATGTGGACGAGGCCGGTCCCCTCCTCGGTGGTGACGAAGTCGTCCAGCACGACACGGTAGCGCCCGGCGCCGGGGCCCGGCGTGTCGAACGGAGGCGTGTAGGTGCGCCCTTCCAGCGTCGACCCCTCCAGCCGCTCGACGACCTCGGCGCCCTCGGGGAAGTAGCGGGCGACGGCGTCCGCCGCGAGGACGAGCTCCGTCCCATCGCCGGCCCGTACCACCGCGTACGCGAGGCCGCGCCGGGCGGCGACGAGGAGGTTGGCCGGGAGCGTCCAGGGGGTCGTCGTCCAGACGAGGAGCTCCCGGCGGGGGGAGCTCCCGACGAGCGGCAGGCGGATCGTCACGGAGGGATCGGTCGCCTCGCGGTACCCCTGCGCCACCTCGTGCGACGAGAGGGACGTCTCGCAGCGCGGGCAGTACGGCAGCACGTAATGCCCCCGCTCCAAGAGCCCTCGATCGAACAGCGTCTTCAGCGACCACCAGACGCTCTCGACGTACGGCGGGTCCATCGTCCGGTAGGCGTGGTCGTAGTCGAGCCAGTAGCCGATCTGCCGGCTCATCTCCTGCCAGAGCGAAGCGACCCGGAGCGTGTCCGCCCGGCACTCATCGCAGAACTTCTCGACGCCGTAGGCCTCGATGTCGTGGTGGGAGCGCAGGCCGTGCCGCTTCTCGATCTCGAGCTCGACGGCGAGCCCGTGGCAATCCCAGCCGGCCATCGGGCTCACGAGGCGGTACCCCCGCATCCGTCGGTAGCGGAGCTGGAGGTCCTTGACGACGCGACCGACCAGGTGCCCGAGGTGCGGCGGCCCGTTCGCGGTCGGGGGCCCCTCCGTGAACCGGAAGACGGGGCCGTCGGCCGTCCCGGCCAGCGCCCGGGCGGGCACGCCCGTCGCGTCCCAGTACGCGAGGACCCGCCGCTGTACGTCGAGGCCGGTGGGCGTCCCCGTTCCCTCGGCGGCCATGCGGCGGCGCGACGCCCCGGCGGGCATATAGGGCCGCGGGCGGACGTCGCCGCCTAGCGCCGGAGACCCGCCGGCAGCGGCGCCCGGGACTCCGGACCGACCCGGCTCGTGGGGTGGGCCCGGACGACCGCGCCCTCGAGCCGGCGTACGTGGGCCGCGGGACCGAGGACGATCTCCGGGGCCCGGACGAACTCTACCTCGGCCGCCACCAGCTCGACCCGGTCGGCCTCGATGCGGTCGACCGAGAGCTCGGTCCGCCGCAGGAGCGCCCGATCGAGGACGTTCTCCCGGTGCCCGTGGAGGAGGACGTCCCGGGCCTCGATCGCGCCCAGGTGGGCGTCCCCTCCGAACGACGCCACGAACGTGTTCGCCCGGACCGTGCCGGCGACGTCCGCGGACCCCCCGAGACGGAGCTCGCCCGCCTGCAGGGAGGTGGCGCGCAGGGTCCCCTGGATCGCGAGACGTCGGACCGCCTCCGCGCCGGCGTCCAGCCGGACCGTCCCCCGGAGCTCCCCCTCCCCGGCACGGACCGACGACCGGGCGACGAACGAGCCGTCGGTGCGGAGCGCGTCGCGCACGTCGATCGGACCGGCGATGTCCAAGGACCCGCGCGACCGCCACGCTCCGGCGGCGATCCCTCCCGCGGCGACCAGGGTCCCGTCGATGTCGGCGCTGCCGACCTCGATCGGTCCCAGGATCTTCGCCGTCCCCTTCAGGCGCCACCGGTCGGCGCGGACGGCGTCCCGTCGGACGAACCCGCGGTCGACGAGCGCCCGGGGAGCGCGCGGCGGCGCCGGAGCGGTCGCCGGACTCGGCAGCGCCGTCGCGCTCACGGCCTCGGGCGTGGAGGGATCCTCAGGCGTCGGTGCTGCTGCATGATGCACAGGTCCTCGAGCACGGTGACCCCCCGAGCGCGGGCCTTCGCGGCCGCCTCGGCGTGGCGGACCCCGAGCTGCATCCAGACCACGGGGACCCCGCGGGCGATCGCCTCGTCCACGATCGGGGGGACCTGGTCGCTCCGCCGGAACACGTCGACGACGTCGATCGCGACGTCGGGTGGGATCGCCGCGACGGACGGGTACGAGGTCGCCCCCAGGACCGAGGTGAGCTGGGGGTTCACCGGCACGATCCGGTACCCCTGCTCGATCAGGTACCGGGCGACCTCGTTCGAGTCCCGCTCCGGTTTGTCGGAGAGCCCGACGACCGCGATCGTGCGGGCCCGCTCGAGGATCGCGCGAAGCTCGGGGTCGGAGAGCGCCACGGGCCGGGGGAGAGGGGCCGCCTCTTCATGCTGACGGGCGCGGCGGCGGGGAGGCCCGTCCGCGCCCCCGTTACGTCGTGGGCGGCGCGGGGAACCCGGGCGTCCCGCCGGGACCCGGGGGGCGAGCGGCCGGACGCAGGTAGACGACGAGCCCGATCACCGCCCCGACCAGGACCGGGATGTACCGGGCGAGCAGGCCCGCCTCCTCGGAGACGAGCGAGAGGAACGCCGACGCGTCGTACCCCCCGTGGAGCAACGCCGGCACGAGGAGGTTCCCGCCCGAGAACTCGTACGTGGCGGCGAACGCGAACCCGAGCAGGAAAAGGACGGGGTAGATCAGCGGGGCCGCGACGCCGTACGTCGTACCGTAGTAGACGTGGACCGCCGCGAACACCGCGCTGGTCCAGGCGGCCGGTCCGATCCACCCGCGGCCGCGGGTCCGCCAGGCCCCGAACCACCACCCGCGGAAGATCACCTCCTCGCACGCCCCCGCCGGGAACGAGAACGCCACGTAGAACCACGGGTCGCCGAGCGCCGCCCGGGCGACGGGATTGAGGCGGCTGAGGAGCTTCAGGGCGGCCGGATCGACCGCCTCGTAGACGATCGTGAGGCCGAGGACGACCGCCAGCCCGAGGAGCGACAGGAGGCCGTACCAGCGGAGCCCCTCCCACGCGGCCGTGCCGAGCGACGCCCTCCACCGGCGCAGCGGGGCGACCCCGACCAGCGCCGTGAACGCGGCGATCGGCACGCCGTAGACGACCAGGACATCGCCCCCGAGGTTGCCGTAGACGGTGAGGGTCGCGGGCCACAGCTCGGGGACGAAGTACTGGCTCAGCACCGCGACGATCGTGAGGACGACGCCGGCGGCGTACCGACCGGCCGGGAGCCCGAGCGTCGCCCCGTCGCCGGACGGTCCGGCCTCGGCCATCGGGCGACCTCGCCGTCGCCGGGGCTACGCGCCCCCGGGACGCTCGACCGCCCGGACGGCGGCGAGGAGCCGGTCGATCTCGGCCCGGGCCGCCTCGACCGACGAGGCCCGGACGATCAGCCGTACGGTGCGC